>CADCTW010000128.1 GCA_902805735.1 uncultured Gemmatimonadota bacterium | reverse complement strand
CCGTGCGCCGCGACCCGGTGCCGGAGGACAACGGGGCCGCCGAGCCGGCCACGGACATCACCGCCCCGCCGGCGCAGACGACGTCGCCCTCGCCGGCCCAGAACCCGCCGCCGCCGGACACCGCGGCGCCTCCGCCGCGATGAGGTGGAGCCCGGCCGACCTGGACCGCCTGGAGCGCGCCATCATGGACGGCACGCGCGTGCAGCTCCGCCGCCGCGGCACCGAGCTCATCGTGATCCCCGAGGACGTGCGCGCCCGCTATGGCCGCGACATCCTCCGCGCCCGCCGGGTCGCCACCGGCGAGAGCGACGAGTTTCCGCTCGACGAGGTGGAGCAGTTCGATATTCTGGATTGAGGGTGTCACACAGAGACACAGAGGCACAGAGAAAAGATGCTTTTCTCTGCCTCTGTGTGAGCCCTTCTTTTAAACGCTGATCGCCGCGAACTCCCGGGCCGCCTGGACGAACGCCCAGAAGAGGCGCCGGTTGGGGTCGCGCTGGTCCTCGGGGGACTCGGCCTCGCCGCGCTCCGGGTGCCACTGGACGCCGCAGATCCAGCCGTCGCCGGTGCCCTCGATCCCCTCCACCACGCCGTCGTCGGCCCAGGCGGAGGCGCGCAGGCCGCTCCCCAGCTCGTCCACCGCCTGGTGGTGGAAGGAGTTGATGAAGAGCTCCCGCGTGCCCAGGATGGAGGCCAGCTCCGTCTCTTCGGCCACGGTGGCGGGGTGCCACCCCTTGTCCACCGGCGCCTCCTGCTCGTGCAGCCGCCCACCCTGCTTCGCGGACGCGATATCCTGGATTAGCGTGCCGCCCAGCCCCACGTTCAGGAGCTGCATCCCCCGGCAGATGGCGAGCACGGGGATGCCGCGGCGCAGGGCCGCGTCCAGCGCGGCGAGTTCCATGGCGTCGCGCGCGGGGTTCACGGAGGTAACGGTGGGGTGGGGCGCCTGGCCGTAGCGCGCGGGGTCCACGTCCTCGCCCCCCGTCAGCACCAGCCCGTGCGCCACCGCCACGATCTGCTCCACCGACGCCAGGTCGTGCGCCGGCGTCAGCAGGATGGACGCGCCCCCCGGCCCCTCCACCGCCGCGATGTACTGCGAGTTCAGCTTCACTCCCGGCAGCCCGTGCGACCCCGTGGGCGCGAGCGAGGTCGTCAGGGCGATCAGCGGGCGTTCGATGTTCTGCTCCACGGGACCTCATCCTTTCGCTGCGTTCCCCGCGCGGCCCTGTGCGCCGCACGATTCGCCAGCACCCGTGCGCAAACACGGGGCCGGGCCCTCACCCGGCAGCTTACAGCTGCCACCCTCTCCCACAACCGCGTGGGAGAGGGGACTACTTCGTCGGCGGCGAGCCGGCGTCAAGCCTGCCGAGGGTGCGGGCGCGATGAATCGCGCCCCTACATTGGATACCGCGGTTGGGCAGACCTCACCACATCGCGCGGATCCGTGGAAATCGCCCCCCTCTCCCGTTATCGGGAGAGGGGGGTCGGGGGGGTGAGGGCCTTGCGGTGCCCGCAGTCCGGCCCGCTCCTTGTATACCCCCCATCGCATATGGCGAAGAAAGCGACCAAAGAGCGGCCCTGGCGCAGGATCGGCAGCCCCGAGGAGGGGTTCGGATACCTGCGGGGCGATGGGAAGCCGCTGAAGAGCCCGGCGGCGCTGGAGCGCATCCGCAAGCTGGTGATCCCGCCCGCGTGGACGGACGTGGAGATCTCGCCCGACCCCGAGGCCAAGGTGCAGGTGACGGGGATCGACAAGGCCGGGCGCAAGCAGTACCGCTACAACGCCGAGTTCACCGCCAGGCGCTCCACCCGCAAGTACCGCAAGCTGCTGGACCTGGCGCGCTGCATCCCCCACCTGCGCGAAGTCACGGCCGAGCACCTGGGGCGCGAGGGCGTGGGGCGGGAGCGCGTGCTGGCGACGGTGGTGAGGCTGATGATGCGCGGCGCCTTCCGCGTGGGGAGCGAGCGCTACGCCACCGAGAACAAGACCTTCGGGCTCGCCACCCTGCGCAAGAGCCACCTGCGCGTGGAGGGCGACAACCTCGTCTTCCACTACCGCGGCAAAAAGGCCATCCACCAGCGCCAGGTGGTGGCCGACACGCCGCTGGTGGAGGTGATGCGGGAGATCCTGGAGCTGCGCGGCCCCCGCCTCTTCAAGTACCGGGGCGAAGACGGCCAGGTGCACCCCGTGACGGCGCGCGACGTCAACGAGTACATCAAGGAGATCCTGGGGAAGCGCTTCACCTCCAAGGACCTGCGCACCTGGGGCGGCACCGTGCGCGCCGCCACCGTGCTGGCCGAGCTGGGGCCCCCCAGGAACGCCACGGAAGCGAAGAAGAACGCCCTCCTCGCCTGCAAGCTCGTCTCGGCCGACCTGGGGAACACGCCGGCCGTGTGCCGCAGCTCGTACATCCATCCCGCCGTGTTCGAGCGCTACGAGCGCGGGCAGACCATCGCGCCGCTGATGCGCAACGCGGAGCGCCCCGGCGAGGCGAGCCTGCCGGGGCGCTACTACGCGGAAGAAGCCGCGCTCATGCGCTTTCTGGAGCGCCGCTCGTAGCGGGGGCCGGCTCCATCGTCGCCGGCGGCTCGCGCCGCGCGTCCGCGGGGATGGGGATCTCGTACAGGTAGTACATCTCGCCGACCCCCTCCTGCCGGATCAGCGACAGCGACACGTTGAACACCGGCACCCCGCCCGCCGTCTTGCCGCTGAAGGTGCCGTGGTGCGCGTGGCCGTGGAAGACCACCGTGGCGCCGAAGCGGTCGATGGGCTCGGCCAGGCGGTCGTTCCCCAGGAAGGCGTGGATCGTCTCCGGCTCGCCGATCACCGTGTCCACGGTGGGCGAGTAGTGCAGCAGCACCACGCGGATGGGCGTGGGCAGGCGGCGCAGCGCGAACTCCAGCGTCTGCGCCTCCTCGATGGTGGTGCCCACGAAGTCCTTGGTGGCCGCCTCGCCGAACGCCGTCAGCGTCCAGCGCCCGAAGCCGCCCATGAACCCCTTCACCCCCGCGATCCCCACGTGCTCGTTGAGCTCGAAGGGCTCGGAGCCCAGCAGGTGGATGCGGTCGTTCTCGCGCAGCAGGGCCTTGGCCTCTTCCACGCGCCCCGATTCGTGGTCGTGGTTCCCCAGCACGGCCAGGATGGGGATGCGCACGTCCGCCAGCTCGCCCAGCACCACCCGGATCTCCGGCGGGGTGCCGCGGCGCGTGAGGTCGCCGGCCAGGAGGAGGACGTCCGCCTCCTCGTTGACCCGCGCGAAGTGCTCGCGGTACTTGCCCACGTCTTCCACGCCGCAGTGGAAGTCGCCCACCGCGGCGATCCTCACCACGTCCGGGCGCGGGTCCGTCCTGCGCCGCCGCGCCTCCGCCCTCCGTGCCTCCTCACCCGCAGCCGTCATCCGTCACTCCTCCTCAGGGTCGGGTGTCTCGCGCGCCGCATCCTGCTCCTCCTGCGAGGCGCGCTCGTCCCACACGTCGGCCGCTTCCAGCGCCAGCACGGCGGGGTGCTTCTCCATCGCCCGGATCAGCGTTTCGCGCTCGTCGTGGAACCCCCACTCGTTCACGTCGATGGCGAAGGAGAAACGCGAGATCAGGGTGCCGCGCGACAGGTCGTGCGCCTCTCCCTCGGCCGGGCGGCGGTGGGCGTCCTGGCGCGCCTTCTCCAGCAGCTCGTCCAGCACCCAGGTGGGCACCTGGTCGCTGTAGCCGGGATACACGTAGCGGAACATCTGGACCTGCGCCAGCAGGAGCGGCCAGTGCTCGGCCGTCTTGTCCACCAGGCGGCGCCAGTCCATCAGGTGCCCCTTGCACAGGATCAGGTGGGCGATGTCCGCCATGTCCTGCCGGTGGCGCTCGTTGATGAACAACCGGTGCCAGATCAGCTCCTCCACCGGCGCCACGCGCACGGGGGTGGCCGCCAGGATGGCCGGCGACGAGTGCTCGAACCAGTCGCGGTCGATCAGCGCCAGCCCGTTCCCCATCCCGTAGATGATGTCGATGAAGTACGGATCGTCCAGCGCCTTGGCCAGCCAGTGCCCCTGCTCCAGCCGGCTGCGGAAGCCGTGCTCGCGGAGCACCTCCATGGCCTGGATGACGGCCGCGGGCTCGCAGAACAGGTCCAGGTCCTTGGTCTGGCGGTAGATGCCGGTGTGCTCGTAGATGGCGTAGGCGCCGGCGACCACGTACGGCACTCCCGCCTCGTTGAGCGCGGCCAGCGCGCGCTTGTAGATCTCCCGCTCCGCCTCCTGGATCCAGAACCCGCCGTGGGTGATGGACTTCTGCTCTTCCTTGGAGAGCTTTCCCATGCGGGGGAGGCGTATCGGATCCGGCTCGGTCTTGGGCATGTGTTCTCTCGGTTGGTCGTCGGGAACGGCGACAGGGCAAGGATCAGGCCCGCCCGGCCCCTTGCCCCGGTGCGCCCCGCGGGCCGACATTTGGGGCGCCCGCTCCCTCCGCACCCGTTCCCCGCCGCGCCATGCTGGACGACCTGAAGACCCTTTTCGCCCGCTCGTGGGCCTCGTTCCTGGAAGAGGCGTCGCGCCGCGAGCCCGAAGACGAGGTGGCGGGGCTGCTGGCCTCCATGCGCCGCGAGATGGTGCAGGCCCGCGCCGACCTCCCCCTGTACGAGAAGAACGTGCAGGCCGTCACGGCCGAGCTGGAGCGCGAGCGCCGCGCGCTGGACGACGCCGTGCGCCGCGGCGGGATGGCCTCCCGCATCGGCGACGCGGAGACGGTGCGCGTGGCCGAGGAGTTCGCGGGCCGCCACCGCATGCGCGTGGCCGTGCTGGAGGAAAAGGTGCGCGCCGCCGGGGCCGAGCTGGAGCTGCGCCGCGCCGAGGCCGCCGAGATGATGAAGCGCTACAAGGAAGCCGACGCCAACCGCTTCATCCTCGTCTCCGAGCTGCGCCGCCGCGGCGTCCAGCCCCGCCTGGACCCCGCCCCGCCGCCCCCCGACGTCGAAGACCGCCTCGCCGAGCTGAAGCGGCGGATGGGCCAGGGCTAAGGGCTCCCACAGAGACACAGAGGCACAGAGATTGGTTCATCTCTGTGCCTCTGTGTCTCTGTGGGAGCCCCGCTCTTTAGAACCAGTCGCGATCCCGCCGGTTCCGGTAGTTCTGGTCGTAGAAGTTCTGGTACGGCTCGTCGCCCAGGCTGTGGCTGTAGCCGTTGTAGTCCTGGTACGCGCGGTAGTTCTGGTCCTCGCGGTCCAGCCGGTCGGAGGAGAGGCGGTTGCCGCGGTCGCCGCGGTTGATGTCGGTGCGCTCCATCCCCGGCGCGCCGAAGGCGAAGCTGCTGTCGTAGCCGCCGCCGCGCCCCATCATCCCGCGCCCGCCCATGTCGCCGCCGCCGTGGCCCATGTTGTGGACGTCGTGGCCGCGCATCACGCGGAAGGGGGTGTGCTGCTGGCGGTCGCCGAAGGGGTCGCCGTTGTCCGTGTCGTTGCGGCCCTGGTAGCCCCGGTCGTACCCCATCCCGGCGCCGCCCGTGGCGCCGTAGCCGCGGTCGTAGTTGTTGTTGTTCATCCGCCCGCCGCCGCTCATCCCGTAGCCGCGGTCGTAGTTCATGGACGCGCGGCCGGCCTCGTCGCGGTCGCCCGCGCCGTAGCCGTAGCCCAGGTCGCGCCCCACGCCGCCGTTGACGTTGCCGCCCGGCGTGCCGCGGTAGGTGAAGTCGCGGTCGTACTCGTTCCCCATCGGGCGCCCCGTGTTGCCGCCCATCCCGCCGGCGCCGTACGAGTCGCCGTTCCAGCCGCCGGTGGCGCGGCCGGCGTTGTAGTCCATGTGGTCGTAGCCGCCCCGGTTCTGCATGCGGTCCATCCCCTGGCGCATCGCGTTCCCGGCGCGGTCGGCCAGGTTGCGGGCGCGGCCGCCCATGTTGTTCATCCCGCGGTTTCCGTTGTCGTTGCGGTCCCAGATCGCCATGTGGCCCTCCGTTGCGTGGTCCCCCACCGGCCCGCGGAACGCGGGCTCTGCTCGGTCCAAGGAGGGGTGCGGGGGTGCAATCTCCGTTCCACGCACCGGGTTGCGTGCGCCGGGGATCGGGGACAGGTTACAGCCTTCGGGGACGGCGCGTTTTCCCGTTCCCCGTTTTCCCGTTCCCCGTTCCCGCAGTCACCATGGACCGGTCCGTCGTCTCCGTACTCCGCTCGCACCCGCTCCTCCGCTCGCTGAGCGCGGAGGAGGTCACCCTGCTCGCCGCGCACGCGCAGACCAAGCATTGCCCCGCCGGCGCGTACGTCTTCCGCGAGAGCCAGCCGCGCCGCGCCTTCGGGGTGCTGGTGAAGGGGCGCGTGCAGATCGTGAAGGGCTTCCAGGGCCGCCCCCAGGTGCTGCACGTGCTCTCGGAAGGCGAGTCGTTCGGCGAGGGAAGCCTGCTGGACGACTACCCGCACTCCACCAGCGGGGTGGTGACCGAGGACGCGGAGATCGTGGAGGTGCCGCGCACGGCCGTGGACGTCATCGCCAGCGACAGCCCGCTCCTGTACGGCAAGCTGGTGACGGCGGCGGCGCAGGTGATCTCGTCGCGCCTGCGCTACGCCAACGCGCTGCTCAGCGGCCGGGGGAGCGGCTACCTGTCCGGCGAGCTGCGCACGGAGCACGACCTGCTGGGCGAGCGGCAGCTTTCGGTGGACCTGTACTACGGCGTGCAGACGCTGCGGGCCACCGAGAACTTCCCCATCACGGGGATCCCCGTGTCGCAGTACCCGTATCTGATCCACGCGCTGGCGGCCATCAAGGAGGCCGCGGCGCTGGCCAACCGGGAGCTGGGGCTGCTCCCGGAGGACGTGGCGGACGCCATCGTGCGCGCCTGCCGCGAGATCCGCGACGGGCGGCTCCACGAGCAGTTCGTGGTGGACGTGGTGCAGGGCGGGGCGGGGACCTCCACCAACATGAACGCCAACGAGGTCATCGCCAACCGCGCCCTGGAGCTGCTGGGGCGCCGCAAGGGCGAGTACGAGCACGTCCATCCCAACAACCACGTCAACCTCAGCCAGAGCACCAACGACGTGTATCCCACCGCCCTCAAGCTGGCCGGGCACTGGGGGATCGACGACCTGGTGCGGGCGCTGGGGGAGCTGCGCGACGCCTTCTTCGCCAAGGGCACCGAGTTCGCGGACGTGCTCAAGATGGGCCGCACGCAGCTCCAGGACGCGGTGCCCATGACGCTGGGCCAGGAGTTCAACGCCTTCGCCGTCACCATCGGCGAAGACATGGACCGGCTGCGCGAGGCCGCCGCGCTCATCCGCGAGACCAACATGGGCGCCACCGCCATCGGCACGGGGATCAACAGCGACCCGCGCTACGCCGGCCTGGTGTGCCTCCGCCTGTCCGAGGTCACGGGGCTGGAGCTGAAGACGGCGCCGGACCTGATCGAGGCCACGGCGGACACGGGGGCGTTCGTGCAGGTGTCGGGCGTGCTGAAGCGGGTGGCGGTGAAGCTCAGCAAGATCTGCAACGACCTGCGCCTCCTCTCGTCCGGGCCGCGCACGGGGCTCAACGAGATCAACCTGCCGCCCATGCAGCCGGGCTCGTCCATCATGCCGGGGAAGGTCAACCCGGTGATCCCGGAGGTGGTGAACCAGGTGTGCTTCCAGGTGGTGGGGAACGACCTCACCATCACCATGGCGGCCGAGGCGGGGCAGCTCCAGCTCAACGTGTTCGAGCCGGTGATCGGCTTCAACCTGTTCCAGTCGACCGACATGCTGACCCGCGCCGCCATCGTGCTGCGCGAGCGGTGCATCGTGGGGATCACCGCCAACCGCGAGCGCCTGCGCAGCATGGTGGAGAACTCCATCGGTCTGGTCACGGCGCTGGTCCCCTACATTGGCTACGAGCGCTCCACCGCCGTCGCCCTGGAGGCCCTGCAGACCGGCGCCAGCGTCTGCGACCTGATCTGCGAAAAGGGCTGGGCCACGCGCGAGGAGATGGACGACATCCTCTCCCCCGAGAAGATGACGCAGCCGCGACCCATGCCGCACCCGGTGGAAGGCGTATGAACCGGGGCTCACACAGAGGCACAGAGACACAGAGGAGCGTTTCGGAGCTTTTGTGTGATCTTTGCGGTAGATTGTCTCGCCTGAAGTAATCCTCACCCCTGCTCATCCGAGGACCGATGCCCGCGTTCCCGAAGATCCGCGAGGTTCACATACGGAACTACAAGAGCATCGAGCAGGCGGTGGTCCGGCTTGGCGACCTCACCGTTCTCGTGGGCGCGAACGGGAGCGGCAAGAGCAACTTCGTGGATGCGCTCTCGTTTGTGCGAGATTGCGTTGCGGACTCGGTGGAGCAAGCGGTCGCGCGACGGGGAGGCTACGCAGCGATCACCTGGCGGCACGGATCTTCGCGGGGACCCGTGGGAATCCGCCTCGTGATTGACTTCCCCACTGGCGACGTTGCGGATTACGGAATTGAGTTGACACACGAGGGAGATTTTCGCTCGTTGGTTGTGGAAGAAAGGTGTGTGGTTGCACGCGCGGGAGGGCAATTCGATCGTTTTTCATTGAAGAACGGCGTTTTCATCGAGGGGATTGCGGGCATCCGTCCACAGATCGAGCCCGGCCATTTGGCCCTTTTCGCTGCATCCGCCGCACCCGAGTACCGCGATGTGTATGCGTTTCTCGTAGCGATCCGCTCTTATGGAATCGTTCCTGAGAAGGTGAGCGAATTGCAGGCACCGGGTGTGGGGTTGCAGTTGCTTCCAGACGGCAGCAACGCAGCTTCAGTGTTGCGGCGCCTCGAAGACACAGACTCTGATCGCTTCGAGCGCGTGACCGAACTCGTCCAGAGCGTGGTCCCCGATGTGACAGGGATCGGAATCGAGCCGTTCGGGGGACAATTCGAGACGGTAAGATTCGACGAGGCGGGTCCGACGCCTGAGCTGTCGGTGTCGTTCATGGCCGCAAGCATGTCAGAAGGAACGTTGCGCGTGCTCGGTTTTCTGCTCGCGGCTTACCAGCCGGTCCTTCCTTCCGTTCTGGTGATCGAAGAGCCGGAAGCAAACATCCATCCCGCCGCGGCGGAGGTGGTTACGTCGGTGCTAATGGACGTCTCCCGGCGCTCGCAGGTCCTTATCACCACGCACAGCCCCGAGGTTCTGGACTACGACGATCTCTCTGACGACGTGTTCCGCGTCGTAGCGAAGGCTGATGGGCGAACCGCCATCGCGCCGATTTCGGCTGGCTCCCGGGAGGTGATCCGCGACCACCTTTACTCACCCGGCGAACTTCTGCGGATAAACGAGCTCGGCGCGGATCTTGTTGCCGCCAAGCAGCTCTCGGATGGTGTGGACGTGTTCGGCCCACCCGCCCGGCGCATAGGGGAGGCCGCCTGACGTGTCCGTGGTCAGCATTGTAGAGGGCCACGCCGAGATTGCGTCAATCCCGGTGCTCCTTCGCCGCCCCGGCATCGAGGCGGCTCCGCCTTTCCGCGTCAAGCGCAATCTGTTTGTGAAGCCCGGCGCATTGGAGCAGGCACTGAAGGCTGCTGAACGCGTTCGTCCGAACCTGACAGCGGTGCTCGTGCTCCTCGACGCGGACGACGACTGCCCGGCGCAGCTCGGACCCGCTCTGCTCGCGCGTGCTCGGACAGTCACCCAACTTCCGGTTTCGGTCGTGTTCGCCGTGCGCGAGATCGAGGCCTGGTTCCTTGGAGGAATCGAATCGCTGCGCGGCTACCGCGGCATCGCGGCGGACGCGGCCTGGAGCGACGACCCGGAGAGGCCGCGCGGCGCGAAGGGGCGGGTGGAGGAGATGATGGGCGGACGCGGTTACGTGGATCGTGCCGACCAGCCCGCGCTCATGGCGAAGCTCGACATCGCGGCGGCGCGCCTCCGCTGCCCGTCGCTGGACAAGCTGCTTCGCGACCTGGAAGGCTTCGGATTGATCGGATGAACAGCGAAAGAGACGGCGCGCCCCTCGTGCGGTTCGATTCGTTCGATCCGCTGCGGGGGGCGCGCTCGTTCCGGTTCACGGGGTTCCGGCGCGTGGTGCGGGCTGAGCGGGTGGAGGAGGTGCCGCGCGTGCTGGCGGAGGTGGAGGCTGCGACGGCGGCGGGGCTGCACGCGGCGGGGTTCGTGGCGTACGAGGCGGCCCCGGCGTTCGACCCGTCGCTCGCCACGCGGCCCCCGCGGCCGGGGCTTCCGCTGGCCTGGTTCGCGATCTTCGCGGGGCGCGAGGAGGGGGACCCGGATGCGCAGGCGGAGGGCGCGTTCGCGCTGGGCGAGTGGGAGATCGGCACCCCCGAGCCGGAGTACCGCGCGCACGTCGAAGCCATCCGCGAGCTGATCGCGGCGGGGGACACGTACCAGGCCAACTACACCGTCCGCCTGCGCGCCCCGTTCAGCGGCGATCCGGCGGCGCTGTACGCGCGCCTCTGCCGGGCCCAGCGCTCCGCCTTCTGCGCGTACCTGGAGGTGGACGGCCGGGCGATCGTCTCCGCCTCGCCCGAGCTCTTCTTCCGCGTCGCCGGTGGTGAGCTGGAGCTGCGGCCGATGAAGGGGACCCGTCCGCGCGGCCGCTTCCCCGCGGAGGACGCGGCGCTCGCGGCCGAGCTGCGCGCGTCGCCCAAGGAGCGCGCGGAGAACCTGATGATCGTGGACCTGCTGCGGAACGACGCGGGGCGCCTGGCCTCGTTCGGGAGCGTGCGGGTGGAGCGGCTCTTCGAGGCGGAGCGCTACGAAACGGTCCACCAGCTCACCTCCACCATCCGCGCGACGGTGCAGACGGGGCTCGCCGGCCTCTTCGGCGCGCTCTTTCCCTGCGGCAGCGTGACGGGGGCGCCCAAGGTGCGGACGATGGAGATCCTCGCCGCCGCCGAGGACGAGCCGCGCGGCGTGTACTGCGGCGCCATCGGCTTCGCGTCGCCGGGGGAGGCGGTGTTCAGCGTGGCCATCCGCACGGTGGTGGTGGATCGCGCCGCCGGCCGCGCCGAGCTGGGCGTGGGAAGCGGGATCACCTGGGACTCGGACGCCGGGGCGGAGTACCGCGAGTGCCTGGACAAGGCCGCCTTCACGCGCCACCCGCCCAACGACTTCCGCCTCCTGGAAACACTGCTGTACGAGCCCGGCCCCGGCATCTTCCTCCTCGACGGCCACCTGCGGCGCATGGCGGAGTCCGCCGCCCACTTCGGCTTCCGCTTCCATCGCACCGAAGTGCTCCGTGCGCTCCACGCGAGCCTCGGCGCGAGCACTCCGCTCCGCGTCCGCATCCTCCTGGACCGCACCGGAGCGGCCGAGGTGCAGACGGCCCCCCTCACCCTCGCCCACACCGCCGCCCGCGTCGCCATCGCGGACGAGCCCGTGGACAGCCGCGACGCGCTCCTCTTCCACAAGACCACCCGCCGCGAGCCGTACGACCGCCGCCGCGCCGCCCGCCCGGACTGTGACGACGTCCTGCTCGTCAACGAGCGCAGCGAGCTGACGGAATCCACCTTCGCCAACCTGGTCGCGCGCCTGGACGGCGCCCTCTGGACCCCGCCGCTCGAAAGCGGCCTCCTTCCGGGCGTCCTCCGCGCGCACCTGCTGGAACGCGGCGAGATCCGCGAGCGCGTCCTCCGCCCGGCGGACCTGGAAAGCGCGGACGCCATCTACCTGATCAACTCCGTCCGCGGGTGGCGCCGCGCGGAGTGGGTCCGGTAAGCGCAGCGCGCCTTTCTCCGTGTCTCTGTGCCTCTGTGTGAGCCCGCTGTTATCTTGGAGCGGATGCGACAATCCGTCCAAGGCCCAACCGTGACCCGCATGCGCCACCTCCCCAAGCTCCTCCTCGCGCTCGCCCTCGCCTCCACGGCGTCCGCCTGCTCGCCGGCGTACCTGCTCCGCGCAAGCTGGGAAGAGGCCAAGATCCTCGCGCGCCGCAAGCCGATCGCGCGGATCGTGGCGGACCCGCGAACGGACGAGGCGACGCGCGGCAAGCTGGTGGTGGTACAGGAGGCGCGGCTCTTCGCGCGCGACTCGCTGGGCCTGGAGGCGGGGAACAGCTACACGCTGTTCACGCGCGTGAAGTCGGACACGCTGGCGATGGTGCTCTCGGCCGCGCACAAGGACCGCTTCCAGGCGCACACCTGGTGGTTCCCCATCGTGGGGCGGGTGCCGTACAAGGGCTTCTTCGACCCGCGCGACGCCGCGCGGGAGGCGGAGCGGCTGGAGCGGGAGGGCTTCGACACCTACGTGCGCCCCACGGCCGCGTTCAGCACACTGGGATGGTTCAACGACCCGCTCCTTTCCACCCTGCTGCGCTACGACGAGGTGTCGCTGGGGAACACGGTGATCCACGAGATCACCCACAACACCTTCTTCGCGCCGGGGCAGGTGGCGTTCAACGAGAGCTTCGCCAGCTTCGTGGGCGGGCGCGGCGCCGTGCACTTCTTCTGCGCGCGCGAGGGCGCCGCCAGCGCGCGCTGCCGCGAGGCCGCCGCGTCGTGGGAAGACGACGTGATCTTTGGCCGGTTCCTGGACGGGCTGGTGCGCGAGCTGGAGACGCTCTACGCCCGCACCGACCTCACCCGCGAGGCCAAGCTGCGCGAGCGCGAGGGCGTCTTCAACCGCGCCCGCCAGCGCTTCACCGCCGAGGTGCAGCCGCGCTTCAAGGCGGGCTCCTTCGCCGGGTTCACGCGCGGCCCCCTCAACAACGCCACCCTGATCTCGCGGCGCATCTACTACGACCGCCTGGAGCTCTTCGACCGCGTCTACCGCTCCCGCGGCGGCGACCTGCGCCGCGCCGTCACGGACATCATCGCCGCCGCCCGCTCCAACCGGGCGGACCCGTATGCCGCCGTGGCCGCGCTGGCGCCCTGAGAACGTTTCTCCGTGTCTCTGTGCCTCTCGGTGAGACCGCTTTTCATCTTGTTTTCGGGCAACGAGATGCTTAGCTTCCGCCGCCTCTTCTGTTCCCCCTCCTTCCCCATCGCGCGATGACCTCCCTGCGCATCCGCCTCTTCCAGGTGGCGCTCACCCTGTACGCCGTGGTGGGCCTCGTGGAATCCGCGCTCGTCCTGGTGTACCCCCGCTGGCTGCTCGAGCACTGGCGTGAGATCAGCACGGCCACCCTGCAGGCCGGCTCCACCTCCTGGTCGCGCTGGGAGGCGGCGGCGCCCCGCATGCTGGAGCTGTACCTGAGCTCCGCCCTTTGCGCGCTCTCGCTGGGGCTGGCGCTGACGCTGGCGTGGCGGGCCGCGCACCGGCCCGAGGCACGCGTGCTGGCGGTGTTCCTGAGCTGCATGTTCATCCCGGGCGCCGCGCTCTCCGCGGCCGGCCTGTCCATCCCCGCCCAGCTCCTGCTCCACGGCGCGGCGAGCTGGGTGGCGGTGGCGTGCTTCGTCCGCTTCGCCACGCTCTTTCCGCGGCCGGTCACGGAGGCCACCCTCCACGGGGCGGCCCGCAGCCGCGCGGAGCGGCGCGGCAAGAAGCCGCCGGCCGTGGGGCGCGTGCGGCGCGCGCTGCTTCGGCCGGAGGTGGTGTGGGGGGGCGCGGCCGCCGGCGCCGCGGTGTCGCTCGCGGCGCGGGTGGGCGGCATTCTGGCAGTGGAGGTCGCCGTGTCCGTCGGGCTCCTGTGGGGCGTGCTGACCGGGGTTGGATACCTGCGCAGCAGCTACGAGCTGTCCGACGCGGGCGGGCGGCGTCACATCCTCTGGGTGGTGCAGGGGTTCTACGCCGCGCTGTGGGTGGCGGGCATGGGCGCGCTGGCCTCGGGCGTGATCTCCGCGAAGGCCGGGTTCGCGCAGGGCGCGGCGGGGAACACCACGGATCTGGTGGTGCCTTACGCGGCCATGGCCGCGCAGGTCCTGGCCAGCATCGCCGCCATGGGGCTCATCGTGGTGTGCCTGGGCGTGGCGCTGCTCTACGACGGCGCGCTGGACCCGGCGCTCGCCCTCAAGCGCACCACCGTGTACGGCGTGCTCGCGGTGACCGGCGCGCTGCTGTTCGGCGTGGTGGAGAACGTGGCCTCGTCGCTCCTGGCCGGCGCCCTCAACCTGTCGGAAGGGCTCGGCGCGGCGGTGGCGGGCGCGGTGGTGGCGCTGGCGTTCGGGCCGCTCAAGCAGTGGATCACCAGCGTGGTGGAGCGGCGCATCGTCGCGGGCCCGGAGCCGCGCGAGCTGCCGGCGGAGGCCGCGGGGGCGTAGGCCCGGGGTTGTCAATCGGGGGCGGTGGAATAGATTGGGAGTGGCACCAGGCCGCCGCCGCGGGGAAGCACTCCGCGGCGGCGGCCCGATTTTAAGCGGACCGGGAATACCATGAGCAGCGAACCAAGGACCGGCAGCTACCAGGCCGCAGAGGTGGAGCGGAAGTGGCAGGCGCGGTGGGACGAGCGGGGCACCAACACGTGGACGGAGGAGGAGCTCCGCGCCGCGGAGCGTCCCTTCTACAACCTGATGATGTTCCCCTACCCGTCGGCCGAAGGGCTGCACGTGGGGAACATCTACGCATTCACCGGCGCCGACGTCTTCGGCCGCTTCAAGCGGCTGCAGGGGCACGACGTCTTCGAGCCGATCGGCTTCGACGCCTTCGGCATCCACTCGGAGAACTTCGCGCTCAAGCAGGGGATCCACCCCAGCGAGCTGATCCCGCGCAACGTGGAGCGCTTCACGCGCCAGCTTCGCCGCGTGGGCTTCATGTACGACTGGAACCACACCGTCGACACCACCACGCCGGACTACTACCGCTGGACGCAGTGGATCTTCCTGCAGCTCTACAAGGGCGGGCTGGCGGAGAAGAAGGAGGCGGCGGTCAACTGGTGCCCCAACTGCAACACCGTGCTCGCCAACGAGCAGGTGGTGGGGGGCGAGTGCGAGCGCTGCGGCACGGCCGTGGAGATGAGGTTCCTCAGCCAGTGGTTCTTTCGCATCACCCAGTACGCGGGGAAGCTGCTCGAGAACCTGAAGCACATCGACTGGTCGGACACCACGCGCAAGGCGCAGGAGAACTGGATCGGCCGCAGCGAGGGGGCGGAGATCCGCTTCCCCATCTTGGGGCAGGACCAGGGCGAGCCGCTGGCCGTCTCCGTCTTCACCACGCGGCCGGACACGCTCTTCGGCGCCACCTACATGGTGCTGGCCCCCGAGCACCCGCTGGTGGACCGCATCACCACGGACGAGAAGCGCGCCGAGGTGGACGAGTACCGCCGGCAGGCCACGGCCACCGACCTGGTGTCGCGCAAGAAGACGGACAAGATCAAGACGGGGGTGGACACCGGCGCCCGCGCGCTGAACCCGGCCAACGGCGAAGAGATCCCCGTGTGGATCGCGGACTACGTGCTGATGGAGTACGGCACGGGCGCCATCATGGCCGTGCCGGGCCACGACGAGCGCGACTTCGAGTTCGCGGGAAAGTTCGGCCTCACCATCCGCCGCGTCGTCGCCGGCGAGGGCGAGGACGGCGAGACGCCGCTGGCGGAGGCGTACACGGGGGGCGGGCGCCTGGTGAACTCCGGCCGCTTCACGGGGCTGGAGGTGGAGACGGCGAAGAGCGCCATCACCACCCTGCTGGCGCAGCAGGGGGCGGGGACGCCGCGCGTCAACTATCGCCTGCACGACTGGACGATCTCGCGCCAGCGCTACTGGGGCCCGCCCATCCCCATCCTGTACTGCGACGAGTGCGGCACCGTGCCGGTGCCCGAAGACCAGCTCCCGGTGCTGCTGCCGCCCATCGAAGACTTCAAGCCGGACGCCTCGGGCGTGTCGCCGCTGGCGCGCCACGAGGAGTGGTACCTCACGGACTGCCCCGCGTGCGGCGGCCGGGCCCGGCGCGAGACGGACGTGTCCGACACCTTCCTGGACTCGTCGTGGTACTTCCTGCGCTACCCGTCGGCGGGGAACGAGCGGATCCCGTTCGACGCGGAGATCACGAAGAAGTGGCTCCCCGTGGACAGCTACATCGGGGGCAACGAGCACGCGGTGCTGCACCTGCTGTACGCGCGCTTCATCACGATGGCGCTCAAGGACATGGGGCACATCGGCTTCGAGGAGCCGTTCACCCGCTTCCGGGCGCACGGGCTGATCGTGAAGGAGGGCTCCAAGATGTCCAAGTCGCGCGGCAACGTGGTGGTGCCGGACGACTACATCGCCGAGTGGGGCGCGGACACCTTCCGCACCTTTCTCATGTTCCTGGGGCCCTACCAGGAGGGCGGTGACTTCCGCGACGCGGGGATCTCCGGGCCCTACAACTTCCTCAACCGGTTGTGGGACGCGGTGCTCTCCGCCGAGGAGCGCGAGATCGACCCCGCGGTGGAGCAGAAGCTGCACGCCACCATCAAAAAGGTGACGGACGACCTGGAGGCGCTCTCGTACAACACCGCCATCGCGGCGATGATGGAGTACCTCAACGTGGTCCGCACGGGCGGCCGCACGCCGGAGCGCGCCGCCGTGGAGCCGCTGGTGCGCCTGGTGGCCCCCTTCGCGCCGCACCTGGCGGAGGAGCTGTGGGAGCGCGCGGGGCACGCGGGCTCCATCTTCGACGAGGCGGAGTGGCCCGGCTACGACCCCGCCAAGACCATGGCGGATACGGTGGAGTTCGTGGTGCAGGTGAACGGCAAGCTGCGCGCGCGCATGCCCATGCCCCGCGGCATCGCCGAATCCGACGCCCGCTCCGCCGCCGTGGCCGACGAGAACGTCCGCAAGTTCATGGAGGGCAAGGAGGTCCGGAAGGTGATCTTCGTCCCGGACCGGCTGGTCAATCTCGTGGTCGGCTAAAAAAAGGGCTCACACGGAGACACGGAGGCACAGAGATGAGATTAGCTCTGTGCCTCCCGCGTTGTGCGGCGCGAGGGGTGCTTGTATGTTCGAAACAGGACCCCACGCACCCCCCGGGCCGCCATGAGAAGCAGCTTCCAGGCACCGCCGGTTCACCTGATCCTGCGCGCGTACCCGCCCGCTCCCGCGCGCGTGGGGCTCTGGCGCCGCCCGCTCCCGTTCAGGATGGCGGCGGCGGCGCTCTCGCTGATGGTGTTCTGGGGGATCGCGCCCTGGTCGTTCTGGGTGCCGCCTCACTACCCCTGGCCGGTGCTCAGCTTCGGGGTGGGGGCGTACCTGGCCGTCTGGTTCTCGCGCAGCTACCGGGTGCGGTGGTTCGCGGGGCAGTGCCCGCGCTGCGCGCACCCCCTGGAGCTGCCGCGCGGCGCCGCCATCAACCTGCCGCACGCGCTCACCTGCTTCCACTGCCACTTCGAGCCGCGCCTGGAAGCCTTCACGGAGGCCGAAGAGGAGCGTATCTCGGTGGACGAGGGCCACAACCTGCGCCACATCCGCTCCGAGTGCACGGGCAACTGGGCCGAAGTCGCGCTCTTCCGCCAGCCCTACCTGGCCTGCAGCACCTGCGGCGCGCGCCACCACGCCACCCCGAATCTCCGCCAGGCCGCCGCCGAAGAGAACGAGACCGGCCGCCTCCTCGAAGAACTCGCCGACGAAGGCCGCTACCTCTGCTGAGACACAGAGGCACAGAGATGAACTTATCTCTGTGCCTCTGTGTCTCTGTGTGAGCCCAATCTTTTAGAAGCTCACCCGCATCCCCAGGTTCTTCACCAGGAACGCCCAGCGGTCCGCGGCCTCCTCGATCTGCATCTGCGTGGGCTTGCCGGCGCCATGGCCGGCCCGCGTCTCGATGCGGATCAGCACGGGCGCGGGACCCGCCTGCGCCGCCTGCATGGCCGCCGCGTACTTGAACGAGTGGCCGGGAACCACGCGGTCATCGTGGTCGCCGGTGGTCACCAGCACGGCCGGGTAGCGCGTGCCGGGCTTGATGTTGTGCAGCGGCGAGTACGCGTAGATGGCCGGGAAGAGCGCCGGGTCTTCGGGCGAGCCGTAGTCCGAGGTCCACGCCCACCCGATGGTGAACTTGTGGAAGCGCAGCATGTCCATCACCCCCACCGCGGGGAGCGCCGCGCCGAACAGCTCGGGGCGCTGGTTGAGCACCGCGCCCACCAGCAGCCCGCCGTTGGAGGCGCCGGAGATGGCCAGCTTGGCCGGCGACGTGTACTTCTGCGCCACCAGGTGCTCCGCCGCGCCGATGAAGTCGTCGAAGACGTTCTGCTTGCGCTCCTTGGTGCCCGCGGCGTGCCACTCCTCGCCGTACTCGCTCCCGCCGCGGAGGTTGGCCTCGGCGTACACGCCCCCCATCTCCAGCCACACCGCCACGCTGGCCGCGAACCCGGGCGTCACGGCCGAGTTGAAGCCGCCGTAGCCGTAGAGCAGGGTGGGGTTGTTGCCGTCCAGCGCCATCCCCTTGCGGTGCGTGACGAACATGGGGACGCGCGTGCCGTCCTTGCTGCGGAAGAAGAGCTGGCGTGTCTCGTAGCGGCTGGCGTCGAAGCCCACGCGCGGCGCCCACACCACGCCCGAGCGCCCCGTGCGCACGTCGTGGCGGTACACCGTGTTGGGGCTCAGGTACGAGGCGAAGGAGTAGAAGAGCTCCGGGTCGTCCGGGTTGCCGCTCATCCCGCCCACCGAGCCCAGGCCGGGGAGCTGGACGTCGCGCACCAGGGTGCCGCTCTTTTCGAAGATGCGCACCCGCGCCGCCGCGTCGTGCATGTACTGCGCGACCAGCCGCCCGCCGGCCATGGTCACGTCGCTCAGCGCGTCCGCCGCCTGCGGCACCACCGTGCGCCAGCGGGCGCGCGCCGGCGTGCGCAGGTCGATGGCGATCACCCGCCCGCGCGGGGCTTCCAGGTCCGTCTGGAAGTAGAAGACGGGCCCGTCGTTCCCCACGTAGGTGTAGTCCGCGTCGAAATCGTCCAGCAGGCGCACCACGCGCGCGTCCAGCCGCGGGGCGGCGGCGGAGCCCAGTTCCTTGATGTAGACGCGGTTGCGCCGGTCGGTGCCCTGCGTGACGTTGATCACCAGGTAGCGCCCGTCGTCGGTCACGAAGCCGCGGAAGCCCCAGTCCGGCTGGTCCGTGCGCTCGTACACCAGCACGTCGGCGGACTGCGGGGTCCCCAGGCGATGGTAGTACAGCTTCTGGTTGCGGACCGTGGAGGTGAGCGCGTTCCCCGTGGGCTGCGGGTAGCGGGAGTAGAAGAAGCCGCGCCCGTCGCGCGTCCAGCTGATCCCGGAGAACTTCACCCATTGGATGCGGTCCGGGAGGTCGGTGCCCGTGGCCACGTCGCGCACCCGCAGCTCCTGCCAGTCCGACCCGCCGGACGATACGCCGTACCCCAGCCGCCGCCCGTCCTTGCTCACCGACGTGGCGGAAACGGCCATGGTGCCGTCGCGCGACAGGGTGTTGGGGTCCAGCACCACCCGCGGCTGCGCGGTGAGCGACGCGGCGGTGTAGAGCACCGACTGGTTCTGCAGCCCGTTGTTCTTCCAGAAGAAGTAACGGCCCGCGCGCTTGAAGGGCGTCCCGTAGCGCTCGTAGTTCCAGAGCTGCGTGAGCCGCTCGCCGATGCGGCGCCGCTCCGGGATCGCCTCCAGGTACGAATCGGTGAGGCGGTTCTGCGCCGTGATCCAGGCGCGCGTCTCCGGGGCGTCGCTGTCCTCCAGCCAGCGGTACGGATCGGCCACGCGCGTGCCGTGGAAGACGTCCACCTGGTCGGCGCGGCGCGCCTCGGGGTACTGCAGCCCCTGCGCCTGCGCGGACGCGGGCACGACGGCCGCGGCCGCGAGCACCCACAGCGCGCGCGCGGCGCGGGGCGGAAGAGATGGCTTCATGGCTCCCATCGGGTCGGGTGGGAAAGGTTGGTGTGGGATCTTCCCACGATACACCTGTTTGCGAACCGCTGCAACCAGGCGCCCTCCGTGCCCCCGCGGGAGACCGCCGTTCCTGCCCTAATCAGATCTCGATTGTTGTCAAGGGCTTCCGTTTCTGAGAAAACGGAATATGTTATTGGCTCCCCAGCGGGGCAGGCCGCCCGCACCGCTTCGGATGCGCAGCGGGGGGTTGACGGACGGGACGGGGCGTTTTAAATTTGCGGTCCTTGTCGCGGGGTGGAGCAGCCTGGTAGCTCGTCGGGCTCATAACCCGAAGGTCGCGGGTTCAAATCCCGCCCCCGCTATAGCCCCAGACCCCGCCGCCGATGCCGGGCGGTTTTTTGTTGGGGAAGCCGGTGAGGGGCCAGGTAGCTCAGTTGGTAGAGCATGCGACTGAAAATCGCAGTGTCGGGGGTTCGACTCCCTCCCTGGCCATCTGAGTCGTGAAGAAGTCTGTACGCCTGTAGCTCAATTGGTAGAGCACCGGTCTCCAAAACCGGCGGTTGGGGGTTCGATTCCCTCCGGGCGTGTGCGGACCAGGGTGATGCCGCTATCGTCTAGGGGACTAGGACGCCGCCCTCTCACGGCGGAAACCGGGGTTCGAATCCCCGTAGCGGTACTGACGGACAAGCTCGGAACCCGGGCGTTGCTCGCGTAGCTCAGCCGGCAGAGCACTTCCTTGGTAAGGAAGAGGTCATGGGTTCGAGTCCCATCGCGAGCTTGTGGGATTGAGGGGGATCGGCTCCCATCGTCTATCGGTTAGGACACGACCCTTTCAAGGTTGAGAGCGGGGTTCGATTCCCCGTGGGAGCGCTGGACACACGCGGGCATAGCTCAGTTGGTAGAGCGCAACCTTGCCAAGGTTGAGGTCGCCGGTTCGAGCCCGGTTGCCCGCTCTGCAGGACCGGGGAGGAGTCCCCGGAGCAGTACCCAAGGGGCCGTAGCTCAGTCGGTTAGAGTGCCGGACTGTCACTCCGGAGGTCGCGGGTTCGAGTCCCGTCGGCCCCGCTTGAAGATAAGCGAAGAGCTTTTTGAAAATTCGGGTTGGTTGATCCCCGCCCTCCCGGGGCGGGTGGCACGGGGCCGTAGCTCAGTTGGTAGAGCGCTTGAATGGCATTCAAGAGGTCAGGGGTTCGATTCCCCTCGGCTCCATAGGCCGGTGATGTATTGGTGGGGTGGCCGAGTGGCTAATGGCAGCAGACTGTAAATCTGCCGGGCTTCGCCCTACGTAGGTTCGAATCCTACCCCCACCACTTCGTGCAGGACCCGGGCGGTTAGCTCAGTTGGTTAGAGCGCCACGTTGACATCGTGGAGGTCACAAGTTCGAGTCTTGTACCGCCCACTGCCAAGAGAGAATGCACGGGGCTGTAGCTCAGTTGGTAGAGCGCTGCAATCGCACTGCAGAGGTCAGGGGTTCGACTCCCCTCAGCTCCACTGGAACGGAGAGCGCCACCGTAGCTCAGTGGTAGAGCACTCGATTCGTAATCGAGCGGTCGTCGGTTCAATCCCGACCGGTGGCTCTGTTCAAATCGCCCAAGAGGCGTTAGTTTGGTCGGCCGTGCGGGAGTAGCTCAGTTGGTAGAGCATCAGCTTCCCAAGCTGAGGGTCGCGGGTTCGAGCCCCGTCTCCCGCTTGTACGGACAGCCCTCTGGTGTAATTGGCAACACGCCTGACTCTGACTCAGGAAAGTCCAGGTTCGATCCCTGGGGGGGCTACTTTCGGTTTCGGGTTGCGGGTTTGGAGAGGTGGGTGAGTGGCTAAAACCAACGGTTTGCTAAACCGTCCTGCCCAAAAGGCAGACGCGGGTTCGAATCCCGCCCTCTCCGCTCCGCGTTTGGACCGGTGTCCGAGTGGCTTAAGGAGCACGATTGGAAATCGTGTGGGGTGAATAGCCCTCGTGGGTTCGAATCCCACCCGGTCCGCTCGGTGGTCGCAGGTGGTTGTTTCGGGACGTGGCTCAGCCCGGTAGAGCACTCGCTTCGGGAGCGAGGGGTCGCCGGTTCAAATCCGGCCGTCCCGACTGTGTGCAGGACAGGGAGGCGTAGTCTAATTGGTAAGGCACCGCACTCGAAATGCGGCGGGCGCAAGCCTTTGGGGGTTCGAGTCCCTCCGCCTCCGTGCGATGTAGGAACGACAGACGGCCCTGGTTCGCTTCGGCGGGCCAGGGCCGTTTTTCGTTTGAACTGAATGGCTCACACAGAGACACAGAGGCACAGAGGTGACTTCTCCTCCTTGCCTTTGTGTGAGCCCCGTTGTGCGCGAACGGCCCGGCCGTTCGTTGTAGTCCCACCGCGATTCCCTCCTCGGACATCCCGCCCATGCGCATGCTTTGCCTCGTTGGACTCACCATCGTCCTGGCCGGGTGCCTCCCGACGGGACCGGTGGAGCACATCTCGATCTATACCAACTTCGGAATCGTGCAGGTAGGGTCCGAGCTCGAGGTGTTCGCTGGGGCCAGTACCAGGAACGGGCGGAGCTCTACGTTCGACGAGCGGGTGGTGTGGACCTCGTCCGATACGAGCCTGGCGCGCGTGCGGAGAAAGAGGGGTGCGGAGAGCCGGTACGTGGTGGTGCGCGGCGTGCGGCCGGGGCTGGTGACGCTCACGGCGAGCAGCGGGGGAGTGCGGGCGAGCGACACCATCCGGGTAATCCCCGCCATCCAGAGCATCACGCTCACCCCGTCCGCGTTCCAGATGGCCCCGGGCGACACGTTCCGGGTGCGTGCCGAGCTGCGGGATCCGCAGGGCCGCCCGATCGAGGGTGTGCGCCTGCTGTGGAGCGCGGGGGACTACGGCGTGGCTGCCTTCAACGACGCAAACGGCCTGGTGCTGGCGAGGGCTCCAGGCACCACCACCATCCGGGCGGAGGTCGCCGGGCGCAGCGCGTCCGCCCGCCTGACGGTCCTGCCCCGTCCCTGACGCTCACACAGAGACACAGAGGCACAGAGATGAACCTTATCTCTGTGCCTCTGTGTCTCTGTGTGACCCCTTTTTCATCCTAGCCTGGCGGTGAATCCCCGGACGGCGGCGAGGTAGCCGGGCATGTCGAAACGCCCGGGGGCGATCATCCCCTGGACGGCGCAGCCCTGCAGCCAGCTCACGGCGACGGCGGCCATGCCGTCCGCGGTGACGCCGGCGAAAGCGGCGGGGTCGGCCCGGTGAAGCTCGGCCATGATGGGGCGAAAGGCCGCGCGGTAGCGCTCCAGCTCGGCGGCGATGCGCGCGCGGACGGCTTCGTCCTGCGTGCCGCGGGCCCAGTACTCGAAGAAGAGGCGCGTGTGCTTGGGCTGGCGCGCCAGGCGTGCCAGCTCCTGCTGGAGAAGGACGTGCAGCCGGTCCAGCGCGCCGGGGATGCGGGCCACCTCGTCGGACACGTGCAGCACCGCGGTGGTGCCGATCAGCCACTCCAGCAACTCCAGCACCAACCGCTCCTTGCGCTGGAAGTAGAAGACGACCAGCGAGTGGCTGAGCCGCGCCTCCGCGGCCACCGCGCGGATGGTGAGGCCGCCGATCCCCTCCCGCGACGCCACTTCGAAGCTGGCCTGCAGGATCTGCTCGCGCCGTACGTCCTCGGAAGCTCGCTCGCCCGGCATCTCTCTCCTGGGTTGTTGACCAAACGTACAATATAGGGTAACTTCTATTTACCGTCTGGTCAATAATCCCGCTCGGCGCGCCCTCCCCGGCGCGGCGCGGGGCCACCCCTTCGCACGAGGCGCAGCATGCCGGCACAGTGCACCCCTGGCCCCGCATCTCCCATCTCGACGCCCGGCGGGGCTTCTTGAGCGCGCTCGCTCCCCAGGTGGAGGAGATCGAGACGTACGCGCGCGACATCGTGGAGACGGTTCGCGAGCCGCTGCTGATGCTGGACACCTCGCTGCGGGTGCGCAGCGCCAACAGCGCGTTCTACCAGACCTTCCGGGTGACCTGCGGGGAGACGGAGAACCGGCTGATCTACGAGCTGGGGAACGGCCAGTGGGACATCCCCGCGCTGCGCACGCTGCTGGACGAGGTGATGCGCACCAGCTCCGTCTTCAACGACTTCGAGCTGGAGCACACCTTTCCCTCCATCGGGCGGCGGGTGATGCTGCTGAACGCGCGCAAGCTGCGCCCGGGAAGCCACGCCGAGCTGCTGGTGCTCGCCATGGAGGACGTCACGGAGCGCCGCCGGGTGGAGGCGAACCTCAAGGAGATCGAGCGGTACGCACAGGACATCGTGGACACGGTGCGCAAGCCGCTCCTGATCCTGGACTCCGCGCTGCGGGTGCGGAGCGCCAACCGCGCCTTCTACGAGACCTTCGCCGTCAGCGCGCCGGTCACCGAGGGCCACCTGATCTACGAGCTGGGCAACGGGCAGTGGAACGTGCCGGCGCTGCGCACCCTGCTGGAGGAGATCATCCCCCGCAGCTCCGTGTTCAACGACTTCGAGCTGGAGCACGACTTCCCCGCCATTGGACGGCGGGTGATGCTGCTGAACGCGCGCAAGCTGAAGGCGGGAGACCACGGCGAGCTGCTGGTGCTGGCGCTGGAGGACGTGACGGAGCGGCGCCGCGCGGAGGAGGAGGTGGTGAACGCCCGCGAGGCCGCCGAGAGCGCCAACCGCACCAAGAGCCTGTTCCTGGCCAACATGAGCCACGAGCTGCGCACCCCGCTCAACGCCATCCTGGGCTACTCCGAGCTGCTGCAGGAGGAGGCCGCGGAGCGCGAGCTGGTGGACTTCGCGCGGGACCTGGACCGCATCGGCACGGCGGGGAAGCACCTGCTGGCCCTCATCAACGACATCCTGGACCTGTCCAAGATCGAGGCCGGCAAGATGGAGCTGTTCCTGGAGAGCTTCGACCTGGCCGACCTGATCCAGGACGTCACCTCCACCATCCAGCCCATGGTGAGGACCAACGCCAACACGCTGTGCGTGAAGCTGGCGCCCGGGCTGGGGGTGATGCACGCGGACCAGATGAAAGTGCGCCAGGGGCTCTTCAACCTGCTTTCCAACGCCGTCAAGTTCACGCAGAACGGCACCGTGACGGTGGAGGTGCGGCGCGAGCGGATGGACGGGCGCGAGTGGGTGGTGTTCCGGGTGACGGACACGGGGATCGGGATGAGCGCCGAGCAGATCGTGAAGCTCTTCCAGGACTTCACGCAGGCGGACGCCTCCACCACGCGCAAGTTCGGCGGCACGGGGCTGGGGCTGGCCCTCACGCGCCGCTTCTGCCAGATGATGGACGGCGACGTGACGGTGCGCAGCGTGCCCGGCGAGGGGAGCGTGTTCACCATCAAGCTCCCCGCCGTGATGCGCGCCGCGGACCCGGAGCCCGTGCCGGCCATCGACGAGGCGCTGAGCGACGGGCGCGGCGCGGCCGACCCGCTCCCCTACGACGCGAGCTGCGTGCTGGTGATCGACGACGACCCCGTGCAGCGCGACCTGATGCAGCGCTTCCTGGGGCGCGAAGGGTTCCGCGTGCTGGTGGCGGACGGGGGCGAGGAAGGGCTGCGCCTGGCGCGCGAGATGCAGCCGGTGGCCATCACCCTGGACGTGATGATGCCGGGGATGGACGGATGGACGGTGCTTGCCGCGCTCAAGGCGGACCCGGCGGTGCGCAACATCCCCGTGGTGATGCTGACGATGGTGGACGATCCCAACCGCGGCTTCACGCTGGGCGCCGCGGAGTTCGCCACCAAGCCCGTGAACCGCGGCCGCTTGTCGCGGCTGCTGCGCAAGTACTCTTCCGCCGGCGCGGAGGGCGGGGTGCTGGTGGTGGACCACGACGACGCCGCCCGCGCGCTGCTGCGCACCATGCTGGAGGCGGAGGGGTGGACGGTGCGCGAGGCGGAGAACGGCAAGGTGGCGCTGGAGCGGATGAACGAGGAGCTGCCCCGCCTGGTGCTGCTGGACCTGCCGATGCCGGAGATGGACGGCTTCGAGCTGACCGAGCAGGTGCGCCAGGACCCGGAGCTGCGCTCGGTGCCCATCGTGGTGGTGACGTCGTACGACCTGAGCCGCGATGAGCGCCAGCGCCTCAACGGCTACGTGGAGACCATCGTGCAGAAGGCCGGCGACGCGCCGGACGCGCTCCTGCACCGGGTGCGCGAGCTGCTGGGCGGCTTCGGCGCCGAGCGCCCCATGATCACCCGCAGTGGAGGAGAGAGGCGGGCGCTTCCCGCGCGAGCCCTCCCGGTGAAGCCATGACCAAGATCCTGCTGGTGGAAGACAACGAGATGAACCGCGACATGCTGTCGCGGCGATTGGAGCGCAAGGGCTACCAGGTGATCCTGGCGGTGGACGGCGCCCAGGGGGTGGAGATGGCCGGCTCGCACGAGCCCGACCTGGTGCTGATGGACATGAGCCTTCCCGTGCTGGACGGGTGGGAGGCCACGCGCCGCCTGAAGGCCGACCCGGCCACCCGCCACGTGCCGGTGATCGCCCTGACGGCGCACGCCATGTCCAGCGACCGCGCCAGGGCGCTGGAGGCGGGGTGCAACGACTACGACACCAAGCCCATCGAGCTGCCGCGCCTGCTGGGGAAGATCGAGGCGCTCCTGTCCCGCGGGGCCCCCGTCCCCGAAGCCGGGCCATGACCGGCGACGCGGACCGGCACGCGCTGCCGCCCGCGCTGCTCCACGACCTGCGCACGCCGCTGGGCCAGATCATCGGGTACGCCGAGCTGCTGGCGGAGCGGGCGGCGGAGGCCGGAGACGAGCGCTTCGCCCCGGACCTGGAGAAGATCAGCGCCGCGGGCTACCGCATCCTGGCGCTGCTGGAGGAGTCGTTCACCGCCACGCGCGCGGACGCTCCCGGCGCGCTCACCTGGGCCGACGTGGACATGCTGCGCGGGCTCCCCGGCGCGGACGCGGCGCGCCTGGCGGACCGCATCGCCGCCCTGCTCCCGCCCCGCACGGCCGACCGGCCATGATCCGGGAGCAGGGCTCGCACATAGGCACAGAGGCACAGAGACAACTTCATCTCTGTGCCTCTGTGCCTCTGTGCCTATGTGCGAGCGCTAGACTCTTGGCAGGTGCAGCGTGAAGATGCTGCCGGCGCCGGGGGCGCTCGCCACGGTGAGGTCGCCGCCCATGGCGCGGGCGAGGTCGCGGCTGATGGCCAGGCCCAGGCCCACGCCCTCGCGGGGATGGTTGAGGCGGCGGCCCACCTGCTGGAAGGGGTCGAAGATGCGCTCGTGGTCCTCCGGCGCGATGCCGCAGCCGCTGTCCCACACGCGCAGGCGCGCCCAGCGCTCGTCGGCCTCGCAGTCGCGCATGACCCAGCCGCCGGGCGGGGTGAACTTGATGCCGTTGCCCAGCAGGTTGAGCAGGATCTGCCGCACCCGCTCCTCGTCGCCCAGGAGCTGGAGCGCGGGGTCGCAGTCGCGCGCGGAGAGCGCGACTCCTCGGGCGCCGGCGAGCGGCGCCACCAGCGGCTCCACGTCCGCCAGCAGGGCCCGCGCGGAGAGGGGGCGGAGGTCCAGCTCCACGTGGCCGGCCTCCAGCCGGGCGAAGGCGAGCACGTCGTTGATCAGCGTGAGCAGGTGCCGCTGGTTGACCGCCACGCGCCCCAGCGCCTCCTGCTGCGCAGGGGTGAGATCGCCGTGGATCCCCAGCTCCAGCAGCTCCACGTAGCCGCCGATGGCGTTGAGCGGGGTGCGCAGCTCGTGGCTCATGGAGGCCAGGAAATCCGCCTTGGCGCTGTTCGCCGCCTCGGCCTCGGCGCGGGCGGCCTCCGCGTGGGAGCGCGCCTCCTCGCTCTCGCGCAGCAGCCGCTCCACTTCGCGGCGGGCCAGCACGGACTCCGTGACGTCGCTGCCGTGGGCGATGATGCCGGAGCGGGTGCCGTCCGCCTCGGTGATGGGGTTGTAGACGAAGTCCACGAAGCGCTCTTCCAGCGGCGCGCCGGGGGTGCGCGCGAGCCGGGCCGGGAGCTCGCGGCCGATGAAGGGCTCGCCCGTCTCCAGCACCCGGTCCAGCAATTCGATGAAACCCTGCTCCACCAGCTCGGGCAGCGACTCGCGCAGGGGCCTTCCCAGCACGTCGCGGTCGCCCACCATCCGGTAGTACGCGTCGTTGACCAGCTCCATCACGTGGTCCGGCCCGCGCACCACCGAGAGGAAGGCGGGGGCCTGCTGGAAGATGTGCTTCAGCCGCTCGCGCTCCACCTCCAGGGCGCGCAGCAGGCGCTCGCGCTCGAGCTCCGCGTGCTTGCTCCGCGTGATGTCCGTGAACAGCACCGCCACCTGGTGCTCGTGCGGCTCGCCCACGCGGAAGGCGTACACGTCGAACCAGCGGCCCATCGGCTCGGAGTAGTTCACGAAGCGCGAGGGCTCGCCCGTGCGCGCCACGTTGCCGTAGACCTCGAACCAGAAGGACTCCAGCCCCGGCACCATCTCGCGCGCCGTACGGCCCAGCGCGTCGCGCAGCCCCGTCTGCTCGGAGAAGCGCGGGTTGACTTCAAGGAAGCGGTAGTCGGCCGGCCGTCCCGCCTCGTCGAAGAGCAGGTGCAGGATGCAGAAGCCGTCGTCCAGGGAGGTGAAGAGGGTGCGGTACTTGGCCTCGCTGGCCTGCAGCGCCTGCTCCGCCCGCTTCTGCTCGTGGATGTCGGTGGAGGTGCCGAACCAGCGCTCCACGCGCCCCGTGTGCGGGTCGTGCCGCGGCTCGGCGCGCACCAGGAACCAGCGGTACTCCCCCTCGGCCGAGCGGATGCGGTGCTCCACCTCGAACCTGCGCCCGCCGCGCCGTGCCTCTTCCCACGCCGCCATCGTGGGCGCCACGTCGTCCGCATGCAGGTGGCGGGCGGCGACCTCCGCCGCGGTCGTCGGCGAGAAGGGCTCGCCGGTATAGGCGGTCCACTGCCGGTTGAAGAACTCGGTGCGTCCCTCGCGATCCGCCAGCCACACGATCTGCGGGATCGCATCGGCGAGCAGGCGCAGCGTTTCGTCGGTTTCCGGCGTGCCGTTGGACATGAGCGTTCGGTGGAGGTGGTCGGTCAAGCTAACGCGATGGGGATGGTCGCGGAAAGCAGGGAGGCTCACACGGAGGGACAGGGGCACGGAGACTGATTCGTCCCCGTGCCTCCGCGTGCGCTTCAGGTTTGGATGTGCCGCTGGATAGCGATGGCTTCAAGGAAGGCGGCGTCGTGGCTCACGACGAGGAGGGCTCCGTCGTAGGCGCGGAGGGCGGCTTCCAGCGCTTCCAGGGCGTCCAGGTCCAGGTGGTTGGTGGGCTCGTCCAGCACCAGCAGGGCCGGCGGCGTTGGCGGGGTGTAGAGAAAGCTGCGGCGCGCTGAAAGAGGCCCTCACCCCCCCGACCCCCCTCTCCCGATAACGGGAGAGGGGGGCGCATCTTCTGATTTTGCGCGTGGACCCAGCCCTTCCCCGGTGCCGCGGGCGCGGTGGCCCATGGTCGCGGCGGGATGGCTGGAGTGCGCCCCCCTCTCCCAGGATTGGGAGAGCGGGGGTCGGGTGGGTGAGGGCTCCCGCGGACGCCAGCGAGCACTCCGCCCGCGCACGCACCCACCGCTTCTTCCCCGTCCCGGCCGCGCCCCGCGCCACCAACCCGCAGCTCACGCAGAACCCCGGGTGGGGCGCGTAAGCTGTGAGTTAGGCCCCTGACTTGCCTGTGCCCGCCGAGACCCTTTCAGGTGGACGTATGGCGGGACGAGACGAAGCAGATGTCATCTTTCCGGCGGGCGGGGAGATGGGGCCGCTGTGCCGGGCGACGGACTGGGCGGCGACGCCGCTGGGGCCCGTGGACGCATGGCCCCGCAGCCTGAAAACGGCCGCGGCGATGGTGGTGCGGCAGGGGATCGCGCAGAACCTGTGCTGGGGGCCGGAGCTCACCCAGGTGTACAACGACGCGTACCGCGTCATCATGGGCGAAAAGCACCCGGCGGGGCTCGGCCGCCCGGTGCTGTGGAGCTGGGCAGAGATCGGCGAGGAGATCGAGCCCCTCTTCCAGCGGGTGATGAAGGGCGAGACGGTGTACTTCGAGGACCGCCACTTGCGCGTGCGGCGCCACGGGGCGCTGGAAGACGCCTACTTCACCTTCTCGTACAGCCCCGTGCTGGTGGAGAGCGGCGAGGTGGGCGCCGTGCTCATCAACTGCTATGAAACCACCGAGCAGGTCCGCGCCCAGGCCCTGCAGGCGGAGCGGGACCGGCTGCTGCAGGAGCTGCGGGTAGAGCGGGCGCGGCTGGAGTTCGTCTTCAAGCAGGCGCCCGCGTTCCTGGCCGTGCTGCGTGGGCCCCGGCACGTCTTCGAGCTGGCCAACGACGCGTACTACCGGCTGGTGGGGCACCGGGCCCTGATCGGCAAGCCGGTGAGCGAGGCGCTCCCCGAGGTGGTGAGCCAGGGCTTCGTGGAGCTGCTGGACCACGTGCTGCGAACCGGCGAGCCGTACGTGGGCCGCGAAACGGCCATCCAGCTCTCCCGCACCCCCGGGAGCACCCCCGAAGAGAGGTTCGTGGACTTCTCGTACCTCCCGCTGCTGGAGGTGGATGGCACGCGCTCCGGCATCATCGCGCACGGCACCGACGTCACGGACCAAGTGCTCGCGCGGCGCGAGGTGGAGCGGCTCCTCCAGGAGAGCGACCGCGAGCGCGCCGAAGCCGAGGCCGCCCGCGCGGAGGCCGAGACGGCGAACCGGGCCAAGGCGGACTTCCTGGCCTCCATGAGCCACGAGCTGCGCACGCCGCTCAACGCCATCGGCGGCTACGTGGACCTGGTGGACCTGGGGATCCACGGCCCCGTCTCCGATGCCCAGCACGCCGCGCTGGCCCGCGTGCGCGCCAGCCAGCAGCACCTGCTCACGCTGATCAACGACGTGCTCGCCTTCGCCAAGGTGGAGGCGGGGCAGATCCACTTCCACCTGCGCCCCGTGGCCGCCTCCGAGCTCCTCGCGGGCGTGGAGCCGCTGGTGGCGCCGCTGGCCGAGGCCCGGGGGATCGCCCTCTCGGTGGACGAATGCGACCCCTCGTGCCGCGTGCTGGGCGACGAGGAGCGGGTGCGGCAGATCCTGCTGAACCTGGTGGGGAACGCCGTCAAGTTCACGCCCCCCGGCGGCTGGGTGGTGCTGTCGTGCGTCCCCGGCGCGCGCTGGGTGGAGATCCAGGTGCGCGACAACGGCCCGGGCATCGACCCCCGGAAGCAGCAGACGGTGTTCGACCCCTTCGTCCAGATCGACCGCCGCCTCAGCAACCCGCGCGAGGGCGTGGGCCTGGGCCTGGCCATCAGCCGCGACCTGGCGCACGCCATGGGCGGCGAGCTCACCGTGGCCAGCACCCCCGGCGAGGGGAGCACCTTTACGCTCCGGCTGCCTGCGGGCCCTCACCCGGCGGCCTGAGAGCCGCCACCCTCTCCCACAAACAGCGTGGGAGAGGGGACTACTTCGCGGGCGTCGAGCCAGGTGCCGGGCGTGCGGAAAGGCGGGCGGGCGAGGCATGCCTCGCCCTGCGGCGGCATCTGTCGCGCACCCAGGGCCCCGCCGGAACGCAGTCGAAGTAGTCCCCTCTCCCAGGGCAGTTACTGGGAGAGGGTGGCAGCTGTAAGCTGCCGGGTGAGGGCCAGTTCAGGAAGCGTTCATCACCACCACCGGGCAGGCGGAGTTGTTGAGGACCAGCTCCACCTTGGGACCCAGGAAGAGGCGGTCCGAGGCGGGGCGCAGGTCGGTGCCCAGCACGATCAGGTCGATGCCGTCGCGGGCCAGCTCCAGGATCACGGCCTCCGGCGAGACGCCGGAGCGCACGTCGGTGTGCGTGCGCACGCCCAGGGCTTCGCCCATGACGCAGAGCTGGTCCACGATGGCGCGCGCAGCCTCCATCTGCCGGCGCATCTCGTGGCCGCCCAGGTCCAGCCGCCGCCCGCCCTCACCGGCCTCCACCACGTTGAGCACCAGCACCTCGCGCTCCTCCTCGAGCGCCAGCGCGAACGCCACATCCGCGGCCGCGCGCGCCGCCGCCGAGCCGTTGGTGGGAAGGAGGATGCGGCAGGGAGGCCAGTTCTCCTCGCTGAGCCGCCCCTTCACCACCATGGTGGGGCAGGGGGACATGCGCAGCAGGTAGTCCACCATGGGGTCGAACAGCTCCTCGGTGCCGTCGGCCGAGGCGGGCGCGCCCAGGATGATGAGGTCGTAGTCGTTCTCCGCCTCCTCCAGGATCGCCTGGGCGACGTCGCGCCCCTCCACCACCTTGCGCGTGAGCTCCGCGCCGGGGAACGATTCGGAGACGCGCTCCAGGAACTCCTCGCTCTCCACCCGGCCGCACTCCTCCACCACGCTGAACAGGGTGACGGCCACGGCGTTGCGGGCGCGCATCTGCCGGATCAGCTCGGCCTCCAGGCGGAAGAGCGAGCGCCGCTCGCCGGCCCGGCAGCGCACGGGCACCAGCACGCGCTTCACCCCCGCGATCAGGCTCCCCTCCGCCAGCTCCTCGCGCTTCAGCCGCTCAAGCTCGTGCTTCTCCGGGTGTACGTGGCTCAGCGTCCAGCGCAGCGCGGGGGGCGCCAGCACGGAGGTGGTGATGGCCATCACCACGATGATGGAGAACATCTCCTGCGTCAGCAGCCCCATGGAAAGGCCGATGCTGGCGATGATGATCTCCATGGCCCCGCGCGCGTTCATCCCCACGCCGAAGCTGAGCGCCGTCCAGTGGTCGCGGCGGCCCAGGAAGCGCGCGCCGGCGTACCCGCCCACCACCTTGCCGAAGCTGGCCACCGCGATCACCAGCAGCGCGATGCCGATGAGCCGCGGCTCGGCCAGGGTGCGCACGTTCACCTTGAGCCCCGCCACCGCGAAGAAGATGGGCGCGAACACCGCCATCGCCATCTGCTCCACCCCCTCGAACACGCGGCTGGGGAGGCGCGGCATCCCGCCGAAAAGGATCCCCATCACGAAGGCGCCCAGCATCGCCTCCAGCCCCAGCGCCAGCGACAGGGCGCCCCACGCGAAGGTGAAGACGATCACCAGCGACAGCATGCGGTGGTGGCTGATCGCGCGGTCCTGCACGTAGTTGAGCGTGTGGCGCACCAGCCAGCGGCCCACGGTGAAGCTCACCACCACGAAGCCCACCACCTTCCCCACCGACAGCGCCACCGTGCCCGCGTTGGTGGCCTCGCCCCCGGCCAGCCCCAGCACCACGGACAGCAGCATCCAGCCGATGGCGTCGTCCGTCATCCCCGCGGCGATGATGGCCTGCCCGACGTCGCGCCGCATCAGGTTGAGGTCCATCAGCACCTTCGCGATCACGGGGATCGCGGAGATGGACATGGCCGTGGCCAGGAAGAGGGCGAAGACGATGGGCCGCTCGGGGTTGGCCAGCAGGTCGTCGGGGATGTACAGGCCCAGCACGTACCCCGTGGCGAAGGGCACCACGATGCCGCCCAGCGACGCGCCCATCGCCGTGCGCGCCTGGCGGCGGATGAGCTGCAGGTCCGTCTCCAGCCCCGTGATCAGCAGCAGGAACATGGCGCCGAACAGGCTCACCACCTCCAGCAGGTGCCCCTGCAGCGGGGTGTGCGGCACGATCCACTTGCCCAACGCGGGGAAGAAGCCGCTGAGCAGCGAGGGCCCCAGGAGGATGCCCGCCAGGATCTCGCCCACCACAGCGGGCTGGCGGAAGCGCTGGGCCACCTCGCCGAGCGCGCGTGCCACGAAGAGGAGAATCGCGACCTGCAGGACGAGCGCCAGCACGTCGTGGTGCGGGGCCGCGCCGAATCCTTGCATGAAGCCGTGCCGGATGGTTTGCGTGGAGGAGCCTCCCCCGCGGGGTTGGCACGTCGCGAGCCAGCTTTGTCACAGCTGCCGCTCAACATGGGGCTCACGCAGAGACACGGAGGCACGGAGACGGGTTCTTCTCTGTGCCTCCGAGGCCGGTCATCTGCTCGGCCGCGCGGTTCACGGGAGCGCTCGCCGCAGGCTCTCGGCGAGCCGGGCGGGCGTGAGCTCCCCCTTGGGGATGTAGTCGGCGGCGCCGGACTCGTTGAGCCGGGCCGCGATGCGCTCGTCCTGCTGCCCGGTCAGGATCACCACTGGAACACCGATCCCGGCCGCCCGCACCCCCAGCAGAAAGGTGAGGCCGTCGCCGTCCGGCAGGTTGTAGTCCAGGAACACGCAGTCGAATCGCTCGGTGCCCAGCAGGCCGATGGCGTGGAGAACGGCCTCCGCCTCGCTCACCTCCAGCGCCAGCCCGGTGCGCGCCAGCGCGCGCCGCAACGCCATGCGGTCCACTTCGTCGTCGTCCACCACCAGGACGCGGAGCGGCCCGGGCCCCCCGGGGCGGGTGGAGCCCGGGTCCTGCTTCCGTTCTGTCATCACTGCCCACACCTTGTCCGGATACGTCCGTGTGCCCCCGGCGCGCGGTGCGCTCCGGGTCCTCCACCGCAGGGCTTCGTCTCTCCGCGCGCGGGCCGCGGCGGCATCGCAATGTCCGTGCACGCCCCTGGGGCGGGGCCCAGCATTGACGCGCGGGGCGTGGCGGAGGTACACTCCCCTGGCTGTGCGCGGCGCAAGTCGTTGCGCGGGCGGGAAATGGAACCGCGGGGGGATCGCGTTGAACGAGATCGAAGCGGTGCCGGTGGTCGCCGCCGTGCGCGAGGCGCTCGCGCGGGCGGGCACCCTGGAGGAGGGGGTGCGCCGCGCGCTGTCGCGCGTGGGCGAGTCGATGGGGTGGCTCTTCGGCGCGTGCTGGGAGGTGGAGCCCGGCGCGACCCGCCTGCGCGTGCGGCAGACGTGGTGCGCCCGCGCCTTCCGGCGCACGGAGTTCGACAGCGAGAGCCGCGGCCACTCCTTCGCCCCGGGGGAGGGGCTGCCGGGACGGGCATGGGCCGCCGGGGCGCCGGTGTGGGTGGTGGACGCCCAGGAGGAGGCGAACTTCCCGCGCCACGAGGCCGCCGCGCGCGAGGGCCTCCACGCGGGGGTGGCGTTCCCCGCGCGGGCGGCGGGCGCCGTCTACGGCGTGGTGGAGTTCTACACGGACTCGCTGCGGGCGCCCACTCCGGCGCTCGTCCCGGTATTCGAGCGGCTGGGCGAGGAGATCGGCGCCTTCATGGCCGCGCACGGCGCCGCGGCGGCGGACCCGGCGTAAGGGGGAGAGACAATGCACGGCATCGTGATGAACCAGTTCCGCCAGTACGTCATCGACCGCCTGGGGCGCGACGCGTGGACTCCGCTGGCCGAGGGGGCGGGGGTGCCGCCGGAGAGCCACCGCCTGGAAGGCGTGTACCCGGACGAGCACCTGGTGGCGCTGGTGCTGGCCGCCAGCCGCAGGACGGGCACGCCGCTGAACGCGCTGCTGGAGGACTTCGGCGCCTTCATCGCCCCGGCGCTCCTCCGCGTCTACGCGCCGCTGGTGGAGCCCTCGTGGCGCACGCTGGACGTCATCGAGCACACGGAGCAGGCCATCCACACCGTGGTCCGCGCGCGCATGCCGGGCGCCGCGCCCCCGGCCCTCCTGGCCCGCCGCGTCTCGCCCACGGAGGTGCACGTCGACTACCGCTCGGAGCGCGGCCTCTGCTCGCTGGCCGAGGGGATCGCGCGCGGCATGGCGCAGCACTTCGGCGAAGAGGTGGAGGTGTCGCAGCCGGAGTGCGCGCACCGCGGCGACCCCCGGTGCCTGATCGTGGTGCGCCTCGCCGCCGCCGCCTGACGTGCGCGAGCTGGACCGCGTGTTCCGCGGGCTGGCCGGCTCGCCCTTCCGCGCCCGTTTCCGCCTGGGCCCGGCCGACCGCGACTACCTTCGTACGAAGGGGCTCCCCACCGTCCTGTCGCACGCCGCCGACTTCGTGGCCCGCCGCCTCGCCCCCGCCTTCCCCGCCAAGGACGGCAAGCAGACCCCGTTTCGCGGCCATCCCGTCTTCGTGGCCCAGCACGCCACCGCCACCTGCTGCCGCGGCTGCCTGGCCAAGTGGCACGCCATCCCCGCCGGCCGCGAGCTCAGCGCGGAGGAACAGGCGCACGTGGTCCGGGCCATCGAGCGCTGGCTGCTCCAACAGGGCTCACACAGAGACACAGAGGCACAGAGATGAAGTCATCTCCGTGCCTCTGTGTGACTCCTGCCGTCAGGCATTCCGCCGCGCGGGTTCCACCGGGGTCGACGGGAGGCAGTCGATCAAACCCTCAATCGGGTCGAGGCGCTGCTGCTCTTCGAACCACTGCACCATCAGAGACAGGTCGTAATTCCACTCCGCCGCCATCTCCTCACGGATCTGCCGGATCTCCGCGATGATGGGGTCGTCGTAGTCGGGGTCGTTCACGTCGATGGGTGTTTCGTCAGGCATCTTCACCTCCTCAGCAGGTCGTCCGGTGTGCACAGGAGCGGCGGCTCGAACCCTCGCTCGCGGCATATCCGCGTGATCGTTGGGTACATCCGTGGATTCGCGATGTGCCGGCAGTTCCACGTCAGGAGGTAATCGACCCCTGCGATCGTGGCCAGCGAGATGTGAGAGGCATCTGTGGCGGCCTTCGCCGGCAGGGGACCGCGCGTTATCAGTGACTGGGCGAGCGCCGTAGCGACAGGCTGCACCCGCAGCACGGGAACTCCTGCCAGTGCAGCGATCCTCGCGCGCGCCATCCCCGCGTCGCCACGTCCCGCTTCTCGGACGACGATGTCCGATGTCATCATTCGGTATTCGTGGCGGGTTTCCCACCACTCGCGCGTCTGTCGCTGGCGCTCGGCCATCATCGGGTCACGGCTGGGGCGGCCCGCCAGGTAGCTGACGATACTGGTTTCGATATAGACGGATGGTAGCATCCGCCAAGGCTATCCGCCTCTCGCGCCGGGCACAATCGGGCCCGCAAAGATCGATCCGCGGTTGGCGTAAAACGCAGCGGGGGCGCCCCTTTTGGGCGCCCCCGCCTGCAATCCGCCAGCGCAGAGATGAAGTCGTCTCCGTGCCTCTGTGTGAGCCCTGCCGTTTATCCATTCCGGCGCGCCGGCGGCGATCCGAACCGCTCGGGAGGTAGCAGACGTTCCCGCTCCCGCATAGAGCGGAACAGTTCCCCAATGTCGTGGTTGCACTCGGCGTCGATCTCTTCGCGGATCCGTCGAATCTCCGCGCAGACCGGGTCGTCGTACTCGGGGTCGTGCAGTTCGATCGTCGTTTCGTCCGTCATCTCGTCACCTCCTCAACAGGGCGGCGGGCGTGCACAGGATGGGCGGTGTGAATCCACGGTCATGGCAAAGCCGAGCAATTTTCGGATGCATCCGCGGGTTCGCGATGTGCTTGCAGTTCCAGGTCAACAGGTAGTCGAGGCCGTTCACCGCCGCTGTGGCGATGTGCGCCGCATCTGATCTGGCCTTGGCCGGAAGTGGCCCACTCGTCACGAGCGCACGCGCAAGAAGCTCCGCATCGGGCCTAGCGTGCAGCAATGCTACGGCTGCCAGTGAGGCCGCGCGCTGTCGCGCCATCGCGGATTCCCCTCGAAGCACTTCACGCAGTACGAGCTCCGACGTGAACAGCCGATAGTCGCCGCGGTGCTTCTCCCACCATTCGCGAGTGTGGTGCTGGCGCTCGGCCATGAGCGCGTCACGGCTCGGGCGGGCGACGAGATAGCTGACGATGCTGGTTTCGATATAGACGGATGGTAGCATCCGCCAAGGCTATTCGCCTCTCGCGCCGGGCACAATCGGGCCCGCAAAGATCGATCCGCGGTTGGCGTAAAACGCAGCGGGGGCGCCCCTTTTGGGTACCCCCGCCTGCAATCCGCCAGCGCAGAGATGAAGGCGTCTCTGTGCCTCTGTGTCTCTGTGTGAGCCCTGCTTTTTCAGGCGGCTTCGCGCGCGACGGCTTCCAGGGTCTGCAGGAAGGCGGCGGGGGGCTGGGCGCCCTGCACGCCGTACTTGCCGTCGAAGACGAAGGTGGGCACGGCGGTGACGCCGATCTGGCGGGCCGCGCGGATCTCTTCGCGCACCTCCGCGAGCCCCTCGTCCGAGGCGAGGTAGGCGCGGGCGCGTTCGGGGTCCATCCCAGCCAAAGCCGCCAGCTCCACCAGGACGCCGGGGTCGCCGATGTCGGCGCCGTGGGCGAAGTGGGCGGCGAAGAGCGCTTCGGCGAGCGCGTGCTGCACCGCGGCGCGGTATTCGTGCTCCGCCAGGCGGAGGAGGCGGTGCGCGGCGAGCGTGTTGGCGGCCAGCGCGCGCTCGAAGTCCATCGCAATCCCCTCGCCCCGCGCCGCGGCGACGACGTTGCCGGCCATGGCGGCGGCCCCTGGCCCGAACTTCTCGCCCAGCGCCTGCATCAGCGGACGCGCGGTGGCGGACGCCCCCGGATCGAGCTGGTACGGCCGGTACACGACCTCGACCTCCGCGGCACCCGCAAAGCCGGCCAGCGCCTGCTCGAAGCGCCGCTTGCCGATGTAGCACCAGGGGCAGGCGACGTCGGAATAGATTTCGACCTTCATCGGATCTCGTTGGGGGAAAGTGCCTAGTGCCGGGTGCCTGGTGCCTAGTGCCTAGTGCCTAGTGCCTAGTGCCTAGTGCCTAGTGCCTAGTGCCTAGTGCCTAGTGCCTAGTGCCTAGTGCCTGGTGCCTGGTGCCGATGATGGGCACCAGGCACCCGGCTACGCTACCTTCATCAGGCTCGCCAGCGGCAGCCTGTGCTGCGGGAAGCCCTCTTCGGCGGCGTGGCCGATGGCGACCAGCGCCGGGACGCGCGCGTTGGCGGGGAGGCCGAGGACCTCCTTCACCTTCGCCAGGTCGAACCCCGACATGGGCGAGGTCTGATAGCCGCGAGCCTCCGCGGCGAGCAGCAGGTAGCCGAGGGCGATGTACCCCTGGCCCGCGCCCCAAGCCTCGCGCTCGTCCGCGGGCTGCGCGGAGAACATCCGGCGGATGGTCGCCTTGGTGGACTCCCGCTGCTCCGGCGGCATCCCCGGGTGCACCACGGCGTCCAGGTTGGCGAGCGCGTCCTCCATGTCCGTGTAGAGGACGATCACCGCAGGCGCCGAGTGCACCTGGCGCTGGTTGAAGGCCGCCGCGGCGAGCTGCGCCTTCAGCTCCGGCGACTCCACCACCAGGAAGCGCCACGGCTGCACGTTGAACGCCGACGGCGCACGCCGCACCACGTCCAGGATCTCTTCCAGCTCCTCGCGCGGGATCGGGCCCGGCTCGTACGCCCGGATCGAGCGGCGCTGCTCCGCCGCTTCGCGGACGCTCAGGAAATCAACGGCGGTCTCGGTCATCGTATCGACCCCTCAGGCCCGGCGTGAACTTTACCCTGTCATTCGAGTATCAACTATACAAAAGGAAGTAGATTGCGTCAAGTGACCGGATCTCTTTATCGTTGAAGCCATGAACGCGCACACGCCGCTCTGCCCGCTCTTCCACCGCGCCGTCGAGCTCGTCGGCCGCCGCTGGACGGGCGCCATCATCTTCGTACTCCTCCGGGGCCGCACGCGCTTCGCCGGGCTGCGCGCCGCCATCCCGGAGATCACCGACCGCATGCTCTCCGAGCGCCTGCGCGAGCTGGAGCAGGAGGGCGTCGTGGAGCGCTGCGTCGTCCCCGAGACCCCGGTGCGCGTGGAGTACGTCCTCACCGAAAAAGGCCGCGCCCTCGCCACGGCCATCGACGCCCTCGGCGCCTGGGCCCACGAATGGCTGGACCACCCGCGGGAAGCGGCTGGGTGAGCCGCGCTCCCCGTTCCGGCGACTGAAGTCGCGGCAACAACTACACGAAGTCCGCCTTCGCGGACTCCTCCTTCAGGATCAGCCGAAACCGTACAGTCCCCGCAACGGGGTGCCCGACAGCCACAGAGGCACAGAGATGAAGTCATCTCTGTGCCTCTGTGTGAGCCCCGCCTTTTACCTGCGCGGCACCAGCTCGTCCACCAGGTGCTGCATCCGGTACACGTTGCGCAGCGCCTCCAGGATCCCCGCCGAGTGCACCGAGATCGTGCGGTTCTGCGTCTCGTCGAAGATGAAGTTGCCCGGCAGCGACTGCAGGTTGCCGTCGAAGATCAGCCCCACCACCTCGGAGTTGCGGTTGATCATGGGCGAGCCGCTGTTGCCGCCGATGATGTCGTTGGTGGAGACGAAGTTGAAGGGCGTCTCCAGGCGCAGCCCGGCCGGCGGCGTCTTCCAGCGCGGCGGCAGCTCGAAGTCGGCCAGCCGCTGGTCGAAGCCGTAGGCGCGGTTGTAGAGGCCGTAGTACGTCGTCTTCCAGGGGTGGATGGTGCCATCCGCCTCGTAGCCCTTCACCACGCCGTCCGCCAGGCGCAGGGTGAAGGTGGCGTCGGGGGGCACGTCGGTGCCGTACACCTCGTAGAAGGCGCGGCCCAGCAGGTTGCGCTGCGCCGTTTCGCGCGTGTTGATGGTGGCCATGGCGCGCTGCCTCGCCACCACCACGGGCACCACCTGCCGCGCCAGCGCCACCACCGGGTCCGTGGAAGCCGCCACGGCCGCGGCGCCCCCGGCCACCAGCCGGCGGCGGGCGGCGGTGTCGGCCAGCGTGTACGAGCTCACCAGCTGCGTGGCCGCGTCGTCCGGCGAGCGGCCCGCCAGCACCATGCGCAGCACCGAGTCCTGCGGCACGTTCCGCTGCGCCACGCGCAGCAGCTCGGCCAGCTCGATGGCCTGCTCGCCGCGCGGGCGCGCGTCCGCGGCGCCGGCCGCGGTGGCGAACTGCGCCTCACCCCCGGCGGCCCTCACCACCGCCACCGCCTGCCCCAGCGGCCCGCTGTTCAGGTACGCGTTGTACAGGAGCCCCGGCGCCAGGCGGCGCTTCTCCGCCTGGATGGCCGTGATGGAGTCCCACGCCGTGCCGTAGCGGGCGCCGCGCTCCGCGTTCCCCTGCACGGCCGCGCGGAAGGTGCGCTCCCAGTCCACCTTGCGGGCGTAGAGCGCCGGGTCCAGCGCGCCCTCGCGGCGGCCGGTGATCGCCTTGATGGAGTTCTCGATGCTGAACAGGTTGTCGCGCAGCTCCAGCCCGCGCGCCGGGTCCGCCTCGCCGATGCGGCGGATGGCGGTGCGCTGCGCGTTGGACACGGCGAGCTGCGCCGGCTGCGTCACGTCGCGCAGGTACTCGAGCTGCGCGTTGGTGAGCTGGCGCTGCGTGCTCCCCGGGTTCCCCACCACGAACACCGGCTCCCCCTCGCGGGCGCCCGTGGCGCTCCAGCGCAGGTAGTTGGCCGGGCGGAAGGGGCGGCCGTTCTCGTCGTACACCCGGTACAGCGCCATGTCCAGGTTGTACCGCGGGTAGTTGAAGTTGTCCGGGTCGCCGCCGAAGAAGGCGATCTTCTGCTCGGGGGCGAACACCAGGCGCACGTCGTCGAAGCGCTTGTAGCCGTAGCGGCTATAGCGCCCGCCGTTGTAGAACTCCACCACCTGGTAGCGCATGCGCGTGGCCGAGTCCGGCCGCTCCAGCTCGCGGCGCGCCGCCAGCTGCCGGGCCTGCCGCTCCGCCTGCGTCCCCTCGCCCGCCGCGGCCGCCACCCGCGGCGTCACGTCCTCGATGGAGACGAGCTGCTCCACGAACAGGTCGGGCACACGGCGTTCCTCCCCGCGCGCACGCGTGAGGAAGCCGTTGGTCAGCAGGTTCTCACCCGTGCGCTGCACCGGGTCCAGCGTGGGCACCGCGCAGTGGTGGTTGGTGAGCAGCAGCCCGTCCGGAGACACGAACGACGCCGAGCACCAGGTGGCGAAGCGCACCACCGACAGGCGCGCGTTGTCCAGCCACTGCTGCGTGGGGCGGAAGTTGTAGGTGCGCTGCAGGTAGTCCAGCGGCGGGAAGTCGAAGGTCCACATGCGCCCCGTGTCGAACGGGCGCGCGCGGATGGTGTCGTACGGCGTGGCAGCCGCGGGCGCCGCGGCCACGGTCCGCTCCATCGGCGCCTGCATCGGCGCCGGGGCGGGGAGGGCGGCCTCGTTGGCCGTTCCGGCCGTGCCGCAGCCGGCCAGCGCCGCCGCGAGCACAAGGACGGTCGAACGCATCTGCATCATCATGGATCGGGGTGTGGGAAACGCCCGCGCCGGACCAGCGGCGCGGGAAACACGGAAGCTCGCGCGCGCTTCACCGCAAGGGAAGGGCCCGTGCCCCGGGAACATAAGTTGCTGCCGGATCGCGCGCGCGTCGGATCTCCCCGGACGCTCGCGGGCTGCCGGGGCGGAGAGAGGCTTGTGTCCGGAAGTGAGGACACGTGTTGACCTCGTGGGGAAACACACGTATATTCGCATCTCATTCCAGTATAAGAGCTTACCGTACTGATTTCCGGGTGTGTTCCGCCGGCTGGGGCCCCGCCTGTTCTGCTCGCGAAGGGGAGTTCTATGCGACAGCGACGTGTGGAAGATCGGGAGTTGAGCCTGGTGCTCGCCACGCCCACGGGGTTCCTGGGGGGCGACTCGGAGCTGCACGTGCCCTCTCCGCTGGCGGCCAAGGTCGTCTCCGGCCGGCGCGCGCCGCGCGGCGCGGACCCGGCGTGCCTGGAAGACCTGGAGCTGCTGGTGCTCCTGGAGGCCACGGACGGCGAGGGGATGCTGGTGGCGGGGAGCTCGGCGTGCCGCGTTCCGCGCGGGCTGCAAGACGCGGAGCTGCGCGACCGCGTATCGTGGGGCACCGCCGCCCTCCGGCGCCAGCGCGCGCGAGAGGCCAAGCGGCAGCTCCTGCCGGACCAGCTCATCGCCTACTTCGAGGCCCTGAACGCGGCCGAGACGGAGGACGAGGTGCTGTGCGCCCTGGCCGAGCACGCGCTGCACATCGTGGGCGGCTACACGGCCGAGGGGCTGGCCCGCGACGCGGACCGCGGGATGCTGCGCGCGCCCGCCGCCCGCTGCGCGCGCCGGGGCGAGCACCGCCTGTGCCTGCTGTGGGACGACGTGTTCGCCCGCCCCGGCCTCCTCATCGCCACCGATGCGCGGCGCGAGGGGCGGGTGCCCGCCGCGGCGCCCCTCTTCGGCGACCCGCAGACGGCGCTGGTGGCCCACGTGCCCGTGGGCGACGAGGCGGTGCTGGTGCTCACCGAGCGCCGCGACGAGCGCATCTTCGAGCCGCAGGACTGGGACGTCCTCCGCGCCCTGGCTCTTCAGGCGGAGATGGCCATCCGCCGGGTGCGCCTCATCGAGAGCGTGCGGGGCCTTTCGCTCACCGACCCGCTGACCGGCCTCGCCAACCGCCGCCACATGGAGGTGGTGATGGACCACGTCTGGGCCGCGGCCACCCGCGGCGAGCCGCTGGCCCTGGTGGCGCTGGACCTGGACGGCTTCAAGGCGGTCAACGACCAGAGCGGCCACGCCGCCGGCGACCGCCTCCTGCGCACCGTGGCCGACACGCTGCGCCGCGAGGCCCGCCGCTCCGACGTGGTGGTGCGCTACGGCGGCGACGAGTTCCTGGTGATCCTCCCCGGCGGCGACAGCGAGGGGGCCGAGGCGCTCGTGCAGCGGGTGCGCAAGCAGCTCGACGGGCGGGTGGAGGTCAGCTCGGGGGTCGTGGAGTACGACGGCGGCTACGACTCGGCGGAGGACATGATCCGCGAGGCGGACCGGCGGCTGTACGAGACCAAGCGCCACCGGGGCGGCACGCCGCACACGATTCGCTCGCACGTGCGCTCGAACTGAGGAAAAGAAGGGTCACACAGAGACACAGAGGCACAGAGATGAGCTGATCTCTGTGCCTCTGTGTCTCTGTGCGTGCCTAAACGGGGCTCGCCTGCGCCCGCATCGCCTCGAAGCCGGGGAGGAGACCGCACTCGGCGAAGTCGTCGCTGTCCCCGTCGAGGGCCTCGGGGGTATCGAGGATGGCGAGGAAGGCGTCCACCACCACGGGGTCGAACTGGGTGCCGGCGCAGCGGCGCAGCTCGGCGCGCGCGGCGGCCTCGGGGTAGGCGTCTTTGTAGCTGCGGCGAGTGATCATGGCGCAGTACGCGTCCGCCACCGACACGATGCGGGCGGGCATGGGGATGTCTTCGCCGCGCATCCCATCCGGGTAGCCGCCGCCGTCGTAGTGCTCGTGGTGGCGGAGCACCACGTCCGCCACGTCGCGCAGCGCGGGGACGTGGTTCAGGAGGTCGTAGCCCACGCGGACGTGCGCCCGCATCAGCTCCACCTCTTCCGGCAGCAGGGGCCCGGGCTTGTTGAGCACGCCGTCGCTCACCCCGATCTTCCCCACGTCGTGCAGCAGGGCGCTGTAGCACACCAGCGCCTGGTCGTGCTCCGACAGCCCCAGCCGCGACGCCACCAGGCGGGCGTAGCGCGAGGCCATCTCGCAGTGCCCGTGCGTGTACGGGTCCTTGGCCTCCACCGCGTCCGCCAGCATGGTGACGGTGTGCACGTACGCCGTCTGCAGCTCGCGCTCCAGGTGGCGGTTGCGCACGGCCACGGTGGCCTGGTCGCCCACGCTCAGCAGCGCCTCGATGTCGCGGTCGTCGAACTCCCCGTCCATCTTGTCGGCCGCCAGCACCACGCCGTCCAGGTTGGCGAGCAGCACCACGGGCGCCGCCACGCAGTTGCGGAAGCGGAGCCCCTGCGGCTCGTCGCCGGAGAGGCGCGCGGCCGTGTCCGCCTCGCTGCACACGATGGTGTCGTTCTTGGCCAGCACGTCGCGGCAGAGCTGGGCGACCATGGGCGGGGGCGCGGCGCCCTGGATGGCGGGGATGTCGATGTGCGCGCGCACCCGCAGCGGGCCGTCGGGGCGTGTGCAGGTGACGTAGATCCCCCGCGTGGCGCCGCTGATGGTGAGGCAGGCGCGCAGGATCAGCGTGTACACGTCGCCGTGGAAAAGGGCGCCGTGGATCTCGCGCATGGCCTGCTTCAGGCACTCCACCCGCTGCCTCTCCCGCTCCGCGTTCCAGCGCTGCGCGTCCAGCTCCGCCGTCAGCAGCCGCGCGTGCGTCTGCGACTCCGCGAGCGCCGCTCGCGTAGCCTCCAGCTCGTCCAGCTCGCGCGCGCGCTCCCGCTGCTCCGCGTGGTACGCCGCCTCGGCGTTGCGCAGGTGCGCGAGGACCTGGTCTTCGAAGGGAGAGGGTGCCGCTGACTCGGTCGCCATGTCTGCTCGCCGCCGGGAAGGGTGAGTGTGAATATAGGCAGGCGCATTTCGTGTGCCTTCAAACCCGGGGCTCACACAGAGACACAGAGGCACAGAGAAAATCCATTTTCCTCTGTGCCTCTGTGTCTCTGCGTGAGCCAGGCTGTTTCAGGTGGCTGGCTGCTCCGGGACGCCCTCGCGCTCCGCCCGCATCTCGTCTACGTGGGCGGGGGTCCACTCCTTGAGCCGGTCGGTCTCGGAGCGGATCTCCGGGTAGGTGGAGCGCGAGCACTCCAGGCGGCGCTCGCGGGCGGCGTACGCCACGCCGCGCGCCTCGTCCCAGCGCCCCGCGTCCGCGTAGGCGTGGATCAGCGCCTCGTACAGCACCGGGTGCGGGTACTTGTACAGGAGCTGCTGGAGCCTGGGGATGGCGTCGCGGCGGGCCTGGGCCGTGGTGAAGTCCATCTCCATCACCTCGTCCGTCACCTCGGCCCGGCGGCGGAGCTGGTCGATCAGCTCGGGAGGGTAGGAGCGGGTGTCGTACTCGCCGAGCGCGCGCTGCCGCGGCTCTTCTTTGCCGAACACCAGCCGCGCGAGGAACGAATCGCTCCCCTCACCCTGCCCGGCGCGCTCTGTGATCCGCTGCTTGAGCCACTCGCGGATGCTCATGGATGCCTCGTGTGGGTGGAAATCTCTGCGGTGCGTGCTCAAAGTAGCGGCGCGGTGGGCAATGTAAAGTGCGTGCGTGCGTTCGGAAGCGCGGGACTGGGAAGAGCTGCGGCGTGCTGACGGAAGGCCCTCACCCCCCCGACCCCCCTCTCCCGATAACGGGAGAGGGGGGCGCATTCCAGCCGTCCAGCCGCGCCCGCGTATCTCGGGGGCCGCCGATTTTGAGAACGGCAGGCGCGCCGCCGCCGAACGCCGCGCAGACACCGAAGATGCGCCCCCCTCTCCCGTTATCGGGAGAGCGGGGGTCGGGGGGGTGAGGGCCCCCGCGGACGCCAGCGACGTCCCCGCCCACGCACCCACGGCTCACACACCTCCGTCACTCCATGTCCACCTGCCGCACGTCCACCACCTCCGGCAGGTCCGCGAGGCGCTGCTGGACGTCGGCGGGGATGCGGCCGTCCACGGTGATGGCGGCGAGGGCCTCGCCGCCCACCTGCAGGCGCGCCTGGTGGTACTCGGCGATGTTCACGTCCGCCTCGCCCAGCAGCGTGCCCACGCGCCCGATGACGCCGGGGACGTCGCGGTTGCGCAGGACCACCAGCGTGCCCCGCGGCGCCACGTCCACGCGAAAGGGGCCGATGCGCACGATGCGGCCGTGCTTCTCCCCCAGCAGCGCGCCGGCCACGCGGGTGATGCGGTCGCCCGCCTCCATCCGCAGCTCCACCTCCTCCCCCAGCTCCCCGCGCCCCGCCACGTGCGTGGAGGCGGATTCGATGCCGCGCTCCGTGGCCACGTGCTGCACGTTCACCAAGTTGATGGCGCGGCGGTCCACCACGTCGCGCAGCGTGCCCTGCAGCGCGGCGAGGAGGAGGGGGCGCGGCGCCTGCTCGCCCCGCGGGCCGGTGTAGCGCAGCTCCAGCGCGCTAACGGCGCCGGGAAGCAGGGTGCGGCCCAGCCGTCCCAGACGGTCCGCGAGCTCCAGGAGGGGGCGCAGCTCGCCCCACCCGGTGCCGCCCACCCCCGCCGCGTTGATGGCCGCGCTCAGGTCCCCCGTGACCAGCGCGTCGCGCACGGCGCTGCACGCCTCCACCGACACGCTGCGCTGCGCGTCGCTGGTGGATGCGCCCAGGTGCGGGGTGAGGATCAGGTTGGGGATCCGCCGCAGCGGGTGCTCGGCCGGGAGCGGCTCCACGGAGAACACGTCCAGCGCCGCGCCGCCGATGCGCCCCGCCGTGAGGGCATCCAGCAGCGCGTCCTCGGCCACGATGCCGCCGCGGGCCAGGTTCAGCACGATGGCGTCGCGCCCCAGCCGCGCCAGCTCCGCCGCGCCGATCATCCCCGTGGTCTCGGCGTTCAGGGGGGTGTGGATGGTGAGCACGGCCGCGCGGTCCAGCGCGTCGCCCAGGCGCTCCACCCGCTCCACGCCCAGCTCCTCGAAGCGGCCGGGGGGGACGTACGGGTCGAAGCCCACCAGCGTCATCCCGAAGGCGCGGGCGCGGCGGGCCATCTCGCTCCCGATCCGCCCCAGCCCCACGATGGCCATCGTCCGCCCGCGCAGCTCCGAGCCGCCCAGCCGCGAGCGGTCCCAGCGCCCCGCGCGCATCGACTCGTCGGCCGTGTGGATGTGGCGCACCAGCGAGAGGAGCACCCCGAACGCCAGCTCCGCCACCGACACCGTGTTGCCGCCCGGGGCGTTGATCACCGCGATCCCCAGCTCCGTGGCCGTGGGCAGGTCGATGTTGTCCACCCCTACCCCCGCGCGGCCGATCACCTTCAGCCGGTCGCCCGCCTGGAGCAGCTCGCGCGTCACCCTGGTGGCGCTGCGGCCCACGAACGCGTCGTACCGGCCGATCTCGGCGACCACTTCGGCGAGGGGGCGCGTGGGCTTCTCGTCCACCTCGATGTCGGGGTGCGAGCGGAGGTGCGCGAGCCCCTCCGGGTCCACCTCGTCCGTCACCAGCACGCGGAAGCGCGGCTCGTTCATCCCAGCACCTCCTCCGTCGCGGCCAGCAGCGCGTCCAATCCTTCCACCGTGTGGTCTCCCATGTGCCCGATCCGGATGGTCGTGTCCCTGAGCTTCCCGTAGCCGCCGCCGATCGTCCACCCCGCCCGCTTCAGCCGCGCCACGATCTCCGGCGCGGCCACGGGCCCGTCCACCGCCAGCGTGGTAACCGTGGGCGAGCGGCGGCCCGCGGGGGCGTACGCGCTCAGCCCCCACCGCTCCCCGCGCTCCGCCGCCCAACGCAGGCACCGCTCGCGCATGGCGTCGTGGCGCGCGGCGCGGGCCTCCACGCCCTCGGCGTCGATGCGGCGCGCCTGCTCGGCGAGGGCGTAGACCAGCGACAGGGCCGGGGTGGTGGGCGTCTGGTGCTTGCGCCAGTAGCGGTCGTACTCCAGCAGGTCGAAGTACTGGCCGCGCCCCGTGAGGGTGGCCGCGCGCGCCATCATCCGCTCCGACGCCGCGCCGAAGGCCAGCCCCGGCGGGAGCGCCATGGCCTTTTGCGACCCGGTGAGGAGGAAGTCGAGCCCCCACGCGTCCATCTCCACCAGCGAGCCGCCCACGCTGGTGACGCCGTCCACCAGCAGCAGGATCTCGTCGCCCGTCTCGCCCTCGGCGGTGCGCACGGCCTCGGCCAGGTCGCGCAGCGGGTTGAGGACGCCGGTGGAGGTCTCCGAGTGGGCGAAGGTGACCGCGTCGAAGCCGCCGGCGCGCAGCCGGCGATGAAGCTCCTCCGGCTCGTGCGCCTCGCCCCAATCCACCTCGTACGTCTCCACCTCCCGCCCGCAATCCGCCACCAGGTCGCGGAACCGCTCGCTGAACGCCCCGTTCGTGAGCGCCAGCGCGCGCCGCCGCACCCCGTTGCGCACGGCGCCCTCCATCAGCCCCGTCGCCGACGAGCTGGCGACGTACACGGGCCGCTCCGTGCGGAAGATGGCGCGCAGCACCGGATCGCACCCCGCCAGGATCTCCGACATCTCGGACCCGCGGTGGCCGATCATGGGCCGCGTCATCGCCGCGAGCACTTCGTGGCCGACTTCGGTGGGGCCTGGGAGGAAGAAGCGGGACATTCGTTCGTGAAAGATGCAGGTGAAGACTTCGACGAGCCGGGAAGCTCGACCGTGCCGCCGAGATCCGCAAGGGGCTCACACAGAGACACAGAGGCACAGAGACGACTTCATCTCTGTGCCTCTGTGTCTCTGTGTGAGCCCCTTATTTCACGAAGCTGAGTGTGGCGCCGGAGGAGAGGAGCAGGTCCTGGCGGAGGAAGGCGCGCGTCTCGGTGCCGACCCAGTAGGTGCTGCGCAGACGGCCAAAATCAACCGCTACGCGCCACGCGCGCTCGCCGGCCGCTTCATCCAGCGCTTCCACGCGCGCCTTGACGGCGACGACGGCGCGGTCGCGGCACACGAAGGCGGGGATCTCCACGGCGTAGCCCTCGTCGAGCGGGAGGCTGCGCAGGATGACTTCCACGGCCCACGCGTCGAAGACGGGGCGGTCGAGGGGGTGCGAGACGGCGGTTTCCGCGACGGAGCCGTGGACGACTCCATCGCCGTATGCCAGCGTGGAGTCGCCGAGAAGGCCGGCGGACTGGGAGCGGAGCGGCGCAAAGGTGGAGGGCGACATCAGCACCTCCACGCGCAGCATCCCCAGCTCGCGCGAGTCCAGCGTCTGCACGCGGCGCAGGCTGATCACCCCGCGTTCGCTGGCGATGGAAAGGACCTCGCCGGTCGTCCCCACGGTGCGGGTCTTCCCATTCTCGGTCAGGAGCACCCGCTTCCGGTTCTGCCCCAGCGGAAGGTCGCCGAGGCTCACGCGGATGTCGCCGACGGCGAGGGTGTGTAGGGTGGCGTCGTGCACGGTGTGGCGGGGTGTAGATGTAAGTCGTTCGTAAGGTTCGGGGCCGGCGGGTACAGGAGTCTTCAGTCCGGGATCCGCGCGATGCAGTCACTAGGCACCAGGCACTAGGCACTAGGCACTCAGGATCTGGCGATTCTCCCCATCATCCGATCACCGCGCGCCAGCAGCTCCGCGTACGGAGAGTTCGCCAGGCGAGCCCGGTCCGCGTCGTCCGCTGCCAGAGCGACGACGGGGGCGAGGCTGGCGTCACGCAGGACGTAGTCGGCGCCGGCGGCCACGGCTTCGCGGAAGGCGACGCCCATGTACGCGGCGAAGGCGTCCACGGCGGGGCGGGCTTCCAGGTCCGTGGCGCCGTCGCCCACCAGCAGGGCGGGGCGGGGGAGGGACCAGGCGCGCAGCACCTCGGCCTTGCCGCCGCTGCGGGCCAGCGGCGAGGCGGCGTCGAAGCCGGCGTAGCCACCCGCGGCGTCGAAGTGGATGGCGACCGCGGCCACGTCCGCCGGGGCGATGCCCAGCTCGCCGGCCACGGCCTGCACGGCGGGGAGCAGGCCCCCGGAGAGGATGCGCACCGTCTTGCCCAGGAAGCGCAGCGCGGCCACCGTCTCGCGCGCGTCCGGCACCAGGGCCGCCGCGTACTCGCGGCCCAGCGCGTCCACGCGGTCGCGGGTGGGGCGGATGATCTGGAGGCGGCGTGCATACACCTCCTCCAGCGGAATGGTGCCCGCCATCGCCCCCTCCGTGAGGGCGCGGACCTCGCCGGCGTGGGCGCCCGCCAGCTCGTCGATCCCCTCCACCCGGGCCAGCGTGGAGTCGCAGTCGAATACGATGGTGGAGAAGCTCACGCGCCGCGCAGCCCCGCGGGGACGGAAAGGGAGAAGACCGAGCCCTGGCCGGGGGTGGAGCGCACCGAGATGTCGCCGCCCAGCCTGCGCGCGAGCTGGCGGGAGAGCGCCAGGCCGATCCCCGTTCCCCCGTAGCGCCGCGTGGGCGAGCCGTCCACCTGGCGGAACTCGTCGAAGATCCCCTCCATCTGCACCGCGTCGATGCCGATGCCGGTGTCCTCCACCTCCCAGACGACCCTGTGCTGCGTGCTCCCCGTGGCCTGCGCCTCCTCCGTCCACGGCGAGCCGGCGACCACGCGCACCCGCATCGTCACCCGGCCGGACGGGGTGAACTTGAAGGCGTTGGAAACCAGGTGGCGGAGGATGCGCAGCACCAGCGACGGGTCGGTGCGCACGGGGACGGAGACTTCCGGCGTGTCGTGCACCACTTCCACGCCGGGGGCCGGCGCGGGCGACACGTGGCTGCCCACGGCGTGGAGCAGGGCCACGGCGTCGGTGGTCTCCGCCTGCACGGGGAGGCGGCCGAGCTGCAGGTGCGTGAGGTCCAGCAGGTCGTTGATCAGGTTCAACAGCTCCGTGCCGGACGACTCGATCCTGTCCACCGAGCCGCGGTGCTCCTCGCACAGCTCGCCGCCGATCCCCTCGCGCAGCAGGTAGGTGTAGCCCAGGATGGCCGTGAGCGGGGTGCGCAGCTCGTGCGAGATGTTGGCCATGAACTCGCCCTTCAGCCGCCGCGCCTCCTCCGCCTCGCGGAAGCGCGCCTCCAGCTCCACGTTCTGCTTGCGGAGCCGGCGGTTGGCCTCCTGCAGGTCGTCGATCAGGTGCGCCTTCATCGCCGTGGCGGAGAGCTGGTCCGCCACCAGCCGCAGCAGGGAGCGGTCCGTCTCGCGCAGCGTGTCCGAGGTGCGGAAGTAGAAGGTGATCGCCCCCTCCGGCGTGTCGCCCGACGCCAGCGGCAGGGAGACCGACGCCGTGAAGTCCAGCTCCCGCGCGATCTCGCGCCAGTCCTCCAGCAGCGGGTCGGAGGGGATGTCGAGCACCTCGACGGCGCGGTTCTCGGCCACGGCGCGCCCCGTGGGGCCCAGCCCCACCCGCACGCGCATCTGGTCCAGGAAGTCTTCGTACTGCGGGGGCCAGTTCCACGCGGCGGCCAGGCGCAGCTCGTCCGGCGTGTCGCGCACGAAGACGCTGGCGAAGGCCGCGCCCACCAGCGGCGACACGCGCTCCAGGGCGAGATGGTACACCTCGCCCGGCGAGCCCGCGGTGAGGAACGCGTGGGCGATGTCGTACGCCGCCTGCAGCTCCCGCGGAGACGCTTCCCCCGCCGGGACCGGCGTGGCGACTAGCGATTCGGGCACTGGAATCTCTCTTGACGTAGGCAGGGAGGGGTCCTACTCTTGGGTCCGAACGGCGTGGGAGCTGGCCGCGCCGTTTCTCACCCCAATCACAGGAGCTCCCTGGTGAACAAGGCCGAACTTGTCGCGAAGCTGAGCGACCGCGCCAACCTGCCCCGCACCGAAGCGACCAAGGTGGTCGACGCGCTTTTCTCCGTCGAGAACGGGATCATCGCCGAGGCGCTGCGCGGCGGCGAGAAGATCACGATCACCGGCTTCGGCAGCTTCGAGACCAAGAAGCGCGAGGCGCGCACGGGCCGCAACCCGCGTACCGGCAAGGAGATCCAGATCGCCGCCTCCACCAACGCCGCGTTCCGCGCGGGGAAGGGCCTCAAGGATCGCCTGGGCGCCTGAGCCATCCCGGCGTGCGGTGCGGAGAGCCACGGCCCGGTGCCGTGGCTCTCGTCGTTTCCGCCCCTTCCTCCCCCTGCCGCGTGCCTCGCAAGCGCCCTCGCAAAGACCCGTCCGGAGCGTCGTGGGGCTCGCTCCACCCGCTGCTGGACCTCCACGGCCTCACCGGCGACGACGCCCGCCTGCGCGCCGACGCCTGGCTGCGCGCCCGCCGCGGCGACGGCGTGCGCACCGTGCTGCTGGTCACGGGCCGCGGCAACCGCTCCGCCGGCCCCCCGGTGCTGCGCGGCGAGGTGGAGGACCTGCTGCATGGATTGCGGGGCGAGCTGGTGGAGGATTTCACCTTCCTCCCCGGCGGCGGCGGCTTCCAGGTGGAGCTGGCCCGCC
>CADCTW010000127.1:546-1098 GCA_902805735.1 uncultured Gemmatimonadota bacterium | reverse complement strand
GGGGCGGACGTGCTGGACGGCGGCACGGGCGACGACTACATGGACGGCGGCTTCGGCAGCGACACCTTCGTGGTGCGCGCGGGCTCCGGCCGCGACACCATCCGCGCCTACGACTGGTCGGCCGGGCGGGTGGACACGCTGAAGTTCGAGGACGTGCCCTCCACCGGCATCACGGGCGTGCGCACCATCGGGTACGACCTGGTGGTGGAGTACGGCACCGGCGACGCGGTGACGCTGCAGAACTACTTCCAGGGGACGGACTACCAGATCAACCGGGTGCAGTTCTCGGACGGGGTCACCTGGAGCATGGCCGAGTTCTTCACCGCCTACGCCGTGAGCGGCAGCGAGGGCAACGACGAGCTGCGCTTCACCGAAGGCGCCGAGCGCGTGGCGGCCGGCGGCGGCGACGACTCGGTGTATACCTACGGCGGCAACGACCAGGTGGATGGCGGCATCGGCCACGACTCCCTGTACGGCGGCACCGGCAACGACACGCTGGGCGGCGACGCCGGCAACGACGCCCTGCACGGCGAGGCGGGCGACGACACCCTC
>CADCTW010000127.1:0-496 GCA_902805735.1 uncultured Gemmatimonadota bacterium | reverse complement strand
ACGACTACATGGACGGCGGCTTCGGCAGCGACACCTTCGTGGTGCGCGCGGGCTCCGGCCGTGACACCATCCGCGCCTACGACTGGAGCTCCGGGCGGGTGGACACGCTGAAGTTCGACGACGTCCCCTCCACCGGCATCACCGGGGTGAGGACGGTGGGCTACGACCTGGTGGTGGAGTACGGCACGGGTGACGCGGTGACGCTGCAGAACTTCTTCCAGGGGGCGGACTACCAGGTCAACCGCTTCGAGTTCTCGGACGGCGTCACCTGGACACAGGCGCAGTTCCTGGCCGCCTACCCCGTGACCCTTACCGACGGGCACGACGACCTGCGCTTCCTGGACGAAGGCGAGCGGATCTACGCCGGGCAGGGGAACGACAGCGTCTACTCGCTGGGCGGCGACGACCAGGTGTTCGGTGAGGCCGGGCACGACACGCTCTACGGCGGGCGCGGCAACGACCGGCTGAGCGGCGGCGACGGCGGCCATGCCATGCC
>CADCTW010000126.1 GCA_902805735.1 uncultured Gemmatimonadota bacterium | reverse complement strand
CCTCACGGTCGGCGCCTTGCGGCTCGCTTCGGTCCCTACGACCAAGTTCCGGGAGGACTTTCACCTCCGGACCATCGCCCATGCTGGGCACACCACAGAGGCACAGAGATGACTTCATCTCTGTGCCTTCGTGTTGATGGTGACCTGGAAGGAGCCGTACTGGTGGCCGGTGGGCTCGGTGCGGTAGCTGGGGGTGCGGGTGATGGCGCGGTACTCGAGGCCCACGGGGCCCAGGCGCACGCCGCCGCCGACCTCCAGCTGGCCCACGGTGGGGATGCGCTTCACGCGGGGGCCATCGCGGAAGGTGTTGCCGTCCAGGAAGAGGTCGCGGAGGACCAGCTCGGCGCGGACGCCCGCGACGGCGTACAGGGCGACGGGGCCGCGGCGGGGGGTGCGGCCCCACGGTGCCGGGACGCCGTAGCCCGCGCGCAGGCGCACGCCGCCGTGTGCGCCCGTGACGACGTTGCCGGCGGTCGCGCCCCAGAACGGCACCACGTCCGCGACTGGGACGCCGCCGGGGCGGACGTCGGCGATTAGATGCTCCTCCCCGTAGCGCAGCACGATGCCGGGCTCGGTGCGGAGCTGGTCCCTCCATCCGGGCACGGGGCGGAAGCCGGCGATGTCGTGCACCGTGGCCTGCACCCACTCACCCTGCGACGGGGGGCCAGTGACGCCGATCTCCACGTCCGCCGAGCGGCGCACGAGGGGGCGCTCCACGGCCGCCGCGGCGCCCAGGTACAGCCATCCCGCATACGGACGCTGCCCTGGCCTGACGAACTGGGTGCGCGGATTGAAGATCTTCTGCCCGAAGCGCACGCGGGTAGAGAGGCAGGCGCCCGCGCTGTCCGCGCCACACGGAGTGCGGCCGCGCAGGAGACGGCCCCAGAGCGGCGCGCCTTCCAGCTCGGCGGCGAGCTCCATCCCGTTGGTGTACTCCTGGTCCGGGCGGATGGCGAAGGGGATCCAGAAGTTGTACGCGTCGTTCTCGGACGTGACCGCGAGCGAGCGCACCTGCGCCGCCAGGGGGTGGACGGAGCAGAGCAGGATGAGGAGGAGGAGGGTCGTACGGGGGGCGGGCATCCCGTGCTGTGCTCGTGTGTGAGCCTGCTGTCCGGCGGATCAGGCCGCCGCCATCTCTTCCAGCGCGCGGCGGACGTACACGGGGACCATGGCGCGGCGCCAGTCGGGGTCCACGATGATGTTCTCCAGCGGATGGCACTGCTTGAAGGCCTGCTGCGCCACGCCGTCGATCACCTCCCGGAGGGGGGCGCCGGCCACCACCTTGTCCAGCCCGGTGACCACGCGCGGCCGCGAGCCCAGCGCGGACACCACCAGCGACAGCGACTCCACGCGGCGGTCCGGCGCAAGGCGCGCGGCAGCGGCGATGGAGAGGAGCGGGTAGTCCACCGAGTTGCGCTGCCGCACCTTTCGATACGCCGTGCGCAGCCCCGGCCCCGCCAGGGGGATGCGGATGCGGTGCACCAGCTCGTCGCGGCGGCGTACCGTATTCCACTTGCCGTCGGCCACGAAGAAGTCGTCGACCGCCACCGTGCGCGTCCCATCGGCCGATGCGAGGTCGATCTGGGCACCCAGCGTCATCAGCACCGGCACGGTGTCCGCGGAGTGGGCGGCGACGCACTTCTTACCCACTTTGGTGACGTGGCAGACGTCGCCGTCCTTTTTGAGGCAGAAGCCCAGCGCCTCACGCCAGAAGAAGCTCTGGTTGTAGTAGGTGCAGCGCGTGTCCAGGCACAGGTTGCCGCCCATCGTCCCCGCGTTGCGGATCTGCGGGGCCGCGATCTTCCCCGCGGCCTCGGCCAGCGAGGGGAAGAGGCGCCGCACCACCGGGCTCCGAGCCACCTCCGTGAGCGTGGCCCCCGCGCCGATCGCCAGCTCCAGGGCGGACTCCTCGTCCACCGCGTTCCCCGCCCCGTCCACGAAGCCGATCCCCCGCAGCTCCGCGACACCCTTGAGCGCCACCAGGTGCCGCGGGGTGAAGAGGCGGTGCTTCATGTTCGGCATCAGGTCCGTGCCCCCGGCGATGGCGAGCGCGTCCTCGTGCTCGCGCAGGAGCGCCAGCGCGTCGGCCAGGCGCTCGGGCCGGTGGTAGCGGTACTCGTGGAGGCGGAGCATGGCGTCCGGTAGGAGGATCGGGTGCGGCCTACGCGCAGAACAATAGCGAAGCGGCCTGCGCCCGGGAAAGGGCGCGGGCGTCTCCGTGTCTCTATGGAATCCGGGAGAATTCGGTGCAGGTCGCCGGCATCGCGGCCGGCGAGTAAACTCGCGGCAACAACAGCACGAAGTCCGCCTTCGCGGACTGGACCTACAGCTTCGGCCTGGACCGTGTAGTCCCCGCAGGGGGACTTCGTGCTGTTGTTGCCGCGACTTCAGTCGCCCGCAACGGGCGGGACGCAGTTAGACCGGAAAATCCAGCGGCACCCGCAGCCGGAAGACGGTGCCCGTGTCGGGGGCGTCATCTTCCACCACGAGTGTCCCGTGCAGGCGCGTTGTGAGCTGCCGCGCGATCGTGAGTCCCAGGCCGGTGCCGCGGTTGACGGAGTCGGTGCGCGAGGGGTCGCAGAGCTGCTCGAAGGGCTCGAAGATCCGCTCGCGCTCGTCCGGCGGGATGCCGGGGCCGGTGTCGGCCACGCGGAACTCCAGGGCGACGGAGTCGTCCGCGCGCGCCTCCACGCTCACGCTGCCGCGCGGCGTGAACTTGACGGCGTTCCCCACCACCGCCTGCAGCACCTGACGGAGGCGCTCGGGGTCGCTCTCCAGTTCCGGCAGGCCATCCGCCGCGGCGATGGTGAAGCGCAGCCCCTTGGCCTCCGCCTGCACGCGCAGCGGCTCCAGCGTGGTGTGCAGGAAGTGCGCGGGTGCCATGCGCACCGGGGCGATGCGCAGCCGGTCGATCTCGGTGGTGGAGAGGAGGAGGACGTCGTCCACCAGGCGCGCCAGGTGCTCGGCGCACATCCCGGAGCGCTCGGCGGCGCGCTCCGCCTCGGCGGGCATCGGGCCGAAGGTGGAGGTGGCCAGGAGGTGCGTGTAGCCCACGATGGCGTGCAGCGGGGTGCGCAGCTCGTGGCTGGCGGCGGCGAAGAAGCGGCTCTTGGCGCGGCTCGCCTCCTCCGCCTCCGCCGCGTAGCGCGCCAGGTCCTTGTCGCGCTCGATGCGCGTGGTCACGTCTTCGAACAGGATCGACGCGCCGCCGCCCGCGAGGGGGCGCGTCCAGATGTCGAAGAAGCGCCCGCGAAAGGGCTCCGCCTCCACCTGCAGCGCCTGCAGCCGGCGCGGGCGCCCGTCCGCCAGCGCCGCGGCCAGCGTGCGGCGCAGGACCGCCGGCTCTTCGGGGAGGAGGGGCCAGATCTCGGTGCCCGCCGCGGCCTCGCGGCGCGCGCCCAGCACTCCGCGCGCGGCGCGGTTGGCGTACGCGATCCGCCCCTGCGCGTCCACGGCCACGCACCCGTGGCGGATGGAGTCCAGCAGCCCCAGCGAGCGCTCCGCCTCCGCGTCGGGCGCCCGCAGTTGCAGCGCCACCCCACCCTCTGCCCGGGTCGCGACCACGGTGAGCCCGCGCGGCGCGCCGGGGAAGAGCTCGCCCCCGTCCAGCCGCAACGGCCCGCCGCGGATCTCGGCCAGCCGCGCGCGCACGGCGGCTTCATCGCCCCCCATAAAAGCGTCGGAAAGGCGAAGGCCGAGCACCCCCTCGCGCGGGGCGCCCAGCATCCGCTCGGCGGCGGCGTTCCAGTAGGTGATCCTCCCATCCGGGCCGAGCATGCAGAAGCCGTCCGAAAGGGCTTCCAGGGCCGGGTGGAGCGATGACGTGATTGCGGCGGACAAGTTCACTGGACTCCAGGTGCTTCGCTGCACGGCCACGGCGGCACTCGTTCTCCCCATCGTTGGACCCCCGGGGCGCGCCATCTGTTCCGGGGGCCCTCACCCGGCGGCCTGATAGCCGCCACCCTCTCCCAGAAACCGCCCTGGGAGAGGGTACTACTTCGCGCGCGGCGACAAGGCGGCGGTGGCTCGCAGGGCGCCCGCACGACTCTGGAGTTGTCCCCCCGCGCTTCCCGCGCTCGTCGCGGCGGGCCGTGGAAATCGCCTCCCTCCCCCAGCGGTTTGGGGGAGGGAGGTCGGGAGGGTGAGGGCCTCCTACTTCGCCTGCGCGCCCATGCGGTCACGGGCCGTGCGACGGTTGGTGGGAATGCTCCAGAAGATCACGTCTTCCCACCACTCCGGGCCGCGGAACTTGACGTTCTGGAAGCGCGCGCTGACGCCGTAGAACTCCGGGTCCAGGAAGATCGGCGCGTACACCGCGTCGTCGGTCGCCGTCTGCTCCAGGGTGCGCCACATGGCGCGGGCGCGCGTCGTGTCCGACTCCACCAGCAGGGAGTCGATCAGGGCGTTCACGCGCGGATTGTTGTAGCCCGCGAAGTTGGCGCCCCCCGGGGGAATGGAGCGCGAGTGCCAGATGGCTTCGGCGTTGGAGGCCATTACCCCCGGGCCCCAGCCCCAGCCCCAGAACGAGCCCTGGAACTGGCGGGCACGCAGCCGCGACACCCACGTTGTGCGCTCCATCGGCTTCAGCACCAGGCCGATGCCGGCCTGCTTCACCTGGCTCTGCATCGCCACCAGCAGGTCCGGGCGGAGCGGGTCGCTGGAGCTGAACTCCACCTCCAGGTTCAGCGGGCGGCCGCCCTTGTCGCGGATGCCGTCGCCGTTGGTGTCGCGCCACCCGGCGGCGTCCAGCAGCCGCCCGGCGCCCGCCACGTCGTAGGGGATGGGGCGCACGTCGCGCGAGTGCTCGCGCAACGCCGGCGGGATGGGCGAGAGCGCGGGCTCCGCGTCCGTGCCCAGCAGCCCCTGCACCAGGGCGGGGCGGTTGACGGCCATCAGGAACGCCTGCCGCACGCGGATGTCGTCCACCGGCGGGCGGCTCACGTTCCAGGCGATCCACCCCGGCCGCACGCGGGGCGCGGTGTGGAGCTTCACCGACGGGGTGCTCTTGATGCGGCCCCGCTGGTCCGCGGGCACGCGGGGAAGGAGGTCCCCCTCGCCGTTGAGGAGCCCGGTGAGCCGCGCGCTGGGCTCGGGGACGATCCTCAGCACGATGCGGTCCAGCGAGGGGCGGCCTTCCGGCGCTTCCGTGTTGGCGTTGATGACCACCTGCCGGCTCTGCTCCCACGAGCCGAAGCGGAAGAGCCCGTTGCCCACGGGCGCGCGATTGAAGGCGTGGAAGCGCATCTGCCCGGGGTCCACGTTGCCCAGGATGTGCTTGGGAACGGGGATCACCTCCAGCAGCGCGTTGAGCGCCGCGGGGCTCGTGCGGACGAGCGTCGCCTCCACCGTCTGGCTGTCCACCGCCCGCACGGCGGTCACGCCCTCGACGTCCGGCTTGCGGGGCGAGCCCACCTTTTCATCCTTTTGGCGCTCGATGGTGAAGACCACGTCCTCGGCGGTCACCGGCTTGCCGTCGTGCCACTTGAGGCCGGGGCGCACCTTCAGCACCACGGTGCTCCCGTTGACCTGCCACGACTGGAGGAGATCCGGCACGTAGTTGCTGAGCGTGCTGTCGCGCCGCGCCAGCGCCCGGAACATGAGGTGCACGAGCTGGAACGCCGGGTTGCTGTCGAAGGTGAGTGGGTTGAGGTTGTCGGGCTCGCCCTCGGAGAGCACGATCAGCGACCCTCCCGGCGGGCCGCCGGCGAAGGTCTTGTATCCGCCCGGAGGCGCCTTCTCCGCCGCGCCCCCGCCTCCCCCCGCATCCCCGCCGCCGCCGCCACAGGCCGCCACCACACCGAGCACCGCGCAGACCGCCGCCCATCGATGCAGAAGCATCATCCCACCCGCCTTTCAGAAGGGGTTGTTCTCGCACGCACCGATCGGGCGTGGCGCAGAAAGCCTGCCAGTGGGAAAAAAGTGCCCAGTGCCCAGTGCCGAGTGCCTAGTAACAGAAGTCCTGAGTGGTGAATTGCAGTTACTCGGCACTAGGCACTAGGCACTGGGCACTAGGCACTAGGCACTAGGCACTAGGCACTAGGCACTAGGCACTAGGCACTAGGCACTAGGCACTAGGCACTAGGCACTAGGCACTAGGCACTGCTTTTCAAAACTTGTCGAAGGTCCATGGCTTCGGGACCGCCCAGGCGTGGTCGAGCGTCTTCATGTACTCCGGGCGGTCGATGTGGGCCAGGCCGCCGGCCACGGCCTGCCAGGGGGCCAGGGCGCCGATGAAGATGCGCGACAGTGTGTCCATGGGGAGGGAGAACGTGGCGTCCACGGCGCCGCCGCGGTACGGCTCCACCTCCATCCGGCCGCCCTCGATGCGCACCCGCCAGGGGCCGCGGTTCTCCTGCACCTGCTCGTCGTCCACGTCCAGGCGCAGCGTCATCTCCTCGTCGGTGTGCAGGGAGCGCATCCCCAGCGCCTCCGGCACGTCCAGCACGCGGAACATGGGGCCGCGCAGCAGGGTGGCCGAGGGGAACCAGAGCCCCCACCCCGGGTTGCTGAGCAGGGGGAGGCGCGGCTCGCTGATGCGGTCGCCGAAGCCCTCTTCCGGGTGCGCGCGGTACACCAGCTCGCGCCACTGGTCGCCCAACGACGAAAGCCAGGCGTAGATCCCCTTCTGCGCGCCCAGGGTGAGCCACACCCGCTCCTCCACCTCCAGGAAGCGCTTGTCGATGGGGAGGTCCGCGCGGTAGCGGACGATGGCGTACCCCTCCGCCTGGCCGCTCTCGCCCCAGTAAACCACCGCTGCCTGGTCCTCGCCGCCCCACGAGTTGCGCCACGAGCGCGCCGTGCGGTCCAGCTGGCCCGATTGGAGCCGCTGCGACGCCTCGGCGTACACGGCGCGCATGGCCGCCTCGTCCTCCGGCGTGTCCACCAGGCGCACGCGCATCCGCTCCACCTTGTCGTCGGGGAGCAGGCCGGGGGGGAGCTGGTACTGGTGGGCCTCGCCGGCCAGCCCGTAGCCGAGCTGCTCGTAGAACGAGGCGCGGAAGGGGTAGAGGGCCGAGCCCACGTCGCCCCGCTCGCGGGCGTGGTCGAAGCCGGCGGTCAGCATCCGCCCGGCCAGGCCGCGCCGGCGGTGGGTGGGGGCGATGGCGACGGAGGCGAGCCCCATCACCGGCATCGCCACCCCCGCGATCCACTGCCGCAGCCAGAGGAGCTGGCACGCGCCGATGAGGCGGCCGCGCTCCTCGGCCACCCAGAGCGACTCCAGCCCGCCGTGCGGGCCGTGGACGAGCCAATTCTCCCACCACTGGTGCGTGCGCGTGGTGGACGGGAAGCTGTGCGCCTCCAGCCTCGCCACTTCGGGAATTTCGTCCGGCAGCGCCGGGCGGAACGTCTCGCTCACCCCTTCCCCTCCCCGTTGGGTGGTGCCCGCGCCGTTGTGGCGCGCCTTTCGCAGCGGCGGACGCCGAGAGCCGCGCTCCGGTGCGCGGCACAACGCGGGTACCGTGCCGCGCGCCCCGACCGGCGGCGGATCGCTCAACTTACGGACAGCCACGATGCATCGCCAAGCCCCACGCTCACTCGTACTCGCGCTGGCCATGCTGGCCGCCGGCGCCTGCCGCACGGGCTCGCCGCCCGAAGCCGCCAGCGGCGGCGCGGACTCCCTGGCCCGCCCCCCCGCCTCGGCCGGCGCGCGCGCGGAGGCGCGCAACGCCAACGTGATCCCGGGGATCGAGATCCTCATCCGCGACTCGCTGCACCTGGTGCGCGGCAAGCGGGTGGGGCTCATCACCAACCAGAGCGCCGTCACCCGCACCGGCGAGCTGGGCGCGGACGTGCTGGCCCGCACCCCGGGCGTGCAGCTCGTGGCCCTCTTCGGCCCCGAGCACGGCATCCGCGGCAACCTGGAAGCCGGCGCCACCTTCGTGGGCGGGCGGGACACCAAGACCGGCGTTCCCGTCTACTCCCTGTACGACCGCACGCAGCGCCCCACCGCCGAGGAGCTGGCGAACGTGGACGTGCTGGTGTTCGACATCCAGGACATCGGCGCGCGCGTCTACACCTTCGTGTGGACGATGGCGATGGCGATGGAAGAGGCCGCCAAGCGCAAGATCCCCTTCGTGGTCCTCGACCGTCCCAACCCCATCACGGCCGCGCTGGACGGGCCGGTGATGGACATCGAGGTGAAGACGGTGACGCAGGTGATCACGGGCTACTACACGGTGCCGCTGCGCCACGGGATGACGGCCGGCGAGATCGCCCGCTACTACAACGCGGACGCCAAGATCGGCGCCGACCTGCACGTGGTGCCGGTGGAAGGGTGGCGGCCGGACATGTGGTTCGAGGACACGGGCCTCCGCTTCGTACCGCCGAGCCCCAACATCCGCTCGGTGACGTCGGCGCTCAACTTCACGGGGCTGGTGCTGGGCGAGGCCACCAACGTGCACGTGGGCCGCGGCACGGAGGCGCCCTTCAACTACGTGGGCGCCCCCTGGCTGGACGCCAACCGCCTGCGCGAGTCGGTGGCCAAGTACAACCTCCCGGGCGTGCGGCTGACGCCGGTGCAGATCACCCCCACCACGAACCCCGCGGTGGACACGGACTACAAGGGCCAGACCTTCACCTCGCTGCGCCTGGACATCACGGACCGCCGCACCTACCGCCCCGCGTACACGGCGCTGGTGCTGCTGAGCGAGGCCAAGAAGCAGAACCCGGCGCAGTTCAGGATCAAGAACACGGGCTTCACGCAGATGCTCGGCTCGCACTGGGCGCGCGCCGCCTTCGACCGCGGCGACGACCCGCGCGAGATCGACCGCCGCTGGCAGCGCGAGCTCGCCGAGTGGGACCGCACGGAGCGCGCGCCCTACCGCCTCTACCGGTAAAGGAAGCCTCACACAGAGACACAGAGGCACAGAGAAGAAGTTGTTCTCTGTGCCTCTGTGTCTCTGTGTGACCCCTGCTTTTTAGCGGCTCATCCGCTCGGCCATCTGGAACGCCGCGTACACGTTCACGATCCCGCCCGTCGTCGACAGGTCGCCGAAGCGGACGCGCTCGCCTTCGCTTCCCGGGCGCAGCACCATCTGGTCGGCGTAGCGGGTGGCCGAGTCCAGGATGATCTGGCGGACCTGCGTGGCCGTAAGGTTGGGGAAGTACGACATCAGGAGCGCCGCCACGCCGGAAACCACCGGCGCCGCCATGCTCGTGCCCGAGTTGCGCTCGTAGCCGCCGCCCTGCACGGTGGAGAGGATGGCCGAGCCGGGCGCGAACACGTCCACCTGCCCGCGGCCCCAGTTGGAGAACGGCGCCGCCAGGCGGTCCGGGCCCTCCCACGACGAAGCACCCACCTCGATCCAGTTGCGCGCTTCGCCCCCGCCCTCAAAGCGGCGGTTGGGGAAGTTGGCTTTCTGGTTCAGGTCCTCGCCATCATTGCCGGCGGCGTGCACCAGCAGCACCCCCTTGCTCTCGGCGTAGCGCACGGCGTCGTCCACCGCGCGCTTCTGCGGCGAGTAGCCCTTGCCGAAGCTCATGTTGATGACGTTGGCGCCGTGGTCCGCCGCGTAGCGGATGGCGTTCGCCACGTCCTTGTCGCGCTCGTCGCCGTTGGGCACCGCGCGCAGGATCATCAGCCGCGTCCCCGTGGGGGCCACGCCGTCGATCCCCATCCCGTTGCCGCGCTCCGCGGCGACGATCCCGGCCACGTGCGTGCCGTGGTCGGCCGAGGGGCCCTCCACGTCGCGGTTGCCGTACACCCGCTCCGCCGTGTTGGCGTAGTTGTCGCCCACGATGGTGCGCGTGTCGAAGTCCGGGTTGAGCGCGAACTGCACCCGCTGCTCCAGGTCCTCGCGCTGCCCGGAGATCTGGCGCGCCGTGAAGCCCTGGGCGGCCATCTGCATGAAGATCTGCTTGGCCTGCGCCACGTCCTGGCGGATCGGCTGCAGCTTCGCCACGCGCTCGGCCGTCAGCGAGTCCGCCCCCGTCTGCTGGCGAAGGAGGGCCAGCGCCTCGTTCACCATCTTCTCCACCTGGCGGATCTCGGTGAGCGTCTGCGCCGCCTCGGCGCGCTGCTTCACCACCTGCGCCCTGGTCTCCTGGTACAGGTCGAACTCGCGCCGGGCGTCGCCCTTGAGCGTGTCCGGGCTGGCGCCCTCGTAGCGGCGCAGCGAACCGTACACGCGCACCACCTCGTACGTGTCCACGTCCACGTGCCGCCCGTCGCGCCCGCCGATGTAGTTCCACCCGCGCGCGTCGTCCACCAGCCCGTCGCCGTCGTCATCGCGGTTGTTCGCCCCCACCTCGCGCGGGTTGCTCCAGAGCGCGCCGTCCAGGTCCGGGTGCTCGATGTCCGTGCCGGAGTCGATGATGGCGACCGTGACGGACCGGCGCGGCGCACGGTTCGCCAGCACCTCGCGGTACAGGCGCTCCGCCCCGATCCCGGGGAAGCGGTCGCGCGCCGAGTCCAGCAGCCACCAGTTGGCGGGCGAAGTGTCCTGCTGGGCCAGCAGCCGCGGCGCCGACGCGCCCTGGGCGTGCGCCGAGGTGAAGACGCCGAGCGAAAGCGCCACGGCGCCGAGCAGACGGACGGATCTCATAGCGTTCCTGGAAGGAGTGTTGCGAAGCGCGCCCCACGAGCCGGAGCGCGCCCTGGCCGGGTGTTGCCGGCCGGCGTTAGACCCCGCCGGCCCCTCCGGCGTTCCGCGTGCTACGACGGGAAGTCGGCGATGCGGCGGGTGAGCTCTTCGTGCGCGGCCAGCACGGTGCCCCCGCGGCGCAGCTCCGCCAGCCGCTGCGCCGCCGTGCCCCCGGGGTCGGGCGCCAGCAGGGCGACCACCTCCTGCACGTATCCGCGGGCGCTCTCCTCCGCGATCGGCTCGCGCGTGGCGAGCGCCTCGTCGATCCGCACGATCAGCTCGGAAAAGGGCCGCAGCCAGGCAAACCCTTCGTCCTGGATGAGCATCTGCAGGAACTGGCCGTTGGACATGGGCCCGCTGCGCCGCTCCGCCACGCCGCGCTCGGCGTCGATCAGCGCCTTGTGCAGGCGCAGCAGCCCCAGGCGCACCGACCTGAGGCTGTCGCGGGTGGGGTCGGGCGGAAGGTTGCGTAGTGCCATCGCGCTGCCTCGGGGTTCACGGTGTGGCCCCTGGACTCTGAAAAAAACGCGCCGCCCATTGATTCGGAGCGCGCTGAGAGGGCCCTCACCCCCCGGCCCCCTCTCCCGATAACGGGAGAGGGGGCGATTTCCACGGATCCGCGCGACGCGGTGGATCCTGGCCGACCGCGGTATCCAATGTAGGGCCGCGATTTGTCGCGGCCCTCCTTTTCCGCCCGCTCTACGCGTGATCGGCGCACCGCTGCTTCACCGGTGAAGATCAGCCCTCCGCAGCCTCGCGCAGCTCCCGCCCCAGCGCCTCCGCCTGCGCGTACGACCACCCGCGCGACAGGTGGCGGACGGCCCGCACCCGCACCGCTCCCCACGGCGCCGGCACCGGCTCGAAGCCCTGCGCCGGGAGCGCCTCCGCGCCGAGCACGCGCCTCAGGTGCTCCGCCGCCTCCTTGCCGTGCGCCAGGATGGCGGCGGGCCGCACCGCGTCCAGCACCAGGTCGAACACCCCGGTCTGGCGCAGCTCCGGCGGCAGGTCGCGCTCCGCCGGGGTGGGGGTGGAGAAGACGTTGGTGTCCAGGCAGCGGACCGGCGCGGCCTCCTGCATGATCCGCCCGAGCATCCGCCGCGTGGGGGTGATCTCCCGCTTCCCCGCCGCCCGCCGCTGCGCGCGGGAGGCATCCGCCCACGCCTCGCGGCGGAAGCCGTACCCGCTCTCCCAGAAGCTCCAGTAGTCCAGGCTCAGCGCCGTCGCCGGGTTGGAGCCCACGATGAGGGCGCGGCACTCCAGCGGCGACCCCTCGCACACGAAGGGGCGCACGTACGCCGGGCGGCCGATGCGCGCCGCGAGCGCGTCCTCGAAGCGATCCAGCGCCGTCACGGTCAGCGCGACGCCTGGCGCGATTCCACGTAAAAGTTCTCGTCCACCCGCAGCCGCGCCGCGCCGCGTCCCGGGAGCGCGACCGACTGCCAGCGCCCGGTGGGGCGGAGCGTCCGCATCGGCCCGCCCTGCAGCGACACGCGCACCGGCATGTCGAAGCCGGGGACGACGTTGGCCCAGCGATACTGCAGGCGGCCGTTCTGCACGCGGTGCTCCAGCACCGGGATCTGCGTAGTGGTGAGGTACTGCCGGAAGACGCGGCTCAGGTCGATGCCCGCCTGGCGGCTGATGTAGTTCGTCACCTGCTCGCCCGTCACCGTCTGCCGGCCGAAGGTGGAGTTGAGGCCGCGCAGGATGCCGCGCCACTTCTCGTCGTCGTTCACGACCTGGCGGACCGTGTGCAGCAGGTTGTGGCCCTTGTAGTACATGTCGCCCGACCCTTCCTCCTGGATCCCGTAGCGGGCCACGATCGGGCGGTCGTTCCGGATGTTCTTGCGCAGGCCGATGGTGTAGCGGGCCCCCGCCGCCTTGTCCCGCAGGCACTCCACGTAGAGCGACTCGGAGTAGCTGGTGAAGCCCTCGTGCACCCACATGTCCGCGATGTCGCGCGTGGTGATGTGGTTGCCGAACCACTCGTGCCCGGCCTCGTGCACGATGATGAAGTCCCAGTCCAGCCCCTCCCCGGTCCCCGACAGGTCGCGGCCGCGGTAGCCGTTCTGGTAGTGGTTACCGTACGCCACCGCGCTCTGGTGCTCCATCCCCAGGTGCGGCGTCTCCACCAGCTTGAAGCCGTCCTCGTACCAGGGAAACGGGCCGAACCAGCGCTCGAAGCAGGCCAGCATCGGCTTCACCTGCTGGAACTGCCGCCGCGCCGGCGCCAGGTTGTAGGCGAGCGGCCAGTAGTCCAGCGTCAGCGTCCCCTTCTCCCCCTGGTACGTGTCGCTGAAGTGCGCGTAGTTCCCCGCGTTCACCGCCACGTCGTAGTTGTTGATGGGGCTCTTCACGAACCAGTCGTACGTGGTGGTGCCGTCGCCGTTCTTGGTAGTGCCGCGCAGCCGCCCGTTGGACACGTTCACCATGGGGTCGGGCACGGTGATGGCCACGCGCTGGCTGTCTGGCTCGTCCGCCTGCGTGTCCTTGTTGGGCCACCACGCGCTGGCGCCCAGCCCCTGCACCGCCGTCGCCACCCAGGGCGCGCCCGTGCTGTCCCGCCCCCACACGAACCCGCCGTCCCACGGAGCGTTCCGCGCGCGGATCGGCTTGCCGTGGTAGTGAACGGTGAGGGTCTTCGTCTGCCCCACCGGCTGCGGCGCCTGGAGCGTGACGAAGAAGGCGTTCCCCTCTCGGCGGAAGCGCACGGCGCGCCCGTCCTGCACCATGCTGTCCACCTCCAGCGGCATCTGCAGGTCGATCTGCAGCTCGCGCGAGGGCCCCGTCACGCGGTACGTGGTCGAGTTCCTTCCGCGGATGCTCTGCTCCGCCGGGTCCACCCGCACGTGGAGGTCGTAAAAGGTCACGTCCCACCACGCGCGCTCGGGCGTGATGGAGCCCCTCAGCCTGTCCGCGCGGGTGGGGCGGTTGTTGGCCTCCTGCGCCGCGGCGGGGAGCGCGAGGAGGCAGGCCAGCAGGGCGGCGGCGATGCGCATGTTCGGCACGGGGGTCGCGAGTCGGTTCACTGGACGGTTCCTCAAGCTCGGGGGCGCCCGGCACGGTGCGCAAGGGGCTCACACAGAGACACAGAGCCACAGAGAAGAGGCCACCTCCGTGCCTCTGTGCCTCTGTGTGAGCCTAGCTGTTGAAAAACTCGGCGATGCGCGCGAGACCTTCGGCGAGCGTGGCCTCGTCGGGGACCCAGGAGATGCGCAGCCAGCCCTCGGCGCTGGGGCCAAAGGCGATGCCGGGGACGGCTACGACGCGGTGCTCCTCCAGGAGGCGCTCGGCGGCGGCCATGGAGTTGGAGGCGAGGGCCGGCGGGAGGCGGAGGAAGGCGTAGAACGCTCCCTCCGGCGGGGCCATGTCCAGGCCGTGGCGCTCCGCGGCGGCGACGAGTGCGCGGTGGCGCCCGGCGTAGATGGGGCGGTGCGCGGAGAGGGAGCCGGGGGTCGCGAACGTTTCCATCGCCACCCACTGGCTGAAGGTGCTGGTGGCCGTGTTCACCAGGCCGTGCACCTTGATGGCGCTGGCGATGATGGGAGCGTCCGCGATCAACCACCCCAGGCGCATGCCGGTGAGCGCGTTGCTCTTGGAGAGCGAGCCGACCGTGAGGGTGTGCGGGTAGAACGTGGCGAGCGAGACCGGGGGCTCGGGCGTGTAGTAGAGCTCGCGGTACACCTCGTCCACCAGCACGTACACGGGCGAGCCCGGGCGCGCCGACAGCCCCTCGGCCAGGGCGCGCAGCTCCGCCTCGGGCCACACGCGCGCCGTGGGGTTGCAGGGCGAGTTGATGACGATCAGCCGCGTGTCCGGCCCCACGGCCTCCAGCACCGGCGCGGCGCGCGGCGCGAAGCCGTCGTCGGGCGACAGGGACACGCCGCGATGCCGGATCCCCTCCAGCGTGCACATCTTGGGATACGCCAGGAAGCACGGCTCCACGATCAGCACCTCGTCGCGCGCTGGATCGACCGTGATCTTGATCGACACGAAGAGCGCCTCTTCGGAGCCCACCGTGGTGCACACGTGGGCCGCGTCGCCGCGTTCCGGGAAGCCGTGGTAGCGGGCCACGGCCTGGCGCAGCTCGGGAAAGCCGCCGTTGGGCGAGTACGGCGTGCCCTCGCGGCGCACGCGCTCCAGGGCCGCCTCGAACGGGCCCACGTCGGGGCGCAGCACGGGCTCGCCGAGCCCCAGGTCCACGTCGCCGGGACGCTTGCGGGCGTTGAGGGCGCGGATCAGCGACGGGGTGATCCGGTCCAGGACCGGGTTCATGGAGCGGGGCGGAAGTAGGCGTACAGCGCGTTGTAGCAGTGCTCCAGCGAGTCGATGGAGCACCATTCGTTCGCCTGGTGCGCCTGCGACGTCTCGCCCGGCCCGAAGTTGACGGCGGGGATCCCGTGCGCGGTGAAGCGGGCCACGTCCGTCCAGGCCTGCTTCGGCTGCACCTCCAGCCCCTGCCGCTCGCGCCAGTCCCGGATCAGCGCGTGGTCGGCGTGCACCTCGCCGGAGGGGGCCGAGTCCACGATCTCCACGCTGGCCGCGTCGCCCACGAGCTCGCGCAGCTCGCGCTCGGCGTTACGGGCCGTGTTGCCGGGCGCGAATCGGAAGTTGATGTTGAGCGCCAGCGCGTCCGGCACGACGTTCTTGGAGTTGGTGGTGCCGGCCTGCGTCACCACGATCACCTCGTAGAAGTCGAGCTCCCCAAAGGTGATGCAGCGCCGCTCCAGCCCCGCGAACTTTTCCAGCAGGGGGATGGCGCGGTAGATGGCGTTGTCGCCCTGCCAGGGGCGCGCGCTGTGGGCCCGCACGCCAGGGACGGTGACCGTGGCGTGCAGCACGCCCATGCACCCCGGCTGCACCGCCCGGTCGGTGGGCTCCAGGATGAAGGCGAAGTCGATGGTCGGGAGCCCGCCCGTGGTGAGCACCGGCTCCAGGCCGTTCCCCTCACTGGGCCCTTCCTCGCCGTCGTAAAAGATCCAGATGGGCCGCGCCCCCCCCAGGTCGCGCCAGCGCTCCAGGAGCGCCAGCATCACGGCCACACCGGCCTTCATGTCGCTGGCCCCGCAGCCGTACACCCGCTCGTCGCGGATCTCGAACGCCTGGTCCTCGGCGCACTTCACCGTGTCCAGGTGCCCCACAAGCGCCACCACGGGCAGCCCCCGCGCCCCCTCGTGGCCGAGCGGATCGCAGATCACCGAGTTCCCCACCCTCCTCACCGACTCGGGCCCGGCGAAGGCGGAGCACTGCCCCTCCACCCACTCCGCGATCAGCGCTTCCTGCCCCGTCTCGCTGGGAACCTTGCAGAGCGCCAGCGTCCGCTCCGCGAGCTCGTGGCGGATGTCGGGGGCCGTCGCGGGGGAATGTTCATGCGTCAAAGTACGTCTCTCGCTGGAAGGAGTGCCCAGTGCCTAGTGCCTGGTGCCTAGTAACAGAAGTGCCGCGTCCTGGACCGCAGTTACTGGGGACTCGGCACTGGGCACTAGGCACTGCAGTTCACACCTGCACGTTGAAAGTCCGCAGCACGTCGTTCAGCGACGTCTTCTTGTCCGTCGACGGCTTGCGCTCGCCGATGCGCAGGGCGCACGGGACCCCGAAGGTGCCGGCGGGGAACTCCTTGGGGAGCGTGCCGGGAATGATGACCGAGCGCGCCGGGACGCGGCCCCTGGTGATGACCGGCTCGCTCCCCGTCACATCCACGATGGGGGTGGACGCGGTAAGCACTACGTTGGCGCCGAGCACCGCTTCCTCCTCCACCACCACCCCCTCCACCACGATGGAGCGCGAGCCGATGAAGGCGCCGTCCTCGATGATCACCGGCGAGGCGCTGGGCGGCTCCAGCACGCCGCCGATCCCCACGCCGCCCGAGAGGTGCACGCCCGCGCCGATCTGCGCGCACGAGCCGACGGTGGCCCAGGTGTCCACCATGGTACCCGCGCCCACGTACGCGCCGATGTTGACGTACCCCGGCATCACCACGCACCCCGGCTCCAGGAACGAGCCGTAGCGCGCCACGCCCGGCGGCACCACGCGGATCCCCTGCGCCCGCAGCTCCGTCTTGGTGCGGATCTTGTCGAAGAAGCGCAGGTCGCCGGCCTCCATGGGCTCCAGCGGGCGCAGCGCGAAGTACAGGAGGATCGCCTCCTTGACCCACGCGTTGACGCGCCACTCCCCGTCCGCCTTTTCCGCGACGCGCACGCGCCCCGTGTCCAGCAGCGCGATGGTCTCCTCGACGGCCTCGCGCACGCCCGGCTCCTTCAGGCGCTCGCGCTCCGCGAACGCGGCGGACACCGTCCGCTGCAGCTCCCCCAGCTCCATCCTCTCACCCCTCCGTGGACGCCCCTTCGATGCCCGCTGGAACGGGGCGGAACGTAGCCCGGCGCCCCGCCCCCCACAAGCGCGCCGTTCCGCCACGAATGGCACAAGCGCGTGCCAGGGTGGTACATTTACGAGCGGCGGCGGGCGGCACCGGGCAAGGGCCGCGCCGCCGCGGACCACACAGGGAGAGCATCCGATGGCACAGGGAAAGCGCCGCCCGTTCCTCTGGGCGGCGGCGG
>CADCTW010000125.1 GCA_902805735.1 uncultured Gemmatimonadota bacterium | reverse complement strand
GGCGCTGCTCGCGGCGGCCGGGGCGGCGGCGTGGCTGGCCGTCACCGGGGGCGTCGCGGCGGCGGGGCGCCTCTCGTTCGGGACGCGCCCGCCGACGATGCCGGTGCTGGTGCTGGCGGCGTGGACGGTCGCGCTCTGGCTGGGGCTGGGGCCGGTGGGCAAGCGGCTGGCGGCGGGGCTTCCGCTGGCCGTGCTCGTGGGGGTGCAGGGATTCCGGCTGCCGCTGGAGCTGCTGATGCACTGGGCGTACACGGAAGGCGTGATGCCCGGGCAGATGAGCTACGAGGGGCTGAACTGGGACATCCTCACCGGGGCGAGCGCGCTGGTTGTCGCCGCCCTGCTCGCCGCCAGGCGAATGCCGCTCTGGGGCGTGCGCCTGTGGAACCTGGCCGGCGCCGCGCTCCTCCTCAACGTCATCGCCATCGCGCTGCTCAGCGCCCCGGGCCTCCGCTTCTTCGACACACCGAACGTGTGGATCACCTTCTTCCCGTTCGTGTGGCTCCCGGCGGTGATGGTGGTCACCGCCATCGCCGGGCACATCATCATCTTCCGCCGGCTGCGCACGGAGGCACAGAGATAACCTCATCTCTGTGCCTCCGTGTCTCCGTGCGAGCCGATCAGCTTACTTCACGAACAGCATGTCCCGATAGGTGGGCAGCGGCCACATGTCGTCCGGCACCACCTTCTCCAGGCGGTCCACGGCGGAGCGCACGGCCAGCATCGCGGGGACGATGTTGTCGCGCATGTGGTACGCCTTGGAGTGCACGTCCTCGCCGCCCAGCTCGGCGTTCTGCGCGCGCAGGGTGTCCAGCGACTCGCGCAGCTCGTCGATCAGGGCGTTGAGGTGCTCCAGGGTGGAGCGCAGGCCCCGGGCGTCCATCTTGATCTCGGCCGCGCGCTCGGCGGCGGCCAGCAGGTCGTTCATGTAGCGGAACGCCGCCGGCAGCACCATCGTGGCCGCCACGTCGGCCGTGGTCTCGCCCTCGATGTTGATCGTCTTGAAGTAGGTCTCCAGGGCGATCTCGTGGCGCGACTCCAGCTCGCGGCCGGAGAGGACGCCGTACTTCTCGAAGAGCGCCGTGTTCTTTTCGCTCACCATCGTCTCCAGCGCGTCCAGCGTGGTGCGCAGGTTCAGGAGGCCACGGCGGGCCGCCTCTTCCTGCCACTCGTCGCTGTAGCCGTCGCCGTTGAAGATGATGCGCTTCACGCGGCGGATCTCGGTGGCGATGAGCTGCTGCAGGGCGTCCTCGAAAGAGATCCCGTTCGCCACCTCCGCTTCCAGCGCGGTGCAGAGCTCGTCCACCGACTCGGCCATCACGGTGTTGAGCACCGTGGCCGGCCACGAGACGGACTGCGAGGCGCCCAGCGCGCGGAACTCGAACTTGTTCCCCGTGAAGGCGAAGGGCGAGGTGCGGTTGCGGTCGCCCGCGTGCTGCGGGATGTGCGGGAGCACCGGGCTCCCCAGCCCCATCAGCCCGCCCTGCTTGCTGGAAGTGGCCGTGCCGCTCGCCTCGATCTGGTCGAACACGTCCGACAGCTGAGTGCCCAGGAAGACCGAGATGATGGCCGGCGGCGCCTCGTTGGCCCCCAGCCGGTGGTCGTTGCCGGCGAACGCCACGGCCGAGCGCAGCAGGTCCTGGTGCCGCTCCACCGCGCGCAGCACGGCGGTGCAGAAGAAGAGGAACTGCATGTTCTGGTGCGGCGTGTCCCCCGGCTCCAGCAGGTTCGCCCGGTCGGTGCCGACCGCCCAGTTGAGGTGCTTGCCGCTCCCGTTGACCCCCGCGAACGGCTTCTCGTGGAGGAGGCAGGCCAGCCCGTACTTCCGCGCCACCTTGCGCAGCGTGATCATCACCAGCTGCTGGTGGTCCGCCGCCAGGTTGGCGTTCTCGTAGATGGGCGCCATCTCGAACTGCCCCGGCGCCACCTCGTTGTGCCGGGTGCGCAGCGGCACGCCCAGCTTGTACAGCTCGCGCTCCACCTCGGTCATGAAGGCCAGCACGCGGTCCGGGATGGAGCCGAAGTAGTGGTCCTCCAGCTCCTGCCCGCGCGGCGGCTTGGCGCCGAACAGGGTGCGCCCCGTGGTCACCAGGTCCGGCCGGCGGTAAAAGAACTCCTGGTCCACCAGGAAGAACTCCTGCTCCGGCCCGCAGGTGGCCATCACCTGCTCCACCTGCTCGCCGAACAGGGCCAGCGCGCGGCGGGTCTGCTTCTCCAGCGCCGCGGTCGAGCGCAGCAGGGGGATCTTCACGTCCAGCGCCTCGCCCGTCCACGACGCGAAGGCGGTGGGGATGGAGAGGTAGCACCCCGCCGGCGTGTCCACGATGAAGGCCGGCGAGGTGGGGTCCCACGCCGTGTAGCCGCGGGCCTCGAAGGTCGCCCGCAGCCCGCCCGAGGGGAACGACGACGCGTCCGGCTCGCCCTGGATCAGCTCCTTGCCGCTGAACTCGGCCACGGCGCCCCCGCCCACGTTGGGGGTGATGAACGAGTCGTGCTTCTCGGCCGTGGAGCCGGTCAGGGGCTGGAACCAGTGGGTGAAGTGCGAGGCCCCGCGCTCGGTGGCCCACTCCTTCATCGCCAGCGCCACGGCGTCGGCCACGGACGGGTCCAGCGCCTCGCCGCGGTCCACGGTGTTCATCAGCGCCCGGAACACCTGCTTGGGGAGGCGCGCGCGCATCTCGGCCAGGCCAAAGGTGTTCTTGCCGAAGATTCCTTCGATGTCCATGGGGCCGCGGGCGGCGCCGTCTCCGTTCTTCGCTTCGGCCTCCCAGGTGGCTGCGGCCAGGGTGTCGAAGCGGGCGGCGGTCTTGGGCATGCTGCTCCTTCTGCTCGGGGTGAAGGGTCTACCGCTTCGGGGCGGACGCGCTCTCGGCTGCCGCGCGGGGCTGCACGCCCAGCGCGGCGGTCTCTTTGATCGTCGAAAGGACGATGCTGGTGTTGGTCCACTGCACTCCGGGCCAGCTCTGGATCTCCGCGAGGAGCCCCTCCAGCCCGGAGGTGGTGTCGGTGCGCACCTTCAGCAGGTGCGAACCCTGGCCGGTGATGGAGTGGCACTCCAGCACCTCCGTGTGCGCCATCACGCGGGCGCGGAACTCGTCGTAGTACGCCGACCCCGCGATTCCCACGGCCAGGAACGCCGTGACGTCGCGCCCCAGCAGCTTGGGATCGAGCACGGCGCTGAAGCGGCGGATGATCCCGCGCTCCTCCAGTTTCCTCACCCGCTCCCCCACGGCCGGCGACGACAGCCCCACCGCCACCGCCAGGTCGTGCTGCGAGGTGCGCCCGTTCTCCTGCAGGATCTCCAGCAGGCGGATGTCCACGTCATCCAGGCGAGTTGTTCCGCTCACTTAATTTTCTTAAGCCGAAGTGGATCGTTACCGTATTTTCGCAAACGATAACGCCGCTCGGCCGACTATGCAAGAGTAGGGCTCACACAAAGGCACAGGGACACGGAGCCAACTTCATCTCCGTGCCTCTGTGCCTCTGTGTGAGCCCCCGATTTTACGCGATGTCGAACGCCATCACCACGTCGGAGAAGGTGGCGGCGTAAACGGAGCGCGCGCCTGCCGCGGGGGAAGCCAGGAAGTGGCCGGCGGGGAAGCGGTGCTGGGCTAGCAGCTTCCCGTCGTCCGCGGCGAGCAGGGAGAGGGTGCCGTTGACGGAGCCGATCGCCACGCGGCCGTCGGACACGGCGGGGGAGGAGTCGTAGATCTCGCCGCCCGTTTCCGTCATCCACAGCTCGCGCCCGTCCGCGGCCGAGACGCAGCGCACCTGCCCCTTGTCGCCCAGGCAGCCGATGTAGATGCGGTCGCCGACGAGGGTGGGAGACGAGTAGCCGACCTTGTCGCCCGCGGCGGTGAAGCGCCAGAGCGGGGCGCCGGTGGCCGCGTCGAAGGCGTGGAGCACGTTGTCGTTGGAGGGAACGTACACGCGACCGCCCCCCACCCCCGGCCCGCCGATGGCCGGCGAGTACGCGAACGACCTTTCGGTGCACCGCCGCCGCCAGAGCTCGCGCCCGCTGGCGGCATCCAGCGCGTACAGGTTCCGGTCCCACGCGCCGATGTAGAAGCGCTCGCCGTCCGTGGCGGCGGGGCTCTGCGCGAACGCCGTGTCGCCCGCCGGGAGGGCGAAGCGCCAGCGGACCGCGCCCGTGCGCGCATCCAGCCCGTACACCGTGCCGTCCCCCGACGCGATGGCGGCGACGCCCTTCGCCACGGCGGCGGAGGCGTACACCGGGCCGCCGGTCGCTCTGCGCCAGCGGCGGGCACCGGTGCGCGCGTCGAAGGCGTACACCGAGCCGTCCGCGCTCCCCACGATCACCCGCCCCTCGTGCACCACCGGCGACGAGTGGCAGTAGCCGCCCGTGCGCGCCGTCCACAGCGGCGTGCCGTCCGCCGCCCGCAGCGCCGCGACGGAGCCGTCCATGGCGCTGGCGAAGAGGACGTCGTCCGCCAGGCGCAGGTGCGACATCACGCCGCCGCTCAGCCGCCGCTCCCAGCGCGGACGCAGGGCGGCATCCGTCCCCGCCACCCGCACGCCGAAGGCCCGCTGGGCGCCGCCGTTCCCCGCGCGCAGCGAGAGGAGGTGGGCGCCGGGCCGCAGCCCCGCCGTGGGCGCGCCGCCGGCCGGGAGGGGAGCCCAGGCGCCCTCGTTCCAGCGGAACTCGCGGGCGCCCTCGGCATGCGCGGGCACGGCGGCGCCGGCCGTCACCAGCGCCACCGGCACGGCCCAGAGCGGGCGCGCGTCGCGTCGCGCCGGCAGGGGAACGGTCACGACGGGGCGCAGCTCGGGAGTCTCGGCGGTGCGGCGAAGGAGGCGGACCTCGCCGGCGCCCCAGTCCACGTCCACGCGCTGGTACGAGCCCTGGTAGAGCCCCTTGTTCATCGTCCCCGCGACGCCGTTCCAGTGCCAGAGGAGGTCCTGGTGGCCGTGGCCGTTGAAGACGAGCTTCACGTTGTACGGCTCCAGCACGCGCAGGAGCTCGTTCTCGTTGTCCACCATCACCCGGTCGCGCCCCACCCAGTGGTGCGTGAAGACGAACACCGGCGTCTCGCGCCCCACTGCGCGCAGCTCGCGCTCGGCCCAGCGGAGCTGCGCGCTCTCGAAGTGCCCCCAGTGCGAGAGCGGCACAGAGCTGTCCAGCAGGACGAAGCGGCACCCCTTGTGGGCGAACGACCGAAACGGCTGCCCGCAGTACTTCCCAAAGATCTGCGGCCCCAGCGGCGACCAGCGCACGTCGTGGTTGC
>CADCTW010000124.1 GCA_902805735.1 uncultured Gemmatimonadota bacterium | reverse complement strand
CCGGCCCGCGCGCAGCAGCACCAGCGCGTGCCGCAGCTCCGCGACGGTGCGCTCGGCGCCGGGCGCGCCCCCGGCGGGACGCGCGCGCAGGTAGCGCGCGTAGCCGTCCGCGGCCTCGGCCCAGCGCCGGTCCTCTTCGCGGGCACGCGCCAGCAGGTACCACCCGTCCCCGCCGCCCGCGCGGTCCAGCCACGGCTTGCCATCCAGCAGCGAGCGCACGGCACCCCACGCGCCCCAGGCGGCGTTGGCGCGCGCGGCCACCAGCACCAGCTCGGGGTCCGAGTCCGCCTTCACCAGCTCCCGCAGCCGGCGCGACGCCCGCCAGTTGCGCCCCTCGCGCAGCAGTTTCGCGACGTCGGGCGGCAGGTCCACCCCGTACGCGGCGGCGGCCTCGGCGGGGGTCGGCGCGCTCTTCACCACGCCGGGAGTGGCACCGGCAGCGGCCGCGGACGACGTGACCGGCTCCTCCGTGCGTGGGTCCCGGCCGGTCAGCCGCGTGGCCGCCCAGATCAGCGGGAGAAGCAGGAGCATCGCTGCGACGAGGATGTAGCTCTGGCGACGGTTCATCTCTACGGGGACAACGGGTGGAAACGTCCGCAAATCGCGTTCGGTGCGGGGCTTGCGAATCACGTGCCCCGGCACGGAGTGGCGGCTCCCATGGGTGCGAACCGGGAGGTCGGGATGGAGCACGACGGCGTTTTCAGCGGGGCGGAGCAGGCGGTGCAGCAGGGCGTGGAGTGGCTGCGCCTGGGAGTGGAGACCATCGGCGCGCTGGTGATCGCGGCGGGGATCTTCGCGGCCATCTTCCAATTCGCGAACTCGTTGCGCAGGGGCCACCCGCGCAGCTTCACCGCCCTCCGGCTCACCCTGGCGCACTACCTGGGCGTCGCCCTCGAATTCCAGCTCGCCGCGGACATCCTCTCCACGGCCGTCGCGCCCACCTGGGAGCGCATCGGCAAGCTGGCCGCCATCGCCACCATCCGCACGGGCCTCAACTATTTCCTCGCCAAGGAGATGGAAACCGAAGAAGCCCACCTGGCCTCACACAGAGACACAGAGGCACAGAGATGAAGTTGTCTCTGTGCCTCTGTGTCTCTGTGTGAGCCCCTCTTTATTGAAGAACGGGCAAACCGCCTTCGAACCCGGCCCCGAGCGGCACCTTGATGCACGCCGCGAAGTGGCCGCCGCCCTTGTCCGCCAGGGGCGGGACGATCTTGGCGCAGTCCGCGTCCTTGAGGGGGTGCGGGCAGCGCGGGTGGAACGGGCACCCCGGGGGCGGCTTGGCCGGCGAGGGCACGTCGCCCTGAAGGACCACCCGCTCCCGCTTGATGCGCGGGTCCGGGATGGGAACGGCCGAGAGCAGGGCGCGCGTGTACGGCATCAGCGGGTTGCGGTACATCTCCTTCGCGTCCGCCAGCTCCACGATGCGCCCCAGGTACATCACCGCCACGCGGTCGGAGATGTGCTCCACCACCGACAGGTCGTGCGCGATGAAGACGTAGGTCAGCCCCAGCTCCCGCTGCAGGTCCTGCAGCAGGTTGATGACCTGCGCCTGCACCGACACGTCCAGCGCGGACACGGGCTCGTCGCATACGATCAGGTCCGGCTCCACCGCCAGCGCCCGCGCGATGCCGATGCGCTGCCGCTGCCCGCCCGAGAACTCGTGCGGATAGCGCACGGAATGCTCCGGCCGCAGACCCACGACGCGCAGCAGCTCGGCGATGCGGTCGTTGGCCTTCTGCCCCTTCGCGATCCCGTGGATCCCCAGCACTTCGCGGATCGTCTCCGCGATGGTCATGCGCGGGTTAAGCGACGAGAACGGGTCCTGGAAGATGATCTGGACGCGGCGGCGCATGCGGCGCAGCTCCGCCTTGTCCATGGTGACGATGTCCCTCCCCTCGAAGTGCGCGCTCCCGGCGCTCGGCTCGATCAGGCGCAGGATGCTGCGCCCCATGGTGCTCTTGCCGCACCCCGACTCGCCCACCACCCCCAGCGTCTCGCCGCGCCGCAGCGAGAACGACACGCCGTCCACCGCCTTCACGTCGCCCACGTGGCGGTTGAAGAACCCCTTGTGGATGGGGAAGTACTTCTTGAGCCCGCGCACCACCAGCAGCGCGTCCGGGGGCGGCTCCATGTCGTCCGGCGTGGCGCCGCGCAGGTCGCTGTCGCCCTTGGCGGGGGGAAGCTCCTCGCGCCCCGGCGGCTCGGGGATGCGCGCCACGGGGGCGCGTCCACCGTTATCCGCGGCGGTCACGGGGCCGCGCTCCACCCCCTCGCCCACCAGCGCGTCGGCCGGGCGGTTGGGCTGCGAGCCCCCGCTGCGCTGGCCGTCGCCGGCGCCCTGCCCCCCGGCGGGAGTCGGTCCTTCCGGTGTGGCCGGCATCAGACGCCCTCCGCGGTGCCCATGTCCACATCGTCCGGCGAGCCGGCCACCGGGGCCACGGGGCCCGTGGCGGACACGGCGCCCGCCGGGGTGAAGCCGCCGCCCGCCGCCACCACCGCCGCGCGCTGCTCGGGGTGCTCCACCAGCCAGCACTTGTTCTTGCGCCCGGGGCCGATCTCGAACAGGGGCGGCTCCTCGTGCAGCGTCTTGTCCCAGTGGTACGGGCAGCGGTCGTAGAAGCGGCACCCGGTGGGCCAGTTGGTGGGCGACGGCACCACGCCGGGGATCACCGCCAGCCGCTCCACCTCCTCGCCCAGCTTGGGCATGGAGCGCAGCAGCCCCTCGGTGTACGGGTTCTGCGGGTTGTGGAAGACGTCGTCCACCGACCCCTCCTCGAACACCTGTCCCGCGTACATCACGATCACCCGGTCGCACGTCTCGGCCACCACGCCCAGGTCGTGCGTGATCAGGATGATGCTCATCCCCAGCTCCGACTTCAGCTTGTTGATCAGCTCCAGGATCTGCGCCTGGATCGTCACGTCCAGCGCCGTCGTGGGCTCGTCGGCGATCAGGAGCTTGGGGTTGCACGACAGCGCCATGGCGATCATCACGCGCTGCCGCATCCCGCCGGAAAGCTGGTGCGGGTACTCGTCCACCCGCTGGTGCGGGATGGGGATGCCCACCAGCTCCAGCATCTCGATGGCCCGCGCGCGCCCCTGCTTCTTGTTGAGCCCCTGGTGCAGCCGCAGCGACTCCACGATCTGGTCGCCCACGGTGAACACGGGGTTCAGCGAGGTCATCGGCTCCTGGAAGATCATCGCGATGTCGTTGCCGCGGATCTGCCTCATCCGCTTCTCGGACGCGCGCGCGATGTCTTCCATCTCCCCGTTCTCGCCGCGGAAGAGGATGCGCGACTCCGGCTGGATCTTCCCCGGCGGCTCCGGGATCAGGCGCATGATGGAAAGCGAGGTCACGGACTTGCCGCTCCCCGATTCGCCCACGATCCCCAGCGTCTCGCCGGGGTTCACGTGGAACGACACGCCGTCCACCGCGCGCGCCAGCCCCGCGTCGGTCTTGAAATAGGTCCGCAGGTTCTCCACCTGCAGGATCGGCCCCGCCCCGCCCCCGTTCGTCAAATCAGCCCCCATTCCTTTTCGAGGACCCACCATTCATCGGGCAGCGGTTCGCTCCGCAGCCACGCCGGATCGATCCACATCCCTTCCATGACCTCGCTACGAACCCGTCCATCCGCACCGGGAAGGACGACGTCGTAACCGCCGGCTCCCAGCCGATACACTTCCAGCTTGTTGCGCAGCGGGTCGATGATCCAGTACTCGCCCACGCCGCCCGTCTCGTACTCGTAGAACTTCTCGCCCCGGTCACGCCCCCGGCTTTCCGGGCTGATGACCTCCACCACCAGGTCCGCGGGGCCGTCCAGGTAGCTCGGCTTGATCCGCCCCAGGTTCTCGGTGCGGACGAACAGCACGTCCGGCTCGCGTACCCCCGCCTCAGGCCCGGCCCGCATGTAGAACGGCGCGTGGATCACCCGGCCCAGCGCCCGCCGCTTCGCGAACAGGTTGAGCAGGGTCGTGAGGAACACCGTGATCTCCACGTGCCGATCAGATACGGGACTCATCTCCACGATCTTGCCGTTGACCCACTCCACGCGGGCGTCTTCGCCCATCGTGGTGATGAACTCCTCGAACGTGATGGTCTCACCCGGAGCGAGGCGCGTGGCCATCAGACCGACTCCCACTGCTGCAGGACCCACGATTGCCGCGGAAGCGGCGTTTGCCAGAGCCAGTCCACCGCAACCCACATTCCCGGGAGCGCTTCACTCCGGAGGATGGCCGGTTCGCCGAGGTCCACCGCCTCATAGCGGCCCGCCTCCGTCAGGCGGTACGCATCGACCCGCTTCCGCTCGGGATCGATAAGCCAGTACTCGCGGACGCCGGCGCGCTCGTACTCTCCGAACTTCTCGGTGCGATCACGCGTGCGGCTCTCGCGGCTGACGATCTCGATCACCAGGTCGGCCGGGCCGTCGAAGAACGCGTCCTTCACACGGTGCGCGTTCTTCGCCGCCACGAAGTAGAGATCCGGTTCGCGTCCCGCACGCTCGTTCGTGCGCATGGCGACCGGCTCCCCGAGCACTTCTCCAAGACCCCGGTCCTCGGCGTAGGACTGGATTACGGAACCCAGGAACCGGGTAAGCCGCCAGTGGTGCGGCTTCGCGGGAGTCATGACGAAGACCTTTCCGTCCACCCATTCCGCGTGCACCCCGTCGTACGCTTCGAGGAATTCCTCGAACGAGAGGGTGTCGTCGGAAGGAGCGAGGCGCGTGGCCATGTCACGTCCTCAGGCGCGGGTCGAGCGCGTCGCGCAGGCCGTCGCCCAGGAGGTTGAAGGCGATCACGGTCAGCACGATGGCGATGCCGGGGAAGGTGGCGATCCACCACGCCTCGATCAGCGCGTCGCGGCCGTCCGCCACCATGTTCCCCCAGCTGGGAGTGGGCGGCTGCACGCCCAGGCCCAGGAAGGAGAGCGACGCCTCCGTCAGGATCGTCTGGCCGATGCCGAGCGTGGCGGACACGATCACCGGCGCCATGGTGTTGGGGATCACGTGGCGCGAGATGATCCGCCAGTCGCCCATCCCCAGCGCGCGCGCGGCCTGCACGAACTCCCGCTCTCGCAGGCTGAGCACCTCGCCGCGCACCAGGCGCGCGGTGCCCATCCACCCGGTGAGGCCCAGCACCGTCACCACCAGCCAGATGGACGGCGAGAAGAGGGCGATCACCACGATCAGCAGCACCAGGCGCGGAAACGACAGCATCATGTCCGTCATGCGCATCAGCAGCGTGTCCACGAAGCCGCCGAAGTACCCGGCCAGCGCCCCCACCAGCGTTCCCAGCGTCACCGAGATCCCCACGGCGATGAAGCCGATGGTGAGCGAGATGCGGGACCCGTACAGGACGCGGGAGAAGATGTCGCGCCCGAACTTGTCCGTCCCCATCAGGTGCTCGGCGGACGGGGGCAGGTTCCGCGTGAGCACGATGTCGCCCTGCGCCGCCGGGTCGAACGGCGCCACCAGCGGCGTCACCAGGGTGATGACGTACAGCAGGATCATCACCGCCAGCCCCGCCATGGCCAGCCGGTTCTTCTTGAAGTGCCGCCCGGCGATGGACCACTGGCTGTCGCCGCGCGGCTTCACGGTGCCCGCGTTGCGCCGCATGACGCCGCGCACCGTGAGGTACGCCAGCCCCAGCGCCATGGCCGCGAGGGTGGCGGCGGCCAGGTACAGGTCGGGGGTGATGCGCCCGCCGCGCCCCATCCCCCACAGCCGCTCGCGCGACAGGAAGAAGAGCGAGAGGACGAAGCCCCAGGCCAGCACGGACATCACGATGCCGGTCCACGCGGCGCCGCCCGGGCGCACGCTGCCGCCGCCCTGGGTGGCCGCGGCGCTCGGAAGCGGTTCCGGCGGAGAAGACTCTACGTTGGGAGATGCTCGCATCGGGCCTTATTCCGTACGGATGCGCGGGTCGACCACCGCGTAAAGGACGTCCGACAGCAGGTTGCCCGCCACCACGATGGCGGCGATCACGAAGGACGTGGCCATCACCATCGGGTAGTCGCGCTGGAGGATGGCGTCCACGATCGCGCGCCCCATCCCCGGCCACCCGAAGATCGTCTCCACCAGCACCGCGCCGGAGAGGAGGAAGGGAAGGTACAGCCCCAGCAGGGTGATGATGGGGATCAGCGCGTTCCTCAGCGCGTGCTTGAACACCACCGTGCGCTCGCTGAGCCCCTTCGCCCGCGCCGTGCGGATGAAGTCCTGGTGGATCACCTCCAGCATCGACCCGCGCATGTACCGCGCTACGCCGGCCGCCGAGCCGATCCCCAGCGCCGTGGCGGGGAGGATCAGGTGCATGATGCGGTCGGTGATCTTGCCGCCCGTGGTCAGGTAGTCGTACTCCACCCCCGTCATCCCGCTGGCGGGGAACTGGATGGGCCACCCCGCCGTGTTCGCCTTGAGCGAGAAGATCAGGATGAGCATCAGGGCGAACCAGAACGACGGCATCGAGTAGAAGAACAGCGCCACGAAGGTCAGCACGTTGTCCGCGATGGAGTACTGCCGCACCGCCTGCACGATGCCGATCAGCATCCCCACCACGAAGATCACCACCAGCGAGATCATGGTGAGCTGGATGGTGTTCCACAGCACGCTGGGCAGGATCTCGCCGATGGGCCGCATCTGCCCGAACGAGTAGCCGAAGTCGCCGCGCACGAACGACCACAGCCACTTGAAGTACTGGATGTGGAGCGGCTGGTCCAGCCCCAGGTTGCGCCGCATCTGCTCGATGACCTCGGGGGCCACGTTGGGCGAGAAGAAGCGCGCCGTGGGATCACCCGGGGCCAGGTGCATCACGAAGAAGATCAGCGTCAGGATCCCCAGCAGGAGGGGGATGGCGCCCAGGATGCGGCGCAGCAGGTATCCGATCATCAGTGCCTGGGACTAAGTGCCGAGTGCCGAGTGCCTAGTGCCTAGTGGTTCGTGCTGGGTGCTGGGTGCTGCGTGCCGAGCTGCTGGGTCCTCCCGTCCCACATGGCCGGCGGGCGGCCAGGCGGGACGGGCGTGGGCTTCGGCTGGAGCGGACGCGCGTACCTGCACGATTCGCTCCGCGGCGCGCGCGGGGTCAGCGGCCCTTGGTCCAGCTCGCCACGCTCACGAGCTTGCTGCGCGGGTCCATCTGCACGTTCTGGATGCGGCGGCCGATGCCGGCCATGTCGTCGATCCAGAAGAGCGTGGTCATGGGCTGCTCCTGGTGCAGGAGCTGGGAGAACTGCGCCCAGGTCTGCTTGCCCTGCGCCGGGTCGTTGGTGCGCATCCCCGTCTGCATGAGCTGGTCGAGCTGCGGGTTGCAGTAGCCCGTGCGGTTGGGCGAGCCCTTCTTCTGCGCCTCGGCGCACGAGAAGAGCGCCACCGGGTCCACGCGAAAGGTGTCCAGCACCCATCCCGTGATCACGGCGTCGTACTCGCGCGACTTGTGCTGCTGCAGCATCGTCTGGAACTCGATGGTCCTCACCTGCGCGTCGGCGCCCACCTGCTTGAGCTGCTGCTGCACGAAGGCGGCGACGTCCTTGCGGAGCTGGTTCTCCGAGTTGGTGAGCAGCGTGAAGCGCAGCGGCCGGCCATTCTTCTCCACGATCCCGTCGCCGTTGGTGTCGCGCCACCCCGCCTGCGCCAGGAGCTGCTTGGCCGCGGCGGGGTCGTAGCGGTCCGCCTGCGACAGGTTGGTGTACATGGGGCTCCACGGCGGGATCACCCCGTGCGCCGGCGACCCGAAGCCGCGCAGCAGCCCCTGGATCATCTGGGGCTTGTTGATGGCCATCCCCAGCGCGCGCCGCACGTTGGCGTCCCTGAACGGCTCGCGCTCGTTGTTCCACCCCACGTAGTAGAACTCGCGCGAGGGGAAGTTGCTCAGGCGGAAGCCGTTCCCCTGCTGGCTCTTCACCTGCGCCGCCTGGTCCGGCAGCAGCGTCCACCCGATGACGTCCGCCGTCCCGTTCAGCAGCTCGGTCACCAGCGTGGTGGCCTCGGGGATCATGCGGAACACCACGCGGTCCAGCTTGGGCCGCCCGCCCAGCGCCGCCGGGAAGGTGGGGTTGGCCTCCAGCACCAGGCTCTGCGTGGGGCGGAACTCCCCGAACTTGAAGGGGCCGCTCCCCACGGGCTTCTGGTTGAAGGGGTGCTGGGTGAGCTGCTCCGGCGGCACGTTCCCCAGGATGTGCTTGGGAAGGGGCGACCACCAGAAGTCTTCCAGCGCCTGCCCGTGCGGGTTGGTGAAGGCGAAGCGGATGGTGTACGGGTCCACCACCGTGGCGGACCGGACCTGCGTGAGGTACACCGAGCCCACCAGCCCCGAGGTGGCCTTGGGGTTCTTGGCCAGGTCGAAGGTGAACTTCACGTCCTCGGCCGTCACCGGCTGCCCGTCGTGCCACTTGACGTCGTTGCGCAGCTTCAGCGTGACGCCGGTGTCGCCGTCCATCGTCCAGCTCTGGGCCAGGTAGGGCCGGGGCTGGAACTTCTCGTCGAACTGGATGAGCGGCGTGAACAGCATGTACCGCTCGATGTCCTGCACGGTCGAGGCGGTGTTGGTGACGGGGTTGAACGATTGGACGTTCCCCAGGATCCCCACGATGGCGGTGCCGCCCTGACCCGCCCCGCCGGACCCCCCCTTCCCGTTCTCGCCCCCGCCTCCGCCGCCGCAGGCGGCCAGGAGTGCCAGGGCTCCGACGATCGTGAACGCTCGAGGTGCTGCGGGCATGCCGTGCCTCTGCCGGGACTGGGTGTGTGCGCGGGGGGCTCGCCCCCGCCCGGATGGTCAACCGTGGCCTACCGATGCCAGGTCCATGCCGGGCTTGCGTAGCGCTCCGCCAGCGCCCCCGCCCGCTCCCTCTCGCGCCCCTCCGGCGCGCCCTCCCGCAGCTCCGTCCCCAGCGCCTCGCGCCACCCGTCCGCGAGCGCGGCCGTGAGCTCCGCCCACGCCGGCGCGCGCCCCAGCAGCGGCACCAGCGCGGCCGGCCGGTCCCCCTCCGCCGCCGGCTGGCGGAGGAGCGCCGCCACCTCGCCCTGGTCGTCTTCCAGCGGAAGCGAGCCGTGCTGCAGCAGCACGCTCCCCATCCGCCGCTGCGCGCTCCCCACCAGCTTGCGCCCCCCCGCCACCACCTCCCCCGCCACCGGCTCGGCGAAGCACGGCGCCAGCGAGGGCACGGGCGCCCGCCTCCCGGTATCCCCCTGCACCGCCGCGTCCACCCCCAGCCGCCGCAGCCCCGCCACGAGCGCCCGGTTGATCTCCGTGTACGCCGCGCGCGGCGATCCCAGCAGCGCCTCGGGCAGAGCCGCGCAGTACGTCAGCTCCCGGTGGTGCAGGACGGCGCGCCCCCCCGTGGGCCGCCTGACCACGTCCCACCCCCGCCCGCGGATCGCCTCCAGGTCGTACAGCCCCGCCGCCGGCTGATTCCTCCCCAGCGACAGGCATGGCGGATCCCACCGGTAGAACCTCAGCACCGGCGCCCCGCCCTCCGCCACCGACTCCGCGAGCGCTTCGTCCAGCCCCATGTTCCACGCGCCCGCCGCCGGTGGTGTATCGATCAGCCGCCAGAGCATCTTCGGTTCCCGGAAGGGGTCACACAGAGACACAGAGGCACAGAGAAAACGCTATCTCTGTGCCTCTGTGTCTCTGTGTGAAATCGCTTTTCAAGCGCTCTTCCGCTGAGCGTCCAGCAACCCCTTCATCGGCTGAAGGTGCCGTTGTTCTTCGTAGTACCGGTGCATCGCGTCGATGTCACCGTTGAAGCGAATCGAGAACTCTTCGCGGATCTGGCGGATCTCCGCGAGGATCGGGTCGTCATAGTCGGGGTCGTTCACGTTGATCTTCGCGTCGTCGCGCACGGCTCACCTCTTCAGCAGGTCATCGGGAGTGCATAGGATCGGTGGCTCGAACCCATGGGCACGGCACACTTTCGCGATGGTCGCATACATCCGTGGATTGGCGATGTGCCTGCAGTTCCACGTCAGCAGGATGTCGAGCCTGTTCACTGTCGCCAGCGCGATGTGGTCCGCGTCGGATTCCGCGCGCTTGGGCAGTGGCCCCCGTTCCACCAGCGCCCTCGTCAGAACGTCCACCGCGGGGTCGATGATCAGCAACGGGATGCCACGCAGCGCCTGCGTTCTCCGCCGCACCATCTCTGGTTCCCCGCTCGCGGCCTCCCGCATCACGACCTCCGACGCGAAAAGCCTGTACCCACCGCGGCGGGTCGCCCACCAGTCGCGTGTCTGGCGCTGGGCCATGATGGCGTCGCGGCTGGGGCGGGCGACGAGATAGCTGACGATGCTCGTTTCGATGTAGACGGAGGGCGGCATCCGCCAAGGCTATCCGCGCCCCGCGCCAGGCACAATCGGGCCCGCAAAAGTCGATCCGCCGTTGGCCTCAAAAGCAGCGGAGGCGCCCCTTTTGGACGCCCCCGCTCGCAAACCGCCAGCGGCGGTTTCTCTGTGCCGCCGTGTGTGAGCCTGCTGTTTAGATGTCGAGCGACCCGCCGGGCTCCAGCACCTCGACGGTGGCGCGACCGCCGACGAGGCGGCGGAACTCTTCGGGGTCCTGGCGGATCAGGTCGAAGGTGTTGTAGTGCATGGGGACGACGGTCTTCGGCTCGATGAACTCCACGGCGCGGGCGGCGTCTTCGGGGCCCATGGTGTAGTTGTCGCCGATGGGGAGGAGGGCGACGTCCACCTGGCCGCGCAGGAGCTGCATGTCCGTGATCAGCGCCGTGTCGCCGGCGTGGTAGAGGCGGCGGCCGTCGTTCAGGGTCAGAAGGAAGCCGGAGCAGTCGGTGGTGAAGGCGCCGTCCTCGTCGCCGTCGATGCTGCCGGTGTGGAGGGCGGGGGTCAGCTTCACCCGGCCGAAGGGGAACTTGTGCGCCCCGCCGATGTTCATCCCATGCCCCTTCTCCACCCCCTGCTTCTGGCAGAACGCCACCAGCTCGAAGGTGGAGACCACGGTGGCACCCGTCTGCTTCGCCAGCTTCACGCAGTCCGCGAAGTGGTCGAAGTGCCCGTGCGACACCAGGATGTAGTCCAGCTCCCCCACCGCGTCCGCCCTGATGTCGGCCACGGGATTCTCATCGAGCCACGGATCGAACATGATCCGCGTGCCATCCCCCGTCTCGAGGGTGAAGCAGGAGTGGCCGTGCCAGGTCAGTCGGGACATCGGTGGAATCTCCGGGAAAGAAGTGCCCAGTGCCCAGTGCCGAGTGCTCAGTAACAACCAGGCACCAGGCACCAGGCACTAGGCACTAGGCACTCGGCACTCGGCACTGCAGTTCATCCAATCAGCTTCTCGTACGCGGCGGCGTCCATCAGGGCGTCGGCCTGCGACGGGTCGTCGGCGCGGACGCGGATCATCCAGCCCTCGCCGTAGGGGTCGCTGTTGACCTTGGCGGGGTCGGCGTCCAGGGCGTCGTTCACCTCCACCACCTCGCCGGAGATGGGGGAGTAGAGGTCCGATACGGCTTTGACGGCTTCGATGGTGCCGAAGGCCTGCATGGCCTCCACGCGGGTGCCCGCCTTGGGGAGCTCCACGAACACGATGTCCCCCAGCTCGCCCTGGGCGTAGTCGGTGATCCCCACCGAGAACACGCCGTCGGCCTCGGGCTTCAGGTATTCGTGCTTCTCCGTGTATCGCAGATTCTGCAGGACGTTCGCCATCGCTGGTTCCTCGCGCGAAAAAATAGGGGATGACCGTTCGCGGAACACGATACGCGCCCCCGGCGGGGCCGGCAAGCGTCGCCCGAGGGAACACCGGCGCCGTTGCGACGTACCGGGAGGTGCGCGGCGGCTCGTCGCCCGCCGCACCCCCACCCCAGTTGTGAACCGTGATGAGCTTTCCCGGTGCCGCGCACCGCCCCGAGACCGACGCCCGCAACCGCGCCATCCGCGACCTGCGGCGCGCCCTGGTGGACTTCGGCAACGCGTTCGACCTGATGCAGGGGATCGAGTGCGACTGCGACGACCCCACCTGCCCCAATCGCACCCCCCAGACGATGACCGCCGAGCGGCTCATGGACTGGCTGGCCGACGCGTGGCACGGCCTGGCCGGGTGCGGGCACGTGGGCGAGGAGGTGCCCCCCACCCCCGAAGCGCTCCGCGAGCGCAACCGGTGGCTGGTGGCGCACTTCGCGCGCGAGCTGGAGGTGATGGGGGACGAAGGGTGGCGGAACGTGCTGGCCCGCTTCCGCGACGCGGCCGTCACGCCGCTCTTCGAGGAGGCCGCGTCGCTGGTGTCGCACGGCGTCACCGAGAACTTCCCGGAGGCGGAGGAAGACTCCGAGGGGCAGCGCGCCCTGGCCGCCGCCGGTGCCTGGGCCGACGCCTGGGCGCTGGACGAAGCCGCCACCGACGACCTGGAAACGGCCGTGGAGTGCGGCGCGCTCGCCCTGTTCGGCTTCGCCATCGCGGACCGGCGGCTCACCGAAGCGCTGTACGAGCCCTTCGCGGCCGCGGTGCCGCTCAACGAGCTGGTGATGCAGGCACGGTCTGGGGCACCTTGAAAAGAGGGCTCACACAGAGACACAGAGGCACAGAGATGACCTGATCTCTGTGCCTCTGTGTCTCTGTGTGAGATTCAGAACTTGAGGGAGGCCACCAGCCCTACACCGTCGCGGGTGGCGACGGGGGCCACGAGGGGCTCCTCGCGGTCCGGGTGCAGGAGGCCGCGGACGCCCATGACCATGGAGGCGGCCCCGAAGGCGGCGTTGAAGGCGGCGAAGGGGCGGTAGTCGCTGTCGCTCCAGGCGCTCAGGCCCATCGCGGTCTGCGTGGCGCCGCCCAGCAGGCCGATGCCGCCCCAGGTGCGGTGCCACCCCGGCGTGGACGCGCGGTGGTTGAGGTACATCAGCCCCGCGTTGGCGACGGCGGTGAGGCCCGAAGCGACGGCGTAGGGGGCCACGAACTCGTCCGAGACGTCTATGTTTCCCCCGCTGCCGTCGTAGGCGGGCTGCACGCGGGCGGCCTCGGCCACGGTCATCCCGTTCGCGCGCAGCCAGGCGGCCAGCTCCGGGTCCGGCGCCAGCTCGCGGATGCGGGCCAGGTTGGCGGTGGCGGCCACGCGACGCACCAGCGCGCGGCTCCCGGACTCGGCGATCAGGTACGCCATCGCGCACGGGGTGCCGTGCTCGTCCACGAACACCGGGGTGAAGCCGGGGCGCTGGTGATTGTGGGGGAAGCGGCCCGCCTCGCGGTACCTGCGCAGGGCGGCCAGGGCACGCCCGCGCGCCTCGCGCTGCGACACGGAAAGGCGCGACACGTCGCGTGACTCCATCATCCGCTCGGCGCCCAGCAGGTGCGCCTGGATGCGGGCCGTCTCGCGGGCGCGCCACGCGGCGTCGGGCGGAGTGGCCTGTGCCGCGGGGGCGATGAAGGCCAGGGAAAGAAGGAGGAGGAGGGCGCGAGGCTTCATACGGGGCTCCTGGAGGGCGGATCGGTGTACGGGACGCCGGAAGAACGCGCCGGGGGGACGCGTCGTGACGGAGGCGGCCCGGTTTGCGGCGCCTTGACGCACCGGCTAGCTTTTCCCTCTTCATCCCCCGCAAGCCGCCAACGGAGCCGCTGCCGTGAATAGATCGGTTTTCGCGCATACGGATACTTTCGTCCGCCGCCACATCGGGCCGGACGAGGGCGAGATCCGGCAGATGCTGGACACCCTGGGCTACGAGTCGCTGGACGCGCTCATCGGCGACACCGTTCCCTCCTCCATCCGCATGGAGCGCCCCCTCAACCTGGGTCCGGAGCGGAGCGAGTACGAGCTGCTCTCCGAGCTGCGCGAGCTGGCGTCCCGGAACAAGGTGTATCGCTCGTTCCTGGGGATGGGGTACCACGACTGCATCGTGCCCCCCGTGATCCAGCGCAACATCCTGGAGAACCCGGGGTGGTACACGCAGTACACCCCCTACCAGGCCGAGATCGCGCAGGGCCGCCTGGAGGCGCTCCTCAACTTCCAGACGATGGTGGTGGACCTCACGGGCCTTCCCGTGGCCAACGCCTCGCTCCTGGACGAGGGCACCGCCGCCGCCGAGGCCATGGCGATGGCGTACGGGATGGCGGGCGGCGCCGACCGCAACACCTTCTTCGTCTCCGACCACTGCCACCCGCAGACCATCGACGTGGTGAAGACGCGCGCCGCGGCCCGCGACATCGACGTGGTGGTGGGCGACGTGGAAGCGTTCGACTTCAAGGCGCCCGTCTTCGGCTTCCTCCTGCAGTACCCGGCGACCGACGGGGCCGTGATCGACCACGGCGCCTTCGCGCAGCGCGCGCGTGGAGAGGGCGCGGCCGTCATCGTGGCCGCCGACCTCCTCTCGCTGGCCCTGCTCACCCCTCCGGGCGAGTGGGGGGCGGACATGGTGGTGGGGACCACGCAGCGCTTCGGCGTGCCGCTGGGCTTCGGGGGGCCGCACGCGGCCTTCTTCGCCTGCCGCGACGAGCTGAAGCGGCAGATCCCGGGGCGCATCATCGGCGTCTCCACGGACTCGGAGGGGAAGCCGGCGCTGCGCATGGCGCTGCAGACGCGCGAGCAGCACATCCGCCGCGAAAAGGCTACCTCCAACATCTGCACGGCGCAGGTGCTGCTGGCGGTGATGGCCGGGATGTACGCCGTGTACCACGGGCCGGACGGCATCCGCGCCATCGCCGGGCGGGTGCACTCGCTGGCCCGCGTGCTGGCCGAGGGCGCGCGCCGCCTGGGCTACACCGTGGTGCACGAGCACTACTTCGACACCGTGCGCATCGAGGTGGGCTCGCGCGTGGGGACGGTGCTGGCAGCCGCGGGCGACCGGGGGATCAACCTGCGCGCCTTCGGCGAAAGCTCCGTGTGCATCGCGCTGGACGAGACGACGGGCGAGGAGGAGCTGGAGACGATCCTGATCTCCCTGAACCGCGGCTCGCCGGTGCCGTTCACGGCGCGCGAGGTGGCGGACGGGCTGGGCGAGGAGTCGATGCCGCTGGCCCGCACCACGCCGTACCTGGAGCACCCCGTCTTCAACCGCTACCGCAGCGAGACGGAGATGCTGCGCTACATCCGACGCCTGGAGTCGCGCGACCTGTCGCTGACGCACTCCATGATCCCGCTGGGGTCGTGCACCATGAAGCTGAACTCCACCTCGGAGATGTTCCCCGTGAGCTGGCCGGAGTTCAGCCGCATCCACCCCTTCGCCCCGCGCGAGCAGACGGAGGGATACCGCGAGCTCTTCCGGCAGCTGGAGGAGGAGCTGGCGGAGATCACGGGCTTCGCGGCCGTGTCGCTGCAGCCCAACGCGGGCAGCCAGGGCGAGTACGCGGGGCTGCTCTGCATCCGCGACTACCACGAGGCCCGCGGCGAGGCGCACCGCAACGTGTGCCTGATCCCCGGCTCCGCGCACGGCACCAACCCCGCCAGCGCGGTGATGGCGGGGATGAAGGTGGTGGTGACGGGCACCGACGCGCGCGGCAACGTGGACGTGGACGACCTGCGCGCCAAGGCGGAGCAGCACTCCGCCAACCTGGCGGCGCTGATGGTCACCTATCCGTCCACGCACGGCGTCTTCGAGGAGGAGATCCGCGAGATCTGCGACATCGTGCACCGGCACGGCGGGCAGGTGTACATGGACGGCGCCAACATGAACGCGCAGGTGGGCCTCTGCCGCCCGGGCGACTTCGGCGCGGACGTGTGCCACCTGAACCTGCACAAGACGTTCTGCATCCCGCACGGCGGCGGCGGCCCGGGGATGGGGCCCATCTGCGTGGCGGAGCACCTGGCGCCCTTCCTCCCCGGCCACCCGGTGATCCCGGTGGACGGGCGCGAGCACGGCGCCGTCTCGGCCGGGCCCTGGGGGAGCCCCAGCATCCTCCCCATCTCGTGGATGTACATCAACCTGATGGGCGCCGAGGGGCTCACGCAGGCCACCCGCGTGGCCATCCTGAACGCCAACTACATCGCGCACCGGCTGCAGGAGCACTATCCGGTGCTCTACCGCGGCACGCGGGGCACGGTGGCGCACGAGTGCATCGTGGACCTGCGCCAGCTCAAGCAGAGCGCGGGGATCGAGGTGGAGGACGTGGCCAAGCGGCTGATGGACTACGGCTTCCACGCCCCCACCGTCTCCTTCCCCGTGGCGGGGACGATGATGATCGAGCCCACGGAAAGCGAGGCGCTGTCGGAGCTGGACCGCTTCTGCGAGGCGATGATCTCCATCCGCGAGGAGATCCGCGCGGTGGAGCTGGGGATCGCCGACCGCCGCGACAACCTGCTCAAGAACGCGCCGCACACCATGGGCGCCGTGATGGCGGACGAGTGGGCGCACCCCTACACGCGCGAGCAGGCGGGCTTCCCCGCCTCGTGGAGCCGCGAGCGCAAGTTCTGGCCGCACGTGGGCCGCGTGAACAACGCCGCGGGCGACCGCAACCTGGTCTGCTCGTGCCCGCCGATCGAGATGTACGCGTCGGTCTAAAACAGCAGTCTCACACAGAGACACAGAGGCACAGAGAAACCGCCGCTGGCGGAATGCAAGCGGGGGCGTCCTAAAGGGGCGCCCCCGCTGCATTTCAGGCCAACCGCGGATCGACTTTTGCGGGCCCGATCGTGCGCCGCGGAAGCCGTGGATAGCCTTGGCGGATGCTGCCATCCGTCTACATCGAAACGAGCATCGTCAGCGGCCTCGACTACCTGTTGACCTGGAACTGCAGGCATATCGCGAATCCACGGATGTATCCAACCATTGCGCGGCTATGCCGCGAACGTGGCTACGTGCCGCCGATCCTGTGCACTCCGGACGCACTCCTGAGGAGGTGACGAGATGACGGATGGAATGCCTGTTGACGTCAACGACCCTGAGTACGACGATCCGATCTGCGCTGAGATCCGGCAGATCCGGGATAAGATCGCGGCAGAGTCCAACCACGATATCCGAGCGATCGTTGGCGCGATGCAGGAACGGGAACGCCACCTCCCCCCCGATCGGCTGGTTTCGCTTCCGCCGCGCATAAACAAGACCGCTGTGCCGAAGGTGCACCTGAACTCCTGAGGAACGTTCACCCGATTGAAGGGTTGGTCCGTTTCACTGTCGAAGAGCACCTGAAAAGCGATCTCAATCGGGATAGGGGGCAGCCGGTGATCCCGGCTGCACCCCTCCCACACCACCGGACATGCGGGTCCGCATCCGGCGG
>CADCTW010000123.1 GCA_902805735.1 uncultured Gemmatimonadota bacterium | reverse complement strand
GCCAGCTCGTCCACCGGCGCGGCGGGGGCCGGCACTGGGGCGAAGTCGCCGCGGGCCAGGAGGATGCCCAGGTTCACGGAGCGGCGGCGCAGCGCCGCGAGGCGCTCCGCGCACGGGTGGCACGCCGCCAGGTGGGCCTCCACCCCGGCGCGCTCGTCCGCCGCGGCTTCCCCGTCCAGGAAGCGCACGATGGCGCCGTCGTCCAGGTGCTCGAAGGCGGGGGGTGCTTGGGTCATCGTGCGTCCTCGTCCAGTTGAAGGCGGGCGGCCAGCTTGTCCAGCGCCCGCGCGATCATCGTCCCCACCGACCCGGTGGTGGTGCCCACCGCCTCCGCGATCTCGCGGTGGCTGAAGCCTTCCTCGCGCATCAGCAGCAGCGTGCGGTCGCGTTCCGTGAGCACCTCCATGGCCTCCCGCACCCGGCGGCGCGCCTCGGCCGCCTCGAACGCCTGGTCCGGCGTGGGGGGCGCGTCGCCCACGGGGGCGCGCTCCGGCCGGTGCTCCAGCAGCCGCGCCCGCCGCCCGCGCGTGCGCTCGGCCAGGCGCGCGGCGTTGGTGCCCACGCGAAAGAGCCAGGCGCGCGTCTCCCCCGGAGCGGGGGGCTTCTCCAGCAGCTTCACGAACGCCTCCTGCGCGGCGTCGGCGGCCACGTCGGGGCTCCCCGTGAGTCGCGACAGGTAGCGGAAGAGCGAAGCGTGGTGCTCCGCGAAGAGCGCGGCCGCGTCCATCGGCCTAGAAGCTCAGCCGCAGGCCGACCACCGGCAGGCGCGGCAGCCCCGCCGAGAAGTTGTCGTACCCCGTCGGCCGCCCCGGCGCGCACCCGTTGGTGCCAAAGGCCGCGCACGGGGTGGTCCCCGTGTACGTCCCCACGTTGTCGTCGCGCAGCGCGTTGCGAAGCTGCACGTACCCGCTCACCCGCGCGCCGCGCACGTGCCCCGCCCACTCGGCCAGCAGGTCCAGGCTGCGGTAGTCGGGGGCCCGCTGCCCGCCGGGCTCTTCCGCGCTGGGCGGACCGTCGGGCCGGCACACCCGCTCGTCGCACAGGTAGCTCGGCCCGAAGCGGCGCGTGTAGGGCACACCGCTGGCCGCCGTGTACGCCGCGCCGAGCTGCACGCCGCGCCCCGCCCGCAGGAAGCCCGTAGCGTCGAAGGTGTGCCGCTGCTCCTCCGGCGCCGGGAAGGTGAGCCCGCGCGCCGTGATCTCCGAGCGGGACAGCGAGTACGCCGCGGACCCAGTCCACCGCCCCGCCAGCCGCCGCATCGAGATCTCCAGCCCCCGCGCGCGCCCCTCGCCCTCCACGAAGAGCGGGCGGTCCACGAGAGCTCCCGGCGTGGGGTCCTGCACGGCCATCCCCGTGGTGCGGCGCAGGTACACCGTCGCCGAGCCCAGCCAGGGGCCCAGCCACCGCTCCGCGCCCAGCGTGGCGATGTCCGCGCGGGCGGCGGGGGCGTCGCCGCCGGCCAGGGCGTACACGTACTCCGTGGGATGCTCGCGCACGGCCGGGATCCCCGCGGGCGCAACCGTCTGCACGTACTGGAAGCCGCGGCCCACGCCGGCGGAGAGCGAGAGCTCCGGGTCCACCTGGAAGCGCGCCGCCACCCGCGGGGCCAGCCGCACCGCGCCGCCGTTGCGCACCGGGGGACCCGCCTCCACCCGAACCCCGCCCTCCACCGTCACCCCCGCGCGCGGACGCCACCGCCGCTCGCCCCAGAGCGCGACCCACGCCAGGTCGTCCTCGCGCACGGCCGGCTCCTCGCCCTCCGCGACGCCGTCGTCGCGGTTCACCAGGAAACCGCGGAAACGCACCCGCTCGGCCACCAGGGCGTACCCGGCGCTCCAGGGCGCCGGCCCGCTCCCCGCCGTGCGCGGACCCGCCTCGCCCGCGAGCTCCAGGTGCGTGACGCGGTTGCGGGACGGCCGCACGTCCGGCGCGCCGTAGGTCTCCGAGGTGTCCGCCGGGTTGGAGCGCAGGCGTGAGCGGAAGCGGCTGAACCCCAGGGTGTGCGCCGCGTCGAGTCCGCGCAAAGGCGTGCGCAGCGTGGCGCGGCCCAGCTCGCTCCCCCAGGCGCCCGTGCCCTCGTCCACCACGTCCGGGATCAATCCCGACAGCCGGTCGCGCGAGAGGAGGCCGCTCACCTCCAGCGCCCGGCCGGGCCCCAGGCGGCGGTCGTAGCGGGCGGCCACGTCGTGGAAGGAGTACGGCGTGTAGACCTCGTCGTCCACGAGGCCCTGGATGGCCCGCGTCAGCCAGTCCAGGTAGGTGCGGCGCCCCGCGATCATCCAGGCGTCGCGCCCCTCCGCGGCCTCGCCGTCCAGCGCCAGCCGGGCGCTCACCAGCGAAAGCTCGCCCACCCCGGCCAGCGCCCCGCCGCTCCCCCCGCGGCGCGAGCGCACGTCCAGCGCGCCCGCCGCCGCCCCGCCCAGCGCCGCCGGCTGCACGCCGGGGTGGAGGAAGGCCGCACCCACGGCGTCCGCGTTCACCCCCGCGAAGGCCCCCACGGCGTGCACGGGGTTGAAGAGGGGAAGCCCGTCGAAGAAGACGCGCGTCTGGTCCCAGCGCGCGCCGCGCGTCCACAGCTCGGCCGAGTAGTCGTCGCCCGCCGCCACGCCGGGAAGGCGCTGCAGGGCGCGGAACAGGTCCGTCTCGCCCAGCGTGACCCCTTCCTGCACGTCCGCGTGGGTGATGGAGCGGACGTCGCTGGACGCGTGCAGGCGCTGCCGCTGCCGCTCGGCCGCCACCCGGTACTCCCCGCGCCGCGCCGGCTCGGCGGTGCGGGCGTAGCTCTCCGCGCGGGCGCCGGCGGGGGCGGCGGACGCATGCACGGGCGGCAGCGCCACCGGCTGCACCGTGAGGCCCACGGACACCGTGGGGTCCACCCCGCCCTGCAGCTCCACCTCCACCGTGGTGCCGCGGTAGCCGATGCGCTGCACCCGCAGCCGGTACGCGCCCGCCGCCACCCCGGCGAAGGCGTAGCGCCCCGCCGCGTCCGTGCGCGTCCCCCATCCCCGTCCCCCGCCCCGCGGCTCCAGCGCCACCGACGCGTCGCCCAGGGGGAGCGCGGTGGCGGCGTCGATGATGGTGCCGGACACGGTGCCGCCCGCCTGTCCCGCGGCGGGGCGCGCGAGGAGGACCAGGACCAGGATCAGGAGCGGACGGACACTGCGCACGATGGCCGGTTCCGGAAGGTGTGCCGCGGCGAGGCGTCCCTCGCCTTCCGCACGGATACAATGCCCCACCCGCGGGCCTTCTGACGGCGTTGTCAGAACCCCCGCGGGTGGGGCATTGATGGATGCAGGAAGGGCGCCCGGCCAGGGCACAGCCCCTCCCGCGCGGCTACATCTGTTTATCGCCACGCCAGGAGTCCCGGCCCTCCCCGGGGCCGCGGACAGTACCGATCTGGCAGGACCGGCAGCGGCGCCACACGCGGCCGGACGGCTCCCGCCCCGTCGCGCCGACACCGGAGATGCGCCCCCTCTCCCGCGCGGTTTGCGGGGGAGGGGGACGGGGGCCACGTCGGGTACAGACCGGGTAGATTGGTAACAGAATAGACCGGGATGATAGGTAACACTTCGGGGTAGGATTCGGCGCACAAGATTGGAGGTGCGCCATGCCTTGGAGACAGAGTGACGCCGTGAATGAGCGTCTGCAGTTCGTGGCCGCCCACCAGGCGGAGTTGTACTCGATGACGGAGCTGTGCGAGCGCTTCGGCATCAGCCGCAAGAACGGCTACAAGTGGCTCGCCCGCTATGCCCAGGAAGGGGTGCGTGGACTGGAAGAGCGCAGCCATGCGCCCAAGCACTCGCCGCACCGCATAAGCGCAGAGGTCGAGGCGGCGCTCCTGGAGGCGCGACGTGCGCACCCGAGCTGGGGGCCGAAGAAGCTGGTGGCCTGGTTGGCTCCGCGACGACCGGACCTGGTGCTGCCCGCCGCGAGCACTGCGGGCACGCTGCTGGTACGCCATGGCCTGGTCACTCCGCGACGCAGGCGTGTGCGCCGAAGCCCGGTGGCGCGGCCCCCGCTGCGCTCTGCGACCGCGGCGAACCAGGTGTGGAGCCTGGACTTCAAGGGGGAGTTCCGCACGCGGGACGGGCAGCTCTGCTATCCGCTGACGGTGCAGGACGTCTGCACCCGCTATCTGCTTGGCGTCACGGGGCTGGACTCGACCGCAGGGGCGGGAGTGCGCGGAACGCTGGAGGCGCTCTTCCGCGAAAGAGGGCTGCCCGAGGCGATCCGCAGCGACAACGGGGTGCCCTTCGTGGCGCCGCATACCCAGCATCATGGCCTGTCGAAGTTGCGGGTGTGGTGGACCAAGCTGGGGATCGCCCACGAGCGGATCTCTCCGGGCCGGCCGGACCAGAACGGGCGTCACGAACGCATGCACAAGACGCTCAAGGCGGAGACGGCGCGCCCCCCGGCGGCCGATCGCACGGCGCAGCAAACGCGCTTCGATGCCTGGCGCAGGGAGTACAACGAGGAGCGCCCGCACGAGGCGCTGGGGCAGGTGCCTCCCGGCTCGAAGTACCCGCCGTCGCAGAGTCCCTACCCGGAGCAGCTCCCCGGGCCGGAGTACCCCGGCCACTGCGAGGTGAGGCGCGTGCGCGGAGGAGGCGAGATCAGCTTCCACCAGCGGAACGTCTTCGTCAGCGAAACACTGGCTCAAGAAGACGTCGCTCTGGAGGAAGTGGAGGACGGGATTTGGGCCGTGTGGTTCTACGACGTCGAGGTCGGACGGCTGGATGAGCGTACCTTTCGTCTATCCTGAAAGTGTTACCTATCATCCCGGTCTGATTTGTAACCCATCATCGGGGTTGTGCCGGTTCCCTTCAATCGGGCCGGAGCTGGGACTGGCAGACGGCGTCGCCGCGCCAGGCGAGCTCGCACACGGGGTGCCGCACGGGCTCCACGCGGTGGTTGGGGTGGTAGATCAGGCCGCCGCCACGGGGGATGCCCAGGCCGTGCACCCCGCCGGCGTGCGCACGCACCTGGTCGCGCAGGGCGGGCCAGTCGTCGTCCTCGCGGCGCACGTCCACGGCGTAGGGGATCAGGCCCAGCGTGGGGAGGTCGGCGCCGCCGGCGGAGAGGCCCATCTGCACCGCGCCCGCGCCCACACCCACCACGATCGCGCCCCCCACGTAGCGCCGCAGGATGGCGTCGCCCACGCCGCTGGCCTGGAACGCGCGCCACCCCAGGCGCGGGTCGCCGCCGCCCAGCAGGAGGAGGTGGGCCTCCTCCAGGTACTCCATGTCCTCGGGCGTGGGCTCGGCGGGGATCAGGCGGCAGTGGCGGATTCCCACCCCCTCCATGGCCCCCGCGAAAAGCGCGAACAGGTCGGGCTGGTCGCCGCTGGAGGCGCCCAGGTAGGCGGCGCGGGGCTGGTCGTGCTCGATGCGCTCGCGCGCCCGCTCCAGGAAGAGCTCGCCCCTTTCCGCCCAGAACAGGAGCTGGCTGTCCGCCAGGAGGAAGAGCGGGTGCGCGATGCGCGGGCGTCGCTCGGCCGGACGGCCGAAGAGGGAGATGCGGCCGGTGAAGACGCGGCCCATCACGCCAGCAGGTTCACGAACACGGTGATGATCACCGCGTTGGTGAAGTCGATGAAGAACGCCCCCACCATCGGCACCACCAGGAAGGCGCGCGGCGCGGGGCCGTAGCGCTCCACCAGCGACCGCATGTTGGCCATGGCGTTGGCCGTAGTCCCCAGCATGAAGCCCGCGAACCCGCTTCCCATCACCGCCGCGTCGTAGTCGCGCCCCATGGCCGGAAAGACGGGCCAGGCGCACACGATGGCCACCAGGATCACCTGCACGGCCAGGATGGCGAGCATGGGGAGCGCCAGGTTGCTGATCTCCCACAGCTTCAGCGTCATCAGCGCCATGGCGATGAAGAGCGCCAGCGCCACGTTCCCCACGTCGTCGATGGTGCGCTGCGACACCCCGATCCACCCCACGGCGTCGTCCACGTTGCGGATCAGGGCCGCCACCAGCATGGCGCCGATGTAGGCGGGGAGCGTCACCCCCAGCGAGGTGAACGCGGCGCTCACCCACGAGCCGGCCCACATCGCCACCAGGATCAGGACGACGGCCTTGAGGAGGTGCCACGAGCTCTCGTCCTCCCCCTCCGGCGCGGCGGTGGACGGCTCCGGGAGCTGCGCCTCCACCAGCTCCGTGGCCACCGGCGTCTCCATCTCCACGGGCGTGCGCAGGCGGTCGTGCAGCCGGTACCGCTCCACCAGCCGCGTCCCGATGGGCCCGCCGATCACCCCACCGAACACGATCCCCACCATGGCGGAGGCCACGGCGACGGTGGTGGCCCCTTCGACCCCCGCCCGCTCGAACACGGGGGCGAACGCCAGCCCGGTGGCGGGGCCGCCCGTGAGCGTCACCGACCCCGTGAGCACTCCGAAGAGGGGGTGGAGCCCGAACAGCGTGGCCATCCCCGCCCCCACCACGTTCTGCACCACGGCGAACACGGTGGCGATGGCGAAGAAGACGAGCACCTGCGGCCCGCCCACCCTGAGCAGCCGCAGCGACGCCGCGAAGCCGATGGTGGTGAAGAAGGCGATCATCAGCGGCGCCTGCAGCGTGGTGTCGAACTCCCAGAGCGGGGTGCCGCGCGAGTGCGCCACCAGCCCGACCACGGAGGCGATCAGCCCGCCGATCACGGGCCCCGGGATGTTGTAGCGCGCCAGCACCGGGAGCGCGGCGCGCACCCCGTAGCCCACCATCAGGACGAGCCCGGCGAAGGCCAGCGTGTGGATCAGGTCCAGCTTCAGCATCAGCCCGTGGCCATTTTGAAGGGGGAGAAGTCCGTGCCGCGGTCGAAGTAGTCCTCACCTTCGGCCCGCTTCAGCGCGCCCACCACCCAGTAGGTGAACGGCGTGGCGAGCACCTCCCACACCACCTTGAGGACGTAGTTGGAGACCATCACCTGCATCACCAGCCGCGTGTCCCACACCCCCAGGAAGGCGACCGGGTAGAAGATCGCCGAGTCGATGCCCGCCCCCACGATGGTGGAGCCGATGGTGCGCGTGAACAGGTACCGTCCGGAGGTGGCGAGCTTCATCCGCGCCAGCGCGTACGAGTTGGCGAACTCTCCCACCCAGAACGCCGCCAGCGAGGCCATCACGATGCGCGGCGTCTGCGAGAACACGGAGACCAGCGCCTCCTGCCCCCGCCACCCCGCCGCGGGGGGCAGCGCGAGCACCACCCAGCTCATCAGCGACGCGAACGCCAGCGCCCCGAACCCCATCCACACCACGCGCCGGGCCCGCGCGTACCCGTACACCTCCGTCAGGATGTCGCCGAACAGGTACGAGATGGGGAAGAAGAGGATCCCCGCCCCGAAGTTGAACCCCCACAGCGTGGCGGCCTTCCCCGGCCCGATCAGGTTGGAGCAGAGCAGCACCGTCACGAACACCACCGTGATCAGGTCGAGATACTTGTAGCTCTTGCCGGACATGGGCGGGCGGGTGGAGGGAGTCGCGGTGTTCGTCAAGTGTAGCGGACGCAGAGAAGCGGCGCAAAGGAAAGTGCGTGAGCGCGTGAGTGCGTGAGTGCGCTTGCCAGGTGCTGGTGCGCGCGGAAAGTGGCCCTCACCCCCCCGACCCCCCTCTCCCGATCACGGGAGAGGGGGGCGCATTCCCGCCATCCAGCCGCGCCCTTGGGTTGCGCGGCCTTGGGTTGGCGGAAACCGCAGCCCCGCATGAGCCTGGGTCACGCCGCGTCACCGAAGATGCGCCCCCCTCCCCCAAACTTGGGGGAGCGGGGGTCGGGGGGGTGGGGGCCTTCCGTCAGCCCGCCGCAGCCATGTCGGCCACCAGCGCCGTTACGCACTTACGCACTTCCGTCGATCCGATGCGGCACGAACCGGCTCAGGTTGTCCGTGATGGGCCCGCCGGACTCGCGGATCCCCATCCCCGCCGGGTCCTGGCCCACGATCCAGCTTCCGATCACCGGCTGCCAGCCGTCGTACGCGGGGAGCGGCGCGTACTCCTGGTACACGAAGCCCTCCTCGCCGTAGTCGCCCCCCGTCTCCGCCTGCGCGTGCCAGGGGGAGACGATGCGCACGTTCGCCCCCTCGCGCGAAAGGAGCGGCTTCACCACGTACGCGTCCGCCGGCGTGAAGAGCAGGTCGTCGCGGTAGGCGGGGAGGAGGTTGGGGTGGCCGGGGTTGCGCTCCCAGAGGATGGGGAGGATGCCCTTGTTGGAGAGGATCATCTTCCACGCGGGCTCCATCCACTGCACCGGCGCCCGCACGCGCGCCAGGTTGCGGCCGAATTCCTCGTGCATCATCCACTCCCACGGGTACAGCTTGAAGACGCAGCGGATGGGGAGTCCCTCCACGTCCACGAACTCCCGCTCCCGCGCGTCCCACCCGATCTCCTCCACGGTGAGCTGCACCGTCTCCAGCCCCGCCTGCTGCGCCGTGTCGCGCAGGTACTCCACCGTGGCCTCGTCCTCCGCGTCTGGCATGGAGGCAAAGTGCACGCGGCCGCTGAACAGGTAGGCGCGCACCCCCGCCCACGTCTCCACCAGCGCTTCGTGGACGCGGTTGAACTGGTCCGAGCCGGGGAAGCGGTCCTCCAGCCAGTACCATTGCGCCACCGCCGCCTCCACCAGCGAGGTGGGCGTGTCCGCGTTGTACTCCAGCATCTTGGGCTCGCCGCGCCCGTCGTACGACAGGTCGAAGCGCCCGTACAGCGAGGGCGCGTCCGCCTCCCACGACGCCTCGATCAGCGGCACCGCGTGCGGCGGGATCGCCAGCTCCGCGTAGCGCTTCCCCTCGATCACCGCCTCCGCGGCCTCCAGGCAGAGCGCGTGCAGCTCGCGCGTGGCCTCTTCGATGCGCCGCACCTCGGCCATCGAGAAGACGTAGTGCGCCTCCTCGTTCCAGTACGGCACTCCGCCGGCCGTGTGGTGGCGGAGCCCGACCTCTTCCACGCGGCGCTCCCAGTCGGGGCGCGGGGGATGGAGCTGGCGGCGCACGCTCAGGCGCCCACGCCGCGACCGGACCCCGTGCGCCCGAACCCGCCGCGCGAGATGGTGGGGCGCGGCGCGTTCCTCACCACGGCGCCTCCCGGCCCCGTGCGCCCGATGCCGCGGTTGTCGTAGTAGATCCCCCGGTGGTAGATGGGGAAGAACATGGGAACGAAGCCCGCGCGGGGCCGGTCCTCGCACACTTCGGGGCTCTCCGGGTCGCACCACCCGCGCATCGTCTGCTGCGGCTGGTCGCTGCCGCACCCCGCCGCGCCGGCGGCAAGGGCGGAGACCAGCGTGAGGCGTACGGCTGAGGACTTCTTCACGGCTTCGCGGGGGCAGGGGCCTGGCGGCGCCCGGACGGTCGCCGGGGCGCGGAAACGCATGGTATTACGCCGGTTGGGAGGTTTGGTTTCGCCCTCACCCGGCAGCTCGCAGCTGCCACCCTCTCCCAGAAACTGCCCTGGGAGAGGGGACTACTTCGCGTGCGGCGGTCAGGGGCGCGTGGCGGGCGCCACCGTCAGTACGAGCGAGCCGTAGGCGTGGGCTCGCGGCTGCGCGCGGTACTCGCGGGTGCGGGCGATGAAGCGGTACTCGGCCGACCAGCGGCGCGCGCGGAAGCCGGCGGCGGCTTCGCCCTCGCTGACGAAGGGAAGCTTGCGGGCGGTGGAGCGGCTGTGGAAGGTGTTGCCGTCCAGGAAGATGTCGCGCGCGACCCACTCCTGGCGTGCGCCCACGCGCGCGTAGGCACCCGGGCCGCGTCCCACCTCCACGTGGGCGCCTGCGGCGGCCGCCGTGCGCACGTTGCCCAGCGCGACCCGTACGGCGGGCTGGATGCGCGCGGGGCCCCAGTCCCAGCGGCGGGCCTCCTGGACGCGCAGCAGGATGCCGGGCTCGAACCCGGTCTGGTGCTCCCAACCCTCCTGCCGCTGCGAGCCCGCGAGGCGATGCACGCCGTTCTGCACCGGCTCGCCCAGCGCCGCCGGTCCCGTCCACCCGATCTCCAGCGCCAGCGAGCGGTCCCCGCGTGCAATCTGAGCGCCCGCGAAGAGCCACGCGGCGTACGGCCTTTCCCCCGGGACGGGCTCGGGTCCATCGAGCCTCGGCGTGTAGATGCGCTGCCCGACCAGGAACCGGCCCACCGCCACCGTGAGCCCGTGCGTGTAGTCGTAGTCCGCCGGCGCCCCCCGCCCGCGCAGCGCGAGGATGTCGTTGTCCAGTGTGACCGTCACCTGTCCCTGCGCGGGCAGGGCGAAGAATATCACACAGAGGCACAGAGACACAGAGGAGAACGTCTTGTAGATTGCACGCATGGTAGACCGGAACGAGGTGCGGCTGGCGTGGGCGTACGTCGCGGCGGACGAGGCGGGGAGCGCCGCGTCGTTCGTGGCGGCGGTGGATGGCGCGCGCCGCTTCATGGAAGGCACGCTGCACCTGCTGGTACCCGTGGCGGCGTACCGCGCGCTCCCGCCGCGCCGCCGGCCGCGCAGCTTCTGCCCCGTGTGCCTGGAACGGGTCTGGATGAAGCTGGGCACGCGCAACCGCGCCCACTACGCGCACCTCGCCGGCTCGCAGTGCGCCGCCGCGCGAGGCGAGGGGGCCCTGCACCACGCGGCCAAGATCCACCTGGCCGAGCAGTTGGGGCGCGGCGGGCCCATCATCGTACGCCCGCTCTGCCACCGCGTTCCCCAGGAGCGCAGCACGGAGCGCTGCGCCGCCGCCCCGGAGACCCCCTGGCCCGTGCGGTGGGACGAAGTGCGCGTGGAGCACTCCCTTCCCTCCCTGCGCGCGGACCTGGTGCTGATGCGGGACGGCATCGTCGTCGCGGCCGTGGAGGTCTACGCGTCCAGCGCGGTGGACGACGTGCGGGCCGCCAAGTACCGCGGCCTGGGCATCCCCTGGATCGAGGTCCCCGCGCGCGGCGTGATCCCGGAGCACGAGGTGGCGTGGACGCCGGACGTGCCCCTCCCCGTGCTGGGCGACAGCCGCCTGTACCCCGAAGTGTGGCGATGCCCGCGCCACGAGGGGCTCTACCGCGGGCTGCTGGAGTACGAGCGCAACGGCGTGCATCGCGTGGCGCGGCGCGTGGTGCACATCTACCGCGCGAACGCCGGCCGCAGCGCCGCCGAAACGCGCTGCCGGGCCGTGGGCGTCTCCATCCTGGAGCGGCGCGAGGAGGGAGTGCCCGCCGAGTCGTGGATGGAGCGCGACGACAGCGGCGCCCGCATCGGCTTCCCCGTGCGCGGGCGCGACCGGGCGGAGGCGCGCCGCATCCTGCACACGCAGTTCGCGGAGTGGGCGCGGTGGGTGCGCGAAACGCAGTGTGCCACCGTGGACAGCCCGATGCGCTGGCTGGAAGCCGCGGACGTCCCCGCGCGCTCCGAGCGCCTCTACCCCCAGCGCCTCCGCTGGGACGCGCACGCGGGCACCTTTCGCGGCGTCCCCGACCTTCCGCCCCTGGCCTGGCCCGCGCTCCCGCCCCTCCCCGGCGAGCCGCACCCCGTCCTCGGCCGCCCGCGCTGCTGGACGGAGAGGCACCGACGCGGGCCCGTGCTCCACGCCGTGGACGGCCCCGTCTGGCTGGCCCTGGTGCAGCACGCCTGGACGGACCCCGAGGGCGCCGCCACCCGCGCCGACCTCGCCGCCTTCGTCCACGACGGCCGCCGCTGGCGCACGGTGGAGGGCGCCCCATTCACCGCGACCGTCCGCGCGCCCGGCCTGCCGTGGAGCGACATCCTCCCCGCCCTGGCCCGCACCCTGGCCGCGCACGACCCCGAGACGCTGCTGGACGGCGCGGGGGTGCGGGAGGCACTTGCGCGCGTCGTTGCTGGCGAGTGAACTCGCTGCAACAACTGCACGAAGTCCCCCTGCGGGGACTATGACCTTCCGCTGAAGCTGGAGGATACAAGTCCGCGAAGGCGGACTTCGTGCAGTCGTTGCCGCGAGTTTACTCGCCAGGCAAGTCGTTGCGCGGCAAAGTGTTCAGCGAACAGGCAGCACTGTTCCGAACGGGTGTCCGGACGCCCCGCGGACGCCGCGCGATCCACCGGAAACGGCGCAGATGCTGGGATTTTGAGGCGCACGCCACGAGGCACACCCGTTGCCTTTACGGTGTGCCGAACCGGGCGCTTCCCGCACCGGTCGGCCACCCTGCTCTACGAGGCCCATCATGAAGAAGCTCATCGCGGTGCTCGCCCTCTCCACCCTCGCCGCCTGCGGCAGCGACGAGCCGGGATCCACCCAGAACTCGGTCACGCCCGAGAACGGCAGCGCCGAGACCACGGCCCCGGCCACCGACCCGGCGGCATCCCCGACGCCCGCGGCACCCACGATGGACCCGGCCACGCCCACCCCGGCGCCGGCCGCCCCGGCGGACTCCGCCGCGCACTGAAACAGCGGGGCTCACACAGAGGCACAGAGAAAAGCATCTTCTCTGTGCCTCTGTGTCTCTGTGTGAGCCTAGGCCCCGAATTCCTTCCAGTCCTGGTCGTAATACCGCACCAGGATCTGGTCGTCCAGCCGGTTGACGGCGGCGGGCACCGGCCGCATGTCGGCGGGGAAGTCGAAGAGCTGCGGGACGCCTTTGGGAGTGAGGAAGCGCAGGCCGGACGGGAGCTCGGTGGGCGCCGCGTACTCCCCGCGCCCCGCCAGCACGAATCCCCATTCGCCGAACGACGGCACGTAGAGGTGGTAGGGGCGCGTGCGGAAGCCGGCGTCGCGCAGGGTGGCGTCGATGCTCCAGAAGGCGCGCCGCGCGAACATGGGCGACGTGCTCTGCACCACGAAGAGCCCGTCGCGGCTCAGCCGCCGGTCCAGGAGGCGGTAGAAAGCCGTCGTGTACAGCTTGCCGACGGCGTAGTTGGAGGGATCGGGGAAATCCACCACCACGAAGTCGAACATCTCGTCCGTCTCCGCCAGCCACACGAAGGCGTCGGCGTTCACCACGCGCACCCGCGGCGAGCGCAGGGAATTGCCGTTGAGCCCCGTGAGCACGGGGTGCGTGGCGAACAGGCGCGTCATCTCGGGGTCCAGGTCCACCAGCGTCACCTCCCGCACGCCGGGGTAGCGCAGCACCTCGCGCACGGCCAGCCCGTCGCCGCCGCCCAGCACCAGCACGCGGCGGGCGCCGGGGAGCGCCGCCAGCCCCGGGTGCACCAGCGCCTCGTGGTAGCGGTACTCGTCGCGCGAGGAGAACTGGAGGTGGCCGTTGAGGAAGAGGCGCAGGTCGTTCTTCCACGCGGTCAGCACGATGCGCTGGTAGCGCGAGTCGCGGGTGAAGACGATCTCGTCCGCGTAGATGCTGCGCTCGGCCGCGCGGGTCAGGCGCTCGGCCCCCACGAAGCCCGCGCACAGCAGCGCGAGCACGACCAGACACGCCCCCTGCAGCACCCCCCGCGCGCCCAGCACGTCGCGGAACAGGTAGGTGGACCAGAGCGCGACCAGGGCGTTCACGATGCCGAACGCGATGGCCGACCTCACCAGCCCCAGCTCCGGCACCAGCACGGCGGGAAAGAGCAGCGACGCGCCCAGCGCCCCCAGGTAGTCCCAGGTGAGGACGTGCGCCACCACGTCCTTGAACTCGAAGCGCCCCTTGAGGATGCGCATCAGCAGCGGGATCTCCAGCCCCACAAGCGCGCCGATCACCGCCACCAGCGCGTACAGGGCGAAGCGAAAGGCTTCCGTGTACGCGAAGGCCAGGAAGAGCACGGCGGACGAGAAGCCGCCGATCACGGCCAGCAGCAGCTCCGTGGCCACGAAGCGCGCCACGATGCCGCGGGTGACGTAGCGGCTGAGCCAGCTCCCCACCCCCATGGCGGCCAGGTAGGTGCCGATGACGGTGGAGAACTGCATCACGCTGTCGCCCAGCAGGTAGCTGGAGAGCGCCCCGGCCACCAGCTCGTACACCAGCCCGCACGCCGCGATCAGGAGCACGGAGGTGAAGAGCGCGGCGGCCATCCCGGGGGAGCCGCCCTCCCGCGTGTGGCGCACGCTCAGCCCACGATGGCCGCGCTGATGACGATCGCGAAGGCGATCACCACCGCCCCCATCACGATGGCGAGCGCGGTGTTGTGCTCCTCGATCAGCTCCTTCCACAGCGTCCCCGGCGTCATCCGGTCCACCACCACGAGCGCCACCGCCAGGATCACGATCCCCAGCAGGGAGTAGATGACGACGGCCAGGATGTCGTTCGCTAACTGGTTCATGTGATCGCCTTTACTTTCCGCCGACGTAGCGGCCGGAGCCGCCGTAGATGGGGCGGTTCGCCCCGGGATTGTCACGCACGGACCGCGGGGCCCCCTCGCGCGACTCGTTGACCGACGTCATGCTCCACCCGGTGTACTCCACCCAGCCCAGCAGCCCGAGGACGGCGAGGCCGTAGAGGAGGTAGATGCGGGGACCTTGCATTGGGGAACGGGGAACGGGGAACGGGAGGCCCTCACCCGGCAGCTTACAGCTGCCACCCTCTCCCAGGAACTGCCCTGGGAGGGGAATACTTCGCCTGCGTTTACGGCCGAGACCTCTCTGTGTCTCCGTGCGAGCCCCGCTGTTTCTGCAGGAGCGTTCGAGATGGCGCGGCACCCTGCCCCACCGCGCCCGAACTCGTCCCCTCTCCCACGCGGTTTGTGGGAGAGGGTGGCAGCTGTAAGCTGCCGGGTGAGGGCCCTCAATCGTCGTCCGGGGCGTAGTCGCTCTCGGCCCAGCGCCCGGCCTCGAAGCCGGCGGCGGACATGGCGACCAGCGCGGCGGGGGCCGCGAGGAGGATGAAAGCCGTGATGAAGATGCCGAAGCCCGGCACGTCGTGCGTCAGCGTGACGGTGTACGCCACCTGCGTCTCGGCCTCCGGGTCGATCTGGAGCCGGTAGCGGCCCGGCGGCACCGCGGGGAGGCGCACCTCGTCGTTCGGCGAGCCCTCGCTCCAGCTTTCGCCGCCCTCCACTCCGTTGTACTCGCTGATCTCGCGCGCGAACTCCAGCCGCCGCCCCGTCTCCTCGTTCACCAGGGCGAAGGCGAAGAAGGCCCACGCGTTGTTCAGGGAGGTGTTCACCTCCACCTGGAGGGGCGCGGCCTTCCCCGTGAGGACGATGGGGCCCGCATCCACCGAGCTGGCTTCATCCGGGACTCCGAGGTCGAAGACGTAGCTCTCGTGGAACACCCGCTCCATCTTCGCGGTGGAGCAGCGCCCCACGGCCAGCACCAGGAAGAGCGCCGCCAGGACTCCGAACACGCGCCCGTAGCGCTTCGCGCGCCCGGTGTGCGGCGACGGCTGGCAGGCGAACACCCCCCGGGGCGGCCGGGGCGCGCCGGGAAGCCCAAAGGTCTTCCAGATGGTGGCCGGGGCGACGTACTCGGCGATGGACCACGCCGTCTCGCCCGCCGTGTCCTCGCCGGAGAGCATGCGGGGCGGGTGCACGAAGTCGCGCACCACCTCGGCGTCGCCCACGCGCACCTCCCACGGGAACTCGCCGAGAACGAAGGTGGTGGTGGCCTCGTCGGTCGCGTAGTGCTTGAAGCGCTCGCCGTTGAGCGTGGCCGTGGGGCGCCCGCCCGCCATCGCCAGCGTGGGGACTCCGTGCAGGGGGACGGCGTCCGTCCAGTGGCCGGCCTCTTCCGTGAGGTAGCGGAAGCCTCGCTCGGGGTGGTAGAGCACGTACTCGCTCCACGGGTACTCGATCCCCTCCTCCTTCACGGAGCGGATCTGGAACCCGATCACCTCCCACTGCACCCCGTGCATGCGCCCGCGCGTGCCCAGCGGGATGCGCGGCGTGTGCATCGCCCGCTCCTGGAAGCTCTGCACCACGCGCAGCCCCGGGTCCTGCGCGTCCAGCAGCGAGCCGCACGACCCGCACGCCACCGTCACCGTGCGCCCCGCGGCCCGCACCTCCACCGCGCCGCCGCAGCGGGGGCAGTTCATGGTGCGCACCTGCTGGGCCCGCGCCGCCGCCAGGTCGCGCAGGTTGGTCAGCCCCAGCGCGTCCCAATCCACCCACTCGCCCGCGAAGAGCAGGGGCGGCGACTCGCTGTAGTCGATGGTGCCCACCCGCGAGCCGCCCGAGCGCAGGTCGGCGAAGAGGATCTCGTCCTTGTCCCAGTACGCGAAAGGGAGGTCGCCCTCCGTGCCGGCGTAGCGCGCGCGCACCACCTCCGTCACCTGCATCCGCTCCCCGCCCCACTCCACCTCCGCGCCCACGCTGACCCGCTCCGCCGGGGGAAGCGTAGGCGGCGGCGCGGCGAGGACGGTCATCGACAGCTCGCCGTCCGCCTCCGCCAGCCACCCGCTGCGTCCGTCGCCGGTGACCACGTGCCACTCGTTCCACGCGCCCCGCTCCCAAGCGTACGCGAGGCGGCCCACCACCGTGAAGCTGCGCCCGCGGTACACCCCCGCGGTGCCGAGCTGGATGCGCGAGTCGGCACGCGGGGGCGCCGACACCTTTCCCACCCGCTCCAACGCCACGTCGTGCCGCACCAGCACGGACGAGCAGTAGGGGCAGACGGTCTGCACGGCGTCCGCCCAGCGGAACTCCACTGGCCCGCCGCAGCTCGGGCACTGGGCCGTCGTCACGGCGCCACCAGCGCGGCGTAGGGGCGCTCCACCATGCGCACCGTCACGCTCTCCGCGCCGAAGCGGGCGCGCAGCTCGTCCTCGAACGCCCACTCCGGCCGCGGACGGCAGCAGAACAGGTTGAGGCAGAGCGAGCCGTGCTCGGGAAAGGTGTGCACGGTCAGGTGGCTCTCGGCCAGCAGCACCATCCCCGTGACGCCGCCGGGCCCGGGGAACTTGTGCCAGAGCGGCTCGCCCACGGGATGCAGCCCCAGGCCGCGCACCATGGCGGCGAACAGCAGCCGCAGCTCGCCGGCGTCTGCCAGCGGCGCCTCACGGCACCCATGCGCCTCCACCAGCCACTCGCGGCCGTCGGTCAGGGTGTGTGCGGGCAAGGCGGAGTTCGGCAGGGGAGACGGGGGCGGGCGTAGTATACCCGCCCGCGGGACGCGCTTCAAGACGCGCCCGGCCGGCGGGAAGTTTCGGATTACTGGACGCTGATCGGCAGGCGCACCCAGGCATCCATGGGAACGCCGTCCTCGGTGGCCGGCCGCATCTGGGCGCCCGCCGCGAGCCGCCGGGCAAACTGGTCGAACCGCTCCGACCCGCTGGGCGCCAGGATCTCCACGTGCCGCACGCGGCCATCCCGGTCCACGACCATTCCCACCTCGGCGCGCTGGCGCGTCTCTCCCTCCGGGGAGTCGCGCCAGCGGTTCAGCTCGTCCACGAAGGTCATCCGGTTCACCAGGATCGGCTTGCACTCGCGCCGCTTCCCGTCGGCGCGCGCCGGCGGAAGGGCGACCGTATCCAGCCTCACCAGGGTCGCGACGCGGCGCATGCCCTGGGCGGGGAGCTGCTTCATCGGCTCCGCGAGGGCGGACGTCAGGGGGTAGAGCAGGGCGGCGGGGAAGTTCGTATCGAAGGCCTGGACCCGCGCATCCGCGCCATTCCGCTCCGCCGTGACGGCGACGACGCCCTTCGGCTCCGCCACGCCGGCGGCCACTACGGCGGAAACGATGGCGGAGCGGTGCGCGGCCGTCACCGCCCTGTAGGCCAGCACGTCGCGCGCATCGCTGGCGCGCCGCGGAAGGTCCGCCTCCCAGTGGCACTGGGCGCGGACGGGGACCGCCGCCAGCACGAGCAGGGCCGCGGAGGCAAGGATTCGGAGCTGCATGGGAGTGGGATGGAGGGTAGTCGCGGAAGCTTCCTCAAAGATGGGCCATCCGGCACGGGGCAGCAATCCCGCTCCCCTGTACCTCTGTGGTGAGCCCCGCTGTTCAGGCCGAGCGGATCACGAACTGGATGGTGAGCGCCAGCGCCGCGACGAGGACCAGGAGGTACGCGGCCAGCACCGCCGCCATCGAAGCGGCCGTCGCCAGACGCGACCCACCGTACACCTGGCGCAGCGAAAGGTAGAGGTGCGCGAAGAGGGCGATCTGCAGCACCGCGTCCAGCAGGCGGGCGGCGGGAACCAGGATCCCGGGGATCCCCGCATCCGGGGCCACCAGGAGGACGTGGAGGGTGGCTATGAGGAAGGCGGCGGAGTGGAAGTGGAGGGCGAATACGAAGTGCTCGGCGAACATCCGCCCCCGGTACACCAGCGCCAGCACCGCCGCGAAAGCCGGGAGGAGGAGGAACATCACCCGCGGGAGGAGGGCGATGGTCCGCGCGCTCTCCGCGCCCGGCGTGGCGGAGAAGAAGAAGAAAGTGTTGGAGCGCAGCCACGCCGAGAGCGCCAGGTTCACGGCGCTCGCCATCAGGTACAGGCGGAACGGAGGCACGTAGCCCACCCGCCGTCCCGCCAGGTACTCGCGGGTCAGGAAGCCGGGGCGGAAGAGCAGCCCCCGCAGCGTGCGGACGATGCGCGCGTCCAGCGAGAGGAGGTCGCCTGCCAGCCCGGCCGCCATCTCGCGCACGGGGAGCACGAGCGGCTCGCTCTTCTGCCCGCAGAGGTGGCAGAACTCGCCCGCCAGCATGGCCCCGCAGTTGAGGCACCCCCCGTCCGTCACGGACGCTCGTACACCGCGCCCCCGTCCACCACCGTCATCAGCACGCGCGCGTCGCGGATCGTCTCCGGGGCGATGCGGCGCAGGTCGCGGTCGATGATCGTGAAGTCGGCGGCGCGGCCGGGCTGCAGCGTGCCCCGCTCGCGCTCGTCGAAGCCGGCGTAGGCGGAGCCCGCCGTGTAGGCGCGCAGGGCTTCCTCCACCGTGATGCGCTGCGCGGGGACCCAGCCGCCGGGGTTGCGGTCGTCCAGCGTGCGGCGGGTGACGGCGGCATAGATCCCCTCCAGCGGGGTGGGCGGCGCCACGAACCAGTCGCTCCCGAAGGCCAGCCGCGCCCCGCCGTCCAGCAGCGAGCGGAAGGCGTAGGTGGTGCGCGACCGCTCGGGGCCGATCACCCGGTCCGCCCAGCGCCCGTCGTCGATGGCGTGGTACGGCTGCATGCTGGGGATCACCCCCAGCCGCCCGAAGCGCGCCAGGTCCGCCGGGGCGATGTGCTGCGCGTGCTCCACCCGGAAGCGCCGGTCGCGCGGCCCGTTGGCGCGCGCGGCGGCCTGGAAGAGGTCCAGGATCAGCGAGTTGGCGCGGTCGCCGATGGCGTGCACCATCACCTGCAGCCCCGCCGCGTCCGCCCCGCGAATCCAGCGCTCCAGCTCCGCCGGGGGCGTCACGATGAGCCCCGAGTCCGCCGGCGCGTCGGTGAACGGCTTGTGAAAGGCCGCGGTGTGCGACCCCAGCGACCCGTCCACGTACCCCTTCAGCCCGCCGATGCGCAGCCACGCGTCGCCCCGGCCGCGCGCGGCCACGGTGTCGCGCAGCCGCTCCCACGTGTCCAGCGGCACGGCGGCGTAGATGCGGGTGCGCAGCCTTCCCGCGGCGTGCGCGCGGCGGAAGACGGCCAGGTCGTCCCAGCCGCCCACGTGGTGCACGCCCGTCACCCCCTGCTCCGCCACGTAGCGCATGGCCGCGTCCAGCGCCCGGTCCTGCATGATGGCGGAGGGGGGCGGCACCGCGCGCTCCACCCGCCCCATCGCGTTGTCCTTGAGCACGCCCGTGAGCTCGCCGTCGGGGCCGCGCACCACCTCCCCGCCTTCCACGTCCGGCGTTTCGCGGGTGACGCCGGCGGCGCGCAGGGCGGCGCTGTTGGCGAGCGCCATGTGCCCGTCCAGCCGGCTGATCCACACGGGATGCCCGGGAGTCACGGAATCGACCCACTCGCGCCGCGGCAGCTCGCCGCCCCACAGCGAGTGGTCCCAGTTCCCCTCCGTGATCCAGGTGCCGGCGGGCACCGTCCTGGCGAAGTCGCGGATGCGGCGGATGAACTCCTCCCGCGTGCGCGCGTCGCGAAGCTGCACGGAGGCCAGCGAGAAGCCGCCCGTCACGAAATGGACGTGCGAATCCACGAACCCCGGCACCACCATCCGCCCGCGCGCATCCACCACGCGGGTGCGGGGTCCCGCCAGCCGCCGCACCTCCGCGTCGCGCCCCACGGCCACGATGCGCCCCCCGCGCACCGCCAGCGCCTGCGCGTCCGGCGCGCCGGGCACGCCCGTCCACACCGCGCCGTGAAGGACCACCAGGTCGGGCGCCTGCGCGCTCGCCGCGCTCGCGGCGAGGAGGAGTACGGCCGTCAGGATGCGCATGTTCTCCCTGTGTCTCGGTGCGTGGCCTACGGCTGGTTGGTCTTGACCTCGATCCGCCGGTCCGTGAGGCCGAAGTCCGAGGAGAAGGTGAGCGGGACGTGGATCCAGGCGCGCACGCGGCACCCGTCCACGCGGTACGGCTCGAACGCCGCGCCCGTCCACATCCGCGTCATCTCGCGATCCAGCCGCTTGTTGCGCGTGTTGGGATGGATCTCCGTGACCGCGCCGTTCTCATCCAGCAGCAGGAGGATGCTGGCGGTACCCTGCACCTCGCCGCCATCCTCCAGGAAGCGGTGCATCATCCTGTCCATCCGCGACCGGTAGCCCGCCTCGTCACGCATGGCCGTGAAGTGCCCGGCCGGCACGATGAACACCTCCGTCCCGTTGGGCGCCAGGGAGCCGTTCTGGGCGAGCTGCCGCACGTCGTCCGCGGTGCGCCCGGGGGGCACCATCACGGCCAGGCGCTGCATGCCGCGCTCGGCGCAGGTGGGCCCCGCGTCGGCCGATTCGGCGGCCTGCGCGTTCGCGGCGGGAGCGCACAGGAGGGTCGCGGCCAGCGCGGCCAGCGGGATACGCGAATGCATCGTCATTGAACGCTCTGCGGTTGAGGGACTGCGGATCAGAAGAGGGCCAGCACGCGGGCGGGGCCGCCGGTGCCGCCCTCGTGCCGGGGCGCGCCCACGACGAGCGTGGCGCCGGCCGGGGGGACGCGGCCCAGGTTGGCCACGTTCTCCAGGCCGTACTTCCCCGCCCCCAGGAGGTGGCGGTGCGCGGGGTACGTGGCGGAGTTGCCGGCGTCCAGGCTGAGCGTGTCGATGGCGATGCCGTTGAACTCGCGCTCGTTCAGCATCCACTCCACCGCCTCGCCGCTCCACCCGGGCGAGTGCATCGTGCCGGAGGCGTCGGCGTTGAGGAAGCGGGCGGGGTCGCCCACGCGCTCCTCCCACCCCGAGTGGAGCGCGACCACGGCGCCGGCCGGGATGCGCCCGTGCCGCCGCTCCCACGCCAGCAGGTCGTCGACGACGAGCAGCGTGTCCTCGTCACGGGCCGCGCGCTCCGCCAGCGACACCACCACCAGCGGGGCGAGCAGGCTGGACGCGGGGAGGTGCTCCACCGTCGTGCCGCCGGCCACGAAGTGCGCGGGGGCGTCGATGTGCGTCCCCACGTGCTCGGCGTAGCACAGCTCGTTGGCGCCGAACCCTTCCCGCTCCACGGCGGCGAGCTGCCGCATAGCGAAGGGCTTGTAGAAGGGGAAGATGGGGAAGCCCGGCGTGATGACGTGCGTCAGGTCCGCCACCCGGCGGAAGGATGCGCCCTCCGGGTCCGCGAACCGGACCGCGGGCGCGATCTCGCCGGTCCCGGCCGGGGCGGGCGTGACGGCGAGCGCAGAGCGTACGAGCTCAGGGCAGCACATCGATGGCGTTCCTGTGGTGTGTGGTGGGTGCGCCCGGGCACCGGGCGGGCGTACGTCGGCGGTGAGTCCGGTAAACGACAAAGGGAAGTGTAAGCACCAGTGCTCCGCCCGGCGAGGGACGAGGTCACTCTGACACTCAATCGCAAGGCGCGCAGCGGGAGAATATTCCTTGCTGTAAGCGTTGCATCGCGTGTTTATAGACGAGTGGGGGGCGATGAAACCTCGGCCTCGATGTCTGCCGCGGGGTGGGCCTGAACGTCCAGGCGAACGGAACCACCCCAAACGAGTATACGTAGATTGACGCACTAAAGGACCCGCACTATCCTAGTGCGAGAGTCGCCCCTCGCCACCTCGGAAGCGCATATGACGCCGAACGACAAGCACCCGAACAAGAGCGCGAAGGTCCATACCACCGACTCGGGCGTGAGCTTCGTCAAGGCGCGCGACGTGCTCCAGAGCGAGAATGGCCGGCGGGCAATTAAGCAGTCCATCAGCCGCGACGCCAAGGGCCGGGGCAGCAACGCGCCATCGAAGAAGACTTAACAGCCCTTCCGAGAGGACAGACCCATGCCGTTCAACGTACTCCTCCTGCCTCTGCTCGGGGGGGTACTTTTTTATCACCCACTGGCTTCCCACCCGTTTCGCAACGAAACGCTACGCTGGCGAACGCCTGCTCTTTCACGCCGCTGCGGCCGGTCTGGCTTGGCTGATAGTCGCGTTCGTCGGGGTGATCCTCATCAACGCGGTCGATTCCTCGATCCGGGAGGAGTGAGAAAACTTGTGCCATTCCCATACGCCGGGACGTCGCTGATCGCCTTCCTTGGCGGATCGTTGGGATGGTGGCCGCTGAACGGGATCTTGCGGCTATTCGGGCGTGATCGGAATCACTACGCGCGTGCGGCCATGGAAGCGTGGGGCGACTACCTGGAGATCGTCATGGAGGAGTCGATCCAGCGGACCCTTCCGGTCGCCGTTACACTCAAGAACGGGAAGTTCTACATCGGCTTCGTGCTCCAGAACTTCGACCCAGCCTATGAACGGAAGTACGTCCGGGTCCTACCCACCGACAGCGGGTACCGCGACCCGACGACGCATAAGGTGAACTTCACCACGAAGTACAGTCCCGTTCTGCAAGCGGTGGCGCGGAACTGGGACGAGGCAGGGACCGAAGCCCGAACCGCCAGGCCGTTGGCCACCGCGGGAACCCGATCACTTGCTCGAACCGGAAGACTTCCAGATCGTGCTCCCGGTATCTGAGATCCAGTCAACCGTGCTGTGGGACTGGGACTCGTACGAACTGTTCCGTGCGGCTGATCTAGTCGACACGTCCATGCAGGCGGGGGAAACCACAGTTCCTGAAGCGCCTCACGTACTGCCGCCATTCGATCCGCTGTCGCAGCCAGCAGCGAAACAACAGAGGACCGTGGAGATTACGGACCATCCGACGGATTAGAAGCCACTCCACTCCCGCCGCGCAGGACAGCGTCGTCGTGCCCCTGTGCCAGACACGCTTTTCATCTCAGGCGAAGCTGTTCGTCACCACCGTGCTCTCCACGATCTTGCCGTTGCGCACCAGGGCGTAGCCGGTCTGCTTCCCCATCTTCTTCCACGTGTTGGACGGGTTGGCGAAGGCCCAGAGCTCGTCCCCCTCCTGCGCCTTGGCCTTGAGCTTCTGCCACGCCATGCGGATGCGCAGCGCCGGCATCTCGGGGAGGTTGCGGTGCTCCGCGACCGGCGCGTTCCCAGCCTTCTGCGTCAGCCATTCCTTGGGGATCTTCACGGGGTGGCCGGGGTGAGGGGTTGGCGCATCCAGGGCGGGCCGAGGGCAGCGACGCGGGCGAAGACGGGGCACCCCTCCTGGTGGGCGCCCGGCAGGTAGCCGGTGCTCATCAGGAACTCGCCCACGATCTCGCCGCCCGTGAAGCGGAAGGTCTGCTTGAACAGCTTCACCCAAGCTTCTTTGGAGCGGGGATGATGCGCATCCAGCCATCCCGCGAACGAGCCGTGCCATGCGCGCAGGGCCAGGATGCGCCGCGCGTTGTCGATCGCCGCGTCCACCTTGAGGCGGTTCCTCACGATCCCCGCGTCGGCCAGGAGGCGGGCGCGATCTGCATCGCCATACGCCGCCACCCGCTCCACGTCGAACCCGTCGAACGCGCGGCGGAAGGCTTCGCGCTTCCTGAGGATGGTGAGCCATGAGAGCCCCGCCTGGTTGATCTCCAGCACCAGCCGCTCGAAGAGCTCGTCGTCCCGGCGCAGCGGGAACCCGTACTCGCCGTCGTGATACGGCCCGTGGAAGGGGTGGCCGGGCGCGGCCTCGCAGTAGGTCACGGCCATCTCACACACAGCCCCGGAGAGAAGCACACGATCACGCGCGCGCCGCGCGGCTGCCGCGTGGGGCGAAGAAGAGGACGGCTGCCAGCACGAGCACCCCGATCACCCACGCCCACTCCGTCCACGTCACCGAGAAGAGCATGAAGGCGATCACCGCCAGCGCGAGCCAGGGGATCACGGGCGCGGCCGGCACGCGGAACGGCGTGCCCCCGCCGGTTTCCACGCCGCGGCGGCGCAGCTCCCACGCGGCCACGCAGCACGCGGCGTACAGGAGGAGCGTCGACAGGTTGGCGAGCACCGCCAGGAGGATGAACTGGCTGGAGACGGCCAGTGCGCAGGTGATCACCGCCTGGAACGCGATGGCCACGTGCGGCGTGTGGAAACGCGGGTGCACCGCCGCCAGCGGCCGCGGGAGGAAGCCGTCGCGCGCCATGGCGAAGGGGGCGCGCGGCACGGCCAGCATCATCCCGCTCACGTATCCAAAGGTGGAGACGGCCGTTCCCACCAGGATCAGCGCGCGCCCGCCGGGGCCCATCACCCGCCCCGCGGCGTCGGCCAGGGGGGTGGCGCTGGCGGCCAGGGCGCCGCTCCCCAGGACTCCCTGCGCCACCGCGTGCAGCGCCAGGTAGAGCACCGTGATCCCCAGCATGGCCATGAGGATGGCGCGGGGCACCGTGCGGGCCGGCTCGCGCACCTCGCCGCTGGGCACCAGGGCGCTCTCCACCCCCGCGAAGGCGAAGATCAGGACGATGCAGGCACGGGCCAAGCCGCCGGTGTCCGGAGCCGCGGCCGCCAGGTTCTCCGGCCGCACCGCCAGCGCCCCCGCCGCCACCAGCAGCAGCAGCGGGAGGAGCTTGGCGACGGTGGCGACGTCGTTGAGCCGCGCCCCCTGCTTGACCCCGCCCACGTTGACCCACGCCAGCAGCGTGTAGGCCGCCACCAGCACCCCCGCCTTGGCCATGGGACTCCCCAGCGCCGGCACCAGCGCGGCCACCGAATCCGCCAGCACGGTGGACACGGCGGCGAGCGCGAACGTCCCCACCGCCCAGAGCAGCACCCCGGCAAGGAAGCCCACGAAGGGCCCGAACGCCGTTTCCACGTACGCGTACGGCCCGCCGGTGAGCGCCACGCGGCTCCCCGCGTCCGCGAAGCAGAGCACGATCAGCCCCATGGCCACGGCGCACACCCCGTAGGCCCACAGGGCGGAATCGCCCTGGAGCCGCGCCATCTCCGCGGGGAGGCGGAAGATGCCGCCGCCCACGGTCACGTTGACGATGCTGGCGGCCAGCGCCCAGGTGCCCAGGGCACGGATGAGGCGGTGCTCGGTCGCGGCTGCGGTGGTTTCGGTCACGGAGAGGGCTCGGCGGGGCGGTCAGGACGGGATCCGCCAGAGGATAACCGCGGCGGATATGGAGAGGCAAGACGGAGGCACAGAGACGGGTTCATCTCCGTGCCTCCGGTGCCTGCGCGTGAGCCCCGCCGTCCAGCTCAGGTGCGCGACTTCCAGCGGGTGTTGGCAGGGGGCGAGGAGGTGTTGCAGGCGGCCATCTTCAGCACGGTGGCGTTGGTGCTGGAGGGCGCCTGCACGCAGTTGCCGCTCCCGCCCATGAACTGGTTGCTCCCCAGGTAGTACCAGTGCTGGCTGTCGCCCGGCCCGCTCAACGGGCGGCACGGCCAGATCTTCACCGACGAGCCGACGGAGCCGTTGGACGGGTAGTAGTCCATGCAGTACTGGTACCCGTTGGCGTCCTTTTGCCCGTACTGCACCACCAGGTGCCCGTCGCTCGCGAGCTGGAAGTACTGGTTCACCGACGACTGGCAGGTGTAGATGATCAGGTTGTTCCCGCCGGTCAGCGATCCGCCCGCGTTGTCCATGCACTTGTTGGCGTAGGCGAAGCTTTCCATCATGTACCACTGGGCATGCGCGCGGCCGGGGATGGCCGCCAGCGTCACGAACGCGGCGGCGAGGGCGAGGGCGGCACGGAAGCGGGAGTGCATGGGTTCTCCGGGAGGGCGTGGGGATGGGCTGCGCGGCAGCGGGGATGCGCCGCGTGCGTACAGGCTAGCGCGCGGGCGTGACCCCGCCGTGATCTGGCCGGATCACGCTCTTTTGGGGCAACAGCGGAACGGGGGAGAGCTGGCGGGGCGCTGAAAGGGGGCCCTCACCTCCCGACCTCCTCCCCCAAACTGCTGGGGGAGGAGGCGCATCTTCCGTGTCGGCGCGCGATCCGGGCACCTCGTTGGCCGCGGCCTTGGTGATGCCTGGGCGCGGCTGGATGGCTGGAAAGCGCCCCCCTCTCCCGTTATCGGGAGAGTGGGGGTCGGGGGGGTGAGGGCCCCCCTTTCAGCGCCCCGCCAGCTCTCTCCCGTTCTCCGCCCCCAATTGCGCGCCGCCCGGGGCGCCGGTATCGTCCCGCATGGCCACGCCGCACGATCCCTACGTATCCCTCCGCAACCGCAACTTCCTCTGGTACGTGGCCAGCCTGGTGGCCATGACGCTGGGCACGCAGATCCAGGCCACGGTGGTGGCGTGGCAGGTGTACGAGCTCACCCGCGACCCGCTCTCGCTGGGGCTGGTGGGGCTGGCGGAGGCGATCCCCTTCATCGGCGCCGCGCTCTACGCCGGCCACGTGGCCGACCGGCACGACCGCAAGCGCCTCGCCCTCGCCGCCATCGCGGTGCAGACGGCGTGCGGCGGGGCCCTGCTGGCGCTGGCTTCGTACCCGTCGCTCCTGGCGGGGGGGCGCACCTGGCCCATCTTCGCGGCGGTGTTCGCCAGCGGCATCGCCCGCAGCTTCCTGCAGCCCGCGCGCACGGCCCTGGGCGCCGAGATCGTGCCGCGCGAGACGTACGCCAACGCGGTGGCATGGCGAACCTCGCTCTGGCAGTTCGGGGCGGTCGCGGGCCCGGCGCTGGGCGGCATCCTCTACGGCTTCGCGGACGCGCGCGCGGCGTACGCCACCGAGGCCGCGCTCTGCGCCCTGTCCCTCCTCCTCTTCGCCCGCATCGCCTACACGCGCCGCCCCGCCGCCGCCCGCGAGGGCACCATCGGCGAGAACCTGACCATCGGCATCCGTTTCCTGATGCGCCAGCCGCAGCTCCTGGGCGCGCAGGTGCTGGACCTTTTTTCCGTGCTCTTTGGCGGAGCGGCGGCGCTCCTCCCCATCTTCGCCTCGGAGATCCTGCGCGTGGGGCCGCAGGGGCTGGGGGTGCTGCGGGCCGCCCCCGCCGCGGGCGCCGTGGCGATGTCGCTGGTGCTCGCTCACCGCAAGCTGAGGCGGGCAGGCCCCACCCTCCTCTTCTGCGTGGCCGCGTTCGGACTCTGCTGGATCCTCTTCGCCCTGTCGCGCTCCTTCTGGTGGTCGCTGGCCCTGCTCGCCGTCAGCGGGATGCTGGACAACGTCAGCGTCGTCATCCGCTCCACCCTCCTCACCCTGCGCACCCCCGAGCACCTGCTGGGCCGCGTCTCGGCCGTGAACCAGATCTTCATCGGCTCCTCCAACGAGATCGGCTCCTTTGAATCCGGCGTCGCCGCGCGCCTCCTGGGCACCGTCAACTCCGTGATCTTTGGCGGATTGATGACCTTGGGCGTCGTCACCGTCACCGCCTGGAAGGTCCCCTCCCTGCGCGACCTGGACGAGCTCGAATAGACAACTCCTCGGTGTCTCTGGGCCCCCCCTTTCCCATCATCTACGGAAAAACCCGTTGACAACCCCGCGCCTCACGATTATGCTACGGAAGAACCCGTAGAGGAGCCCGAATGACCGAGATCACCTTCACCCCCCGCGAGCTGGACGTGATGAGCATCCTCTGGCGGAGCGGCTCCGGCACCGTCAACGAGGTGCGCGAGGCGCTCGGCGAGGAATTGGCCTACACGTCCGTGCTTTCCGTGCTGCAGACGCTGGAAGAAAAGGGCTACGTGCGCCACGAGCCCGAGGGGCGCGCCTACCGGTACCACCCCACGGTGGAGCCGGGGCGCGCCGGCAGCAGCGCCCTCAGCCGCATCCGCGAGGCCGTCTTCCAGGGCTCCGCGGAGCTGATGTTCGCGCAGTTCGTCTCCGATCGCGGCCTTAAGCGCGACGAGCTGGAGCGAATGCGCCGCCTTCTCGCCGAGCGTATGGAGGAGGAGTCATGATCGCATCGTGGATGCTCTACGCGCTGCTGGTGAGCACGCTTGTGGGCGCGGCGGCCTGGGTGCTGGAGGAAGTCTGCCGGCTGGTGGGCCGCCCCGTGCGCTGGGTGTGGGCCGGCGCGCTCGCCGCCACTCTCGCCCTCGTCGCCCTCGCCCCCCTGCGCACCGCCCCCTCCGCCGCCTCCGAGATCTCCGGAGTGATGGTGCGCGTGACCGAACCCGGCGCCGCCCCCGCCGCCCGCGGTCCCGTGGCGATGCTGGCCGGCGCGGTCGCGAAGCTGCGCGCCTCGCTCGACGGCGCGATGGAGTCGGCGGCGGCTCGGGCCGGTGGGGTCCCCGGCTGGGCGCTGGGGGCGGGATGGGCCGCGCTCTCCCTGACCCTCCTGGCGATCACCTGGGCCACCCTGCACCACGGCCGCGGCGCCCGCCGCCGCTGGCCGCTGCACGAGCTCGCCGGGATGCCGGTGCGGGTGGCGCCGCGCCTGGGACCGGCGGTGCTCGGCGTGCGCGCGCCGGAGGTGGTCGTCCCCGAGTGGCTGCTGGAGGTGTCGCCGGAGGAGCAGCGGCTGGTGGTGCTGCACGAGCGGGAGCACATCCGCGCGCGCGATCCGCTGCTGCTGGCGGCGGGGTGCGTGGCGGTGGCGCTGGTGCCGTGGGTGCCCGCCGCGTGGTGGATGCTGCTGCGGCTGCGGCTTGCGGTGGAGCTGGACTGTGATGCGCGCGTGCTGCGGCAGGGGGTGCGGCCCTTCGCGTACGGAACGCTGCTGATCGAAATGGCCGGGCGTGGACCCGGCCTCACCCTGGGCGCACCGGCGATGGCCGGCTCGCCCTCGTCCCTGGAACGGAGGTTACGAGCCATGAACGTACGACTCCCGCGGTTCGCCCCGGCGCGCGCCGGTCTGCTGGGCATCCTGGGCGTGGCGACCCTCGCCGCCGCCTGCGAGACGAGCCTCCCCACCACCGCCGAGGTGGAGCGGATGGACGTCTCCGCCGCCGAGTCCCAGGCAGCCAAGCTGGAGCTATTCGAGGGCGGCGACCTCAAGTACACGGTCGACGGCAAGGCCGTGACCGCCGCGGAGGCGCGCGCCCTCACCGCCAGCCGCATCGCCCAGATCGAGGTGCGCCGCACGGGTGAAGGCGGCACCGTCAGCATCACCACGGGCGACATGGTCGCCAGCCGGCGCCTCCGGACCCCCCGCGCCACCGAGGACGTGACCATCCTCCGCGGCGACAGCACCGGCTCCCGCGTGCGCGTGTCCGCCCACGCCAGTGCCGAGGCCACTCACCCCGTCCGCGTGGGCGTCGGCGACCGTTTCGAGGGCCTGACGGTGGTGGACGGCCGCGTCGTGTCGTCGGCGGAGATGCGCTCGATCGTTCCCGACCGCATCGACCAGGTCGAAATCATCAAGGGCGCCCGCGCCGCCGAGATGTACCCCAACGACCCCCGCGCCGTCCACGGCGTCATCCGCATCACGACGAAGCGCTGAACAGCAGGTCACACAGAGACACAGAGGCACAGAGACCTTCATCTCTGTGCCTCTGTGTCTCTGTGTGAGATCGTTGTTTCAGCGGCGCCGGCCGATGGTGCCGAGGTGGGCGTAGAGGTCGCGGTACGCGGTGACGATGGCCTCCTTGCTGTGGCGCGTGCGCACGGTGTGGAGGCCCGCGTCGGCCAGGCGCCGCAGCTCGGGCTCGCCGGAGCGGAGGGCGCGCAGGATGCCGTCGCTCATGGCGCGCGCGTCTCCGGCGGCCACGAGGATGCCCGTCTCGCCGTCGACCATCAGCTCTTCGGCGCCGCGGGTGCGGGTGGAAAGCACGGGGACGTTGCGGCCCCACGCTTCCAGGATCACGTTCCCCAGGTGCTCGATGCGCGAGGGGCAGACGAAGAGGTCGGCGGCGGCGTAGTAGGGCGCGGGGTCGGTGAGCCACCCCATCCAGCTCACCCGCTCGTCGATGCCCAGGCGGCGCGCCTGGGCGCGCAGCTCGTCGCGCAGCTCGCCGTCTCCCGCGACCACCAGGCGCAGGGGGCGGCCGCCCACCTCGGCGGGGAGGAGGGCGAAGGCGTCCAGCAGCTCCACGAAGCCCTTGCTGGGCCGGAAGCGCCCCAGCGCGAAGATCATCAGCGCGTCGTCGCCGATGCCGAGGCGCTCGCGGGCTTCGCGGGCGGGGGCGGCGTCGCCGGAGGGCTCGGGCGCTTCGGCGAAGTTGGTGATGTGGAAGACGCGCTCGGCGGGGAAGCCCTGCTCCACCAGGTAATCGCAGATGCCGCGCGTGTTTCCCACCCACGCGTCGGCGTGGCGGTAGCTGCGCGGCCGGTAGTAGCCGCCCAGCCGCGCCAGGTGGATGCTGTCGCTGCGGCGCGGCACCCGCGTAAGGCGCGTGGCGCGCCCCATGTACGTCTGCACCACCTCCGGCCGGTGCTGCGCCACGAGCCGCCGGATGCGCCACACCGTGCGCAGGTCCACCGAGTTGAGCATCCCCGTGTGGAGCTGCGGCACCGCGGGGTCCAGCGTCTCCGCGAGGAGGCTGCCGCGGCGCAGCACGGCCATGGACGGGTAGCCGCTCTCGTGCAGGGCGTCCACCAGGCGGGCGAAGAAGCGCTCCGCCCCTCCCAGGGCCGGGCTGGCGATGGCGTGGATCGATCGGATCATCGGGCTTCGGCGGTGCGTGGAAAGGGCGAGCCGCACCCAAGATAACAGATAGGGGCTCACACAGAGACACAGAGGCACAGAGAACAAGTTCATCTCTGTGCCTCTGTGTCTCTGTGTGAGCCTATTTCTTGGCCTGCTCCCGCGCTACCTGCTCGTGGAGCTGCCGCGCCTGTTCGCGATAGAAGCGGATCCGCTCCTCGCGGGTGGCTCCTTTGAGCCGCTCATAATGTGCGTCGCGGATGCGGCGCGTCATCGCGACCGCGTCAATCGTCTTCTCCATAGTGCGTCACCTCCCGCGGCGAGTAGATCGACAGAGGCTTGTAACCGAGCTCGAGGTTCACGGCGTTATCATAATGCACGATGTGCTTGAAGTTCCAGCTCACCAGCAGGTCCACCGCGGCGGTCGTGGCCAGCGCGATGTGCACGCAGTCGTCGTAAAACTTTGGCGTGAGTATCCGGCGCTCCTGGTACAGCTCCGCCAGGAGCAGAACCGGATCATTCACCGCGAGCAACTCCGCACCCGACGCGATCAGCTCCGTGTACACCTCCCGCACCGGAGCGGGAGCGCCACGGATCTCGGTCGCGACCACTTCCGACACGACCGGGAGGTACGTGCCCAGCCGAAAGTCCTTCAGCAGCCCGTTGGACCACCGGGCGAATTCCGCGTCGAAGCAGCCACCGAGGACCGAAGTGTCGACGTAGATTCTCTGTACGTGCACCCGTCACGCTCCGCTCTTCGCCGGCGCCGCCGCCCGCTGGCGCAGCACGGGCTCCAGGGTCTGCCAGACGGTGGCGGCGATGATGGCCTGGCCGCGCTCGTTGGGGTGCACGCCGTCCTCCAGGTTCAGCTCGGGGCGGCCGCCGACGCTGTCCAGGAGGAAGGGGATCAGGGGGAGGTTGTTGCGCCGGGCGACGGCGGGGTAGAGCTCGTTGAAGCGGCGGCCGTAAGCGGCGCCCAGGTTGGGAGCGGCGATCATCCCGGCCAGCACGATGGCGGCGTCCGGGCGGCGGCTGCGCACCGTGTCGATGATGGCCTGCAGGTTGGTGCCCAGCGAGTCCACGTCGGCGCCGCGCAGCATGTCATTGGCGCCCGTCTCCAGCACCAGCACGTCGAACGGCTGCTCCAGGAGCCAGCCGATGCGGTTGCGCGCGCCCGCGGAAGTCTCCCCGCTCTGGCCGGCGTTCACCACCTCGTAGGGAAGGCCCGCGGAGTCGATCTTCTCCTGGATGCGGGCGGGGTAGCCCTGCTCCGGATCGAGCCCGAAGGCGGCGGTCAGGGAGGTGCCCAGGAAGAGGACGGCGCCGCGCCCGGAGGCGGCCGCGGCGGGGGCGTCTTCGGGGGCCGGTTTGCGTTCCTCCCCCGCGCACCCGATGATTGACACCGTCAGGAACGCAACCGGAAGCGCACGGAGAAGCCAGGATCGCATGCTCATCGTTCGGGATCTGGAAAAGAGCTATCGGAGCGGCGGGCAGCAGCTCGCCGTGCTCCGCAACGTCAACTTCCGCATCGACGCGGGTGAAACGGTGGCCATCGTGGGCCACTCGGGGAGCGGGAAGACCACCCTGCTGGGCCTCCTCGCCGGTCTGGATCGCCCCACCTCCGGCGCCGTGGAGCTGGAGGGGACCGACCTGGGCGCCCTCTCCGAAGACGGGCGCGCCCGGCTGCGGCGCGAGCGGATCGGCTTCGTCTTCCAGGCCTTCCAGCTCATCCCCACTCTTACCGCGCGGGAGAACGTGGAGGTCCCGCTGGAGCTGCGCGGCACCCCGGACCCGGCGCGCGCCCGCGAGCTGCTGGCGCGCGTGGGGCTGGGCGACCGCGGGCACCACTACCCGGCCCAGCTCTCCGGGGGCGAGCAGCAGCGCGTGGCCATCGCCCGCGCCTTCATCCACGGCCCCACCGTGCTCTTCGCCGACGAGCCCACCGGGAACCTGGACCGCACCACCGGCGGGCGCATTGTGGAGCTGCTCTTCGAGCTGAACCGCGAGCAGGGGACGACGCTGGTCCTCGTCACGCACGACCCGGACCTAGCCACCCGCGCCGGCCGCGTCATCCGCCTGGAAGACGGCGCCGTGGTGGGCGACGACCGGAGCGCCGCGTGAAGCGCATCTCCCCCCTGGCGGCCCTCGCCTGGCGCGAGAGCCGCTTCGCGCGCCGCCGGCTCCTCCTCTTCCTCTCGTCCATCTCGCTGGGCGTGGCGGCGCTGGTGGCCACGCAGAGCTTCGCGGCCAACCTGGCCGCGGGGGTGCGCGACGAGAGCCGGTCGCTGCTGGGCGCGGACGTGGGCTTCTCCAGCAACCGCCGCTTCGGCCCGCGCACGGTCGCCCTGCTGGACTCTTTGCGGAAGGCGGGGACGCCGGTGGCGGGGATGACCTCCTTCGCCTCGGTGGCGCTGCTGGAGCGGACGGGCGGCGCGCGGCTTTCGCAGGTGCGGGCGGTGGAGCCGGGATACCCGTTCTACGGCGAGATCCGCACGGAGCCGGCGGGGGCGTGGCCGGCGCTCTCCCGCGGGCGCGAGGCGGTGGCCGATCCCGCGCTGCTCACCGCGCTGGACGCCCGCATCGGCGACTCGATCTCGCTGGGGGAGGCGCGCTTCCGGGTGGCGGGCGTCATCCGCAAGATTCCGGGCGACGTGGGGATCAGCTCGGCGTTCGCGCCGCGGGTGTACATCCCCGCGCGCTTCTTGGGCGAGACGCAGCTCCTGCGCTTCGGGAGCCGGGCGGAGTACGACGCCTTCGTGCGCCTTCCCGCGGCGGGCGCGGCGGAGGCGCTGGTGAAGGCGTACCGGTCGCCCCTGCGCGCCGAGCGGGTGCGCGCGCGGACGGCGCAGGAGCAGCAGCGCTCGCTGGACGAGGCGCTGGGCCGCCTGGGCAACTTCCTGGGGCTGGTGGGGACCTTTGCGCTCCTGCTGGGCGGCATCGGCGTGGCGAGCTCCATGGGCGCGTACATGGCCCAGAAGCGGGAGACGGTGGCCGCGCTGCGCTGCCTGGGCGCAACCGCGCGGCAGGTGATCGCCATCTACCTGCTGCAGGCCGCCGCCATGGGCTTCGCGGGCGCGGCCATCGGCGCGGCGATGGGAGTGTCGGTGCAGTGGGTGCTCCCGCGCCTGCTCGCCGGCCTCCTCCCGGTGACGGTGAGCACGGCGGTGGACCCGGCGGCGCTGGCGACGGGGGTGGGGATCGGGGTGTGGGTGGCGTCGGTGTTCGCCCTCCTCCCCCTCCTCGCCACGCGACGCATCTCGCCGCTGCAGGCCATCCGCCGCCGCGTGGAGGCGGGCGGCGACGCGCCGCGCCGCCGCGACGTGTGGACGTGGGCCGCGTGGCTCCTGCTGGCCGCGAGCGTGGTGGGGCTGGTGATGCTGCAGGCGGGCGACGTCGTCGTGGGCGCGGGGTTCGCGGGGGGGATCGCCGCGGCGCTGGCGGGGCTCTGGAGCACGGCCTGGCTGGCCACGCGCGCCACCCGTGCGGCGCGCGTGGCCGGCTTCCGCTACCCCGTGCGCCAGGGGATCGCCAATCTGCACCGCCCGGGCAACCAGACGCGGGTGGTGGTGCTGGCGCTCGGCTTCGGCGTCTTCCTCCTGGCCACGCTCTACCTCACCCAGCACAACCTCCTGCGTCCGTTGAGAGTGGACGCGGAGTCGCGCGGCAACCTCCTGCTCTTCGACGTGCAGGGCGACCAGGAGGCCGGCGTCCGCCAGATCCTTGAGGGTGGCGGCACGCGCACGGTGCAGCGCGCGCCCATCGTGCCCATGCGGATCCACTCGATCAACGGGCGTACGGCGGCGCGGCTGGCGCCGTCCACGGGCGGGGAGGACGCAGAGGGGGAAAGGGAAACGAGGAACGGGGAACGGGGGCGGCCGGAGGGCTGGGCGCTGCGGCGCGAGTACCGGTCCACCTTCCGCGACCACCTGATCGGGTCGGAGAAGCTGGCCGAGGGGAAGCTGTGGGCGCCGGGCGGGGGCGGGGCGCGCGGGGGGCTCGCCGAGGTTTCCATCGACGGGACGATCACGGAGGACCTGGCGGTGGAGCTGGGAGACACCATCGTGTGGGACGTGCAGGGGGTGCGCATCGCCACGCGCATCACCTCCATCCGCAACGTGGACTGGCAGCGGCTGGAGCCCAACTTCTTTGCCGTCTTCCCCACGCGCGTCCTGCGCTCGGCCCCGCAGACGTGGGTGCTGCTGGCCCGCGCGCCCGATGCCGCGGCCCGCGCCCGCGTGCAGCGCGACGTGGTGCGACGCTACTCCAACGTCGCCGTGCTGGACCTTACGGAGGTGCAGGCGGCGGTGGACGAGGTGCTCGGGCGCGTGGCGGCGGTGATCCGCTTCCTGGCGGGGTTCAGCGTGGCAACGGGCTTCATCGTCCTCCTGGGGGCCGTGCTCACCAGCCGCCTGCAGCGCATCCGCGAGAGCGTGCTGCTGCGCACCCTGGGCGCCACCCGCGGCCAGATCGCGTCCATCCTCTTCGCGGAGTACGCGGTGATGGGCGCCCTCGCCAGCGTGGTGGGGATCGGGCTGGCGGTGGGGGGCGGATGGGCGCTGGCCCGCTTCCTCTTCGAGCTCCCCTACTCGGTCCCGGTGCTCCCCCTCCTCGTCCTCGCCGCCGCCGTCACCGCTCTCGCGGCGGGCGTGGGCGTGTGGGCCAGCCGCGAAGTCTTCCGCCACACGCCGCTGGAGGCGCTGCGGGAAGAGTGAAAGGGCCCTCACCCGGCAGCTTACAGCTGCCACCCTCTCCCATACGCACCATGGGAGAGGGGACAACTTCGCGTGCGGTGCTGCCGGGGCCCGATCGCCGCAACCGGGGTGGTAGGGGCGCGATTCACCGCGCCCGCACTTCCGGCGCACTGCAGCGCCTCTCGCCGCACACGACGTAGTCCCCTCTCCCACGCTGTTTGTGGGAGAGGGTGGCAGCTGTAAGCTGCCGGGTGAGGGCCCCGGCCCGCGTCTCGCATCGTCCCGCCGTTTTTCACCCCCGACGCCGGAGGCATCCCTGAACATCGAAGCGGCGTTCCAGAGCAAGCGCGCGGAGCTGGGCGTGCGCGTGGACTTCCCGGAGGAGGTGCTGCGCGAGGCGGAAGAGGCGGCCAAGCGGGATCCGGCGGCGCTCGCGGATCTCACGGAGGTGCCGTTCATCACCATCGATCCGCCGGGGAGCCGCGACCTGGACCAGGCGCTCTGCATCCAGCGCGCGGACGACGGGGGCTTCAGGCTCTGGTACGCCATCGCGGACGTGGGCTTCTTCGTGGACCGCGGGAGCGTGGTGGAGGCGGAGGCGTGGCTGCGCGCCCTCACCTTCTACGCGCCGGACCTGCGCGCGCCCGTCTACCCGCCGTCGCTGTCGCAGGGGGCGGCAAGCCTGCTGGCGGAGCAGGTCACCCCCGCCGTCGTCTTCGCGTTCGAGCTGGACGCGCGCGCGGAGATCCGCACGCTCCGGATCCAGCGGGGGCGCGTGCGGTCGCGCGCGCAGCTCACGTACGAGCAGGCCCTCGCGCACGTGGAGGGCGGGACGTTCAGCGAGCCGTGGGCGGCGTCGCTGCTGGAGCTGCGGCGCTTCGGCGAGGAGCGGAGGAAGCGCGAGACCGAGCGCGGCGGCGTGTCGCTCCCCATCCTGGAACAGCACGTGGAGCGCGGCGCGGCGGCGCGGCTGGGATACCAGGTGGAGTACGAGCTCCCCAACGCGGCCGAGGACTGGAACGCGCAGGTCTCGCTCCTCACCGGCCACGCGGCGGCGCTGCGCATGCTGGAAGGGCGCGTGGGGCTGCTGCGCACCATGCCCCCGCCCGAGCCCAAAAAGGTGGAGATCTTCCGCCGCGCCGCGCGCACCCTGGGCTTCCAGTGGGCGGACGAAACGAGCTACGCGGAGTTCGTCCGCTCGCTGGACCCGCGCCATCCCAAAGTGACGCCGCTGCTCTGGCAGGCGCGCCGCGTGTCCCGCGGGTCCGATTACGAGGCGTTCGAAGGCGAGGCGCCCGCCGACCCGCTCCACCACTCCCTGGCGATGCCGTACGCCCACGTCACCGCCCCCCTCCGCCGCCTGGCCGACCGCTACGTCCTGGAGCTGCTGGTTCAGCTGGAGAACGGCGAGCGCCCCTCCCCCGCCGAGGTGGAAGCGCTCTGCCGCCTTCCCACGGTGATGAACGACACCGAGACGCGCGCCAACAAGCTGGAGCGCGCCGTGGTGGACTTCGCCGAGGCGTGGGCGCTGCGCGGCCGCGAGGGCGAGCGCTTCGCCGCCACCGTGCTCGACGTGCGCGGCGACCGTGTGGAGGTGCAGATCGAAGACCCCGCCGTGCGCGTGCAGGCCTCCACCGGCGCCGTCACGCCGGAGCTCGCCGCCCGCGTCCAGGTCCGTCTGGAGGCCGTTTCGGTGGAAGAGGGGCGCATGGATTTTGTCGTAGACGCCTGAATACGCGGCCAGAAGAAATCGGTGCAGCTCGCCGCCGTCGCAGCCGGCGGTTGAAACCGCGGCAACGACAGCGCGAAGTCCGCCGTCGCGGACTGAACCCTCAGGTTGAGCGGAAAGGCCATAGTCCCCGCAGGGGGACTTCGTGCAGTTGTTGCAGCGACTTCAGTCGCCCGCAACCGCGGCGCGCAATCCACCCGGATTCTCGCTCGCAGAGAGACACGGAGACACAGAGAAGAGCGAGGCGGGCGCGGGGCTTGCGTGCCCGGCGACCGAGCGACTCCACCGTCCACGCACATCCGGAGCATCGAGCCCTTGCACCGCGAGCACCACCGCTGGCACAGCCCTTCGCTCGGGCGCGACATGGACCTGCTGGTCTTTGGGCACGCGGGGGCGCGCGTGCTCGTCTACCCCACGTCCATGGGGCGCTACTACGAGTGGGAAGACCGTGGGATGATGGAGGTGCTGGGCGACCACCTGCGCAACGGGTGGCTCCAGGTGTACTGCGTGGACAGCGTGGACTCGGAGAGCTGGTACGCGCGGTGGAAGCGCCCCGGCGACCGCGCCTGGCGCCAGCAGCAGTACGAGAACTACGTGCTGGACGAGGTGCTCCCCCTGTCGCGCTCCAAGAACCCCAACCCGTTCCTGATGGCGGTGGGGGCGAGCTTCGGCGCGTACCACGCGGTCGACATCGCCTTCCGCAATCCGCACCTCTTCGGGCGGGTGCTGGGGCTGAGCGGGATGTACGACATCGGCCAGTTCACGGACGGGCACATGGACGCCAACGTCTTCGCCCACAACCCGTCGCACTACGTCAGCCACCTGCACGGCGGCCACCTGGACGCGCTGCGCCGGGTGGACATCATCCTCGCCACGGGCCGCGAGGACCCCAACGTCGCTAACGTGGAGTACCTGTCGCGCGCCCTGTGGGAAAAGGACGTCGGCAACGCCCTCCGCCTCTGGGACGGCTGGTCGCACGACTGGCCGTACTGGGAGCGGATGCTGCGGACGTACATCGGCGGGAGTGACTGAACGGCGGGGAACGGGGAGCGGGGAACGGTGGTTCGAGCGCGCTGACGGTGGCCCTCACCCCCCGACCCCCTCTCCCGATAACAGGAGAGGGGGCGCACTCCACCCGTCCGCCGGCGGCCCATACCCCGGCGCCGCCGCGGGTGAGACGAAACCCCATCGCCGCGCAGACACAGAAGATGCGCCCCCCTCTCCCGTTATCGGGAGAGCGGGGGTCGGGGGGGTGAGGGCCACCGTCAGCACGAGCCCCCTCATCAGGCACCAGGCACCAGGCACCAGGCACTTGGCACTTTGGCACCAGGCACTTTCCCCTACACCGAGACATCGCCGATGACGCTGAAGATCGGGCTGATCGTGGGCCGCGAGTGGTCGTTTCCGCCCGCGTTCATCGAAGAGGTGAACCGCCGCAACGAAGGCGTGACCGCCGAGTTCGTGGAGCTGGGCGCGCCGTACATGGACGAGCCCTGCCCGTACGCCGTCATCGTGGACCGCATCTCCCACGAGGTGCCGTTCTACCGCACGTACCTCAAGCAGGCGGCCGTCCAGGGGTGCACCGTCGTCAACAACCCCTTCATGTGGACGGCGGACGACAAGTTCTTTGGCGCGGCGCTCGCCACCAAGCTGGGAATCGCGCACCCCAAGACGATGGTGCTCCCCAACCGCGAGTACATCCCCGGGATCGTGCACGACGAGTCGCTGCGCAACCTGCGCTACCCGCTGGACTGGCAGGGGGTGGTGGACTACATCGGGCTCCCCTGCATCCTCAAGGACGCGCACGGCGGCGGGTGGAAGGACGTGTACGTGTGCCGCACGCTGGACGAGCTGATCCATAACTACAACGAGTCCGGCCTCCTCACGATGATCGTGCAGGAGTTCATCGAGTGGGAGCAGTTCATCCGCTGCATCTGCCTGGGGCAGGACCAGGTGATGCCCATCAAGTACGACCCGCGCGAGCGGAAGTACCACGTGGAGCACGAGCACCTCTCGCCCGAGCTGGGGCGGCGCGTGGTGGAGGACTCGCTGCGCCTGGTGCGCGCGCTGGGGTACGACATGAACTCCATGGAGTTCGCGGTGCGCGGCGGGGTGCCGTACGCCATCGACTTCATGAACCCCGCGCCGGACATGGACATCTACTCCCTGACGCCCCACTACTTCGAGTGGGTGGTGAAGGGGATGGCGGACATGACCATCCGCCTCGCCAAGAACCCCCGCCCGCAGGCGCGCGAAGTGGGCTGGACGTCGCTCTTCGCCGGCAACCGGCACGCGGGCGGCGGCGGGCCCGTGCAGGACTCGGTGCCGGACGGGTCCTCGGCGCCCGTCCCCGCGTGACGGGCGAGGCCGCCGCGCTGCGGGACGCCGTCGCCCGCTACCACGACCTCCTGGGCGACGGCGCCCTCGCCGCCGACACCCACGAGCGGATGGAGGAGGAGCACCGCCGCCTCGGCCTGTACTTCGGCGACCGGCCGCTGTGCAGCGTGCTCCGCCCGCGCTTCCTCACCCCGGAGCAGTTCCGCCACATCCGCCGGGGGGTGGAAACGCTGATGCGCGCCTTCCACACGGCGCACGAAGCGGCCATGGCCGACGCGGAGTTCCGCCGCCAGTTCCGGCTGCTGGACTGGGAGGAGGAGCTCCTGCACGCCGACCCGGGCTTCCGCGAGCCCAGCCCCACGGCGCGCCTGGACGCCTTCTTCACCCCGGAAGACGGGTCGCTGCGCTTCACCGAGTACAACGCGGAAACACCCGCCGGGCCGGCGTACATGGACGTCCTCTCCGACGTCTTCATGGCCACGCCGGCCATGGGCGAGTTCCTGCGCACGCACGCCGTGCAGCCCCTCCCGGCGCAGCACGGCGTGCTCCACGCGCTCCTGGGCGCCTTCCGCGAGTGGACGGGCACGCGCGACCTGCCGCGCATCGGGATCCTGGACTGGGACGAGGTGCCCACGCGCAGCGAGCACCGCTTCTTCCAGACGTATTTCCGCGATCACGGCATCCAGTGCGAGCTGGCGGACCCGCGCACCGTGGAGTACCGCGACGGCAAGCTGGTGTCGGGCGACTTCCACATCACCCTCATCTACAAGCGCGTCCTCATCGACGAGCTGGTGCAGCGGATGGGGCTGGAGTCGGACGTGGTGCGGGCGGTGCGCGACGGGGCGGTGTGCATGGTCAACCCCTTCCGCTGCAAGGTGCTGTACAAGAAGGCGTCGCTCGCCGTCCTTTCCGACGAGCGCAACGCGCACCTCTTCTCCGCCGGGGAGCGCGCCGCCGTGGCCGCGCACGTCCCCTGGACGCGCGTGGTGGAGGAGCGGCGGACCGAGAAGGACGGCGCCTCCATCGACCTCCTCCCCTGGGCCATGGAGAACCGCGAGCGCCTCGTCCTGAAGCCCAACGACGACTACGGCGGGCGCGGCATCGTCCTTGGCTGGCTGGCCAGCGACGAGGAGTGGAGCCGCACCCTGCGCGGCGCCCTGGAAGCCCCGTACGTGGTGCAGGAGCGCATCGACCTCCCTTCGGAGCCCTTCCCGAGCTGGGTGGACGGCGGGGTCAAGATCACCGACCGCATGGTGGACCTGGCCCCCTTCATCACCGGCGGCGCCACGGTGGACGGCGCCCTCACCCGCATCGCCACCGACCCGCTCCTCAACGTAACCGCGGGCGGCGGCTCCAGCGTGGCCACCATGCTGGTGGAGGCGCGCTGACGTCTGGCTCTCTGTGTCTCCGTGTAAGACCGCAGTCCAATCGAACCCAGGAAGGAGCCCCCGATGAAGCCGCCCTCGCTGACCATCGGCATCGAAGAAGAGTACCAGATCATCGACCCCGACACCCGGGAGCTGCGGTCGTACATCACCGAGATCCTGGACCACGACCACCTGATCCTGGGCGAGATCAAGCCCGAGCTGCACCAGTCCATCGTGGAGGTGGGCACCACGGTGTGCACCACGCCGGCCCAGACGCGGCAGGAGCTGCGGCGGCTGCGCGGGATGGTGATGGAGCTGGCGGACCGCAAGAACCTCAAGGTGGTGGCGGCGGGGACGCACCCTTTTTCGAGCTGGATGACGCAGGAGATCACCCCGCTGGAGCGGTACCTGGGGGTGAAGCAGGACATGGCGGACCTGGCGCAGCAGCTCCTCATCTTCGGCACCCACGTGCACATCGGGATCGAAGACCGGGAGTTCCTGATCGACGCCATGAACGTGGCCCGCTACTTCGTCCCCCACATCCTCTGCCTCACCAGCAGCTCGCCCTTCTGGATGGGGCGCAACACGGGGCTCAAGTCGTACCGCAGCGTGATCTTCCGCAACTTCCCGCGCACCGGGATCCCGCGGGTGATGCGCGACTGGGCGGACTTCCAGTACCTCACCGAGAACCTGGTGAAGACGCGCTGCATCCCCGACGGCAGCAAGATCTACTGGGACCTGCGCCCGCACCACGCGTACCCCACGCTGGAGTTCCGCTTCCTGGACGTGTGCACGCGCGTGGAGGAAGCGGTGTGCGTCGCCGCCATCCTGCAGGCGATCATCGCCAAGGTGTACAAGCTGCGGCGCGACAACATGACCTTCCGCGTGTACCCGGGCGACCTGATCGAGGAGAACAAGTGGCGCGCGGTGCGCTACGGCCTGGACGGGCAGCTCGTGGACCTGGGCAAGCAGGAGGAGCTCCCGGCCCGCGCCCTGATCCGCGAGATCCTGGAGTGGTTCGTGGACGACGTGGTGGACGAGCTGGGGAGCCGCGCCGAGGTGGAATACGCCCTCCGCATCCTGGCCGAGGGCTCCAGCGCCGACCGCCAGCTCGCCGTCTACCAGCGCACCGGCAACCTCAACGACGTGGTCGACCACCTGATCGCCGAGACCGAGGAAGGCATCCGCGGGCCCGTTCCCGGTGCGGTGCACGCGGTCCCCTAAAAGAAGTATCACACAGAGGCACAGAGGCACAGAGATGAACTTCACCTCTGTGCCTCTGTGTCTCTGTGTGAGCCCGTTCGTTGTGGAGGCGTGACGATCCCGCTACATTCGAACGGCCCTGATCTTGCCACCCCTCGGGGCGTTCATCCGTTTTACTCCTGTGCAAGGTAGTTCCCCATGCAGCAGCGTCCCGTCATCGGCATACCCACGCAGAACCTGAAGGCCATCGACCGCATCCCCGAGGACCTTCCGGATTCGTGGGTGATGAACCAGCGCTACTTCCTGGCGTGCACCGCCGTGGGGGCGGTGCCGTGGATGGTGCCTCTGCTGGACGACGACATGGCCACGGTGCGCGCGATCTACGACCGCCTGGACGGGATCTTTTTGGCCGGCGGGGTGGACATGGACCCGGCGTCGTACGGCGAGGAGCGCACCGAGTACTGCGGCCGCACCGACGGCGCGCGCGACGCGGTGGAGCTGGCCTTCGCCCGCTGGGCGCTGGAAGACGGGAAGCCGGTGCTGGGAGTGTGCCGCGGGATGCAGGTGCTGAACGTGGCCGCCGGCGGCACGCTGGTGCAGGACTGCGCCGCGCAGTGGGACAAGTCCATCAAGCACGACTACTTCCCCGGCGCGGGGTGGGCGCGCGACCACCTGGCGCACGACATCGAGGTTTCCGAGGGCTCGCGCCTCCACCGCGCGTTCGCCGGACGGACGGTGCAGGTCAACTCCATGCACCACCAGGGCATCCGCCGCCTGGGCGCCGGCCTGCAGGCCACCGCCACCGCCCCCGACGGGCTGATCGAGGCGCTGGAGGCGACGGACGAGTCGCACTTCCTGGTGGGCGTGCAGTGGCACCCGGAGATGCTCATCGACGCGGACCCCGGCACCCGGCGCCTCTTCGAAGACTTCATCGAAGCTTCCGTGCAGTACAGCCGGGCCGCCGCCCTGTTCTAACAGCGGGGGGTCACACAGAGACACAGAGGCACAGAGAAAAGCATCTTTCTCTGTGCCTCTGTGTCTCTGTGTGAGCCCCCGCCGTCAGCGGTCGCGCAGGCGGCTGTGGCGGATGCCGTAGACGAGGTAGATCACCAGCCCGGCGCCGAGCCAGAGGCCGAAGCGCTTCCAGGTGAGGGCCGGGAGCTGGAACATCAGGAAGCCGCACGAGACGATGGCCGCGGGCGCCACGAACCAGATGGCCGGCGTGCGGAAGGGGCGCACCCGGTCCGGCTCGCGGATGCGGAGCACCATCACGCCGATCGCCACCAGCACGAAGGCGAAGAGCGTGCCGATGTTGGTGAGCTCGATGACCTCGTTGATGTTGGCGAAGGCGGCGAAGAACGCCACGAACGCGCCCGTCACGATGGTGGTGACGTGCGGGGTGTGGTACTTCTTGTGGAGCCGCGCCGCGATGGGCGGGAGCAGCCCGTCGCGCGCCATCGAGTAGAAGATGCGCGGCTGGCCGAGCTGGAACACCAGGAGCACCGATGCCATCGACACGATGGCGCCGAACGAGATCACCCCGGCCGCCCAGTCGTAGCCGCGCGCGCTGAAGGCGCTGGCCAGCGGGTCCGCGTTGCCATGGTCGCGCCAGGGCACCAGCCCCGTCATCACCAGCGTCACGATGATGTAGATGACCGAGGTGACGGCCAGCGAGATCATCATGGCCCGCGGCATGTCGCGCTGCGGGTCCTTGGCCTCTTCCGCGGCCGTGGAGACCGCGTCGAAGCCGATGTAGGCGAAGAAGATGAGCGACGCCCCCGTGAACACCCCGTGCCAGCCGTTGGGCATGAACGGCGTCCAGTTCTCCGGCCGCACCCAGAACGCGCCGATGAGGATGAAGAAGGCCAGGATCGCCAGCTTCAGGATCACCATCACCGTGTTGGCCCACGCGCTCTCCTTGATGCCGATCACCAGCACCCAGGTGATCAGCGCCACGATCGCCACCGCGGGGAGGTTGAAGATGATGGGGAAGCCCAGGATCTGCGGCGCGGTCTCCCAGATCCGCGCCGACTCGATCACCGCCGGGTCCGTCATGGTGGGGTTCGCCTGCAGCGCCTGGAAGGCGATGCGGGCCGTGCGCGGGTCGGTGCCCAGCCACCCCGGCACCGAGATCCCGAAGCCGCTGAGCAGCGTCTGGAAGTAGGCGGACCACGACACCGCCACCGCGATGTTCCCCACCGCGTACTCGATGATCAGGTCCCAGCCGATGATCCACGCCACCAGCTCGCCCAGGGTGGCGTAGGCGTAGGTGTACGCGCTCCCCGCCTGCGGCACCACCGACGCGAACTCGGCGTAGCAGAGCGCCGCGAAGCCGCAGGCGAACGCCACCATGATGTACGAGTACACCAGGGCCGGCCCCGCGCCCACGTGGTTGGGCCCGCCGGAGATGGCCGTGCCCGCGCCGGAGAAGATGCCGGCGCCGATGATGGCCCCGATCCCCAGCGAGGTGAGCTGCCACATCCCCAGCGAGCGGCGCAGCCCCGGCTCCACCTCCACCTGCGGGTCCACGTGCTCGGAGCGGATCTCCGAGATGGGCTTCCTGCGAAAGAGCTGCTGCATGTGTGGCCGGGCAGGTGGTTCGGGGAGCGACGCGCCGCGGAGCCCGCCCGCGCGCAAACTGCGCGAAAGTAGGCCCGGCGCGCCGCTTCCGCAACGGCGGCAAAGGAAGGGGCCCGCCGCGGCGGGCCGCCCGTGGCGCTAGGGGTGCGTCTGCTGGAGTCCCGCGATGGCCCGCTCCTCCGAGGCCACCATCTCTACGTCCGCCAGCTCGGCGGGGCCGGCGGGGATCCCGGGGGTGAACTCGCCCTCCCAGCGCGCCATGACGCAGGTGGCCAGGCAGTTCCCCACCAGGTTCACGGTGGTGCGCGCCATGTCCATCAGCTCGTCCACCGCCAGGATCACCGTGATGGCGGCCAGCGGCAGGTTGAAGGCCGCCAGCGTGCCGGAAAGGATCACCAGCGACGCGCGCGGCACCGCGGCGACCCCCTTGCTGGTGAGCATCAGCGTGCCCATCATCGCGAGCTGCGTCCCCAGCGTCAGCTCCACCCCCGCGGCCTGCGCCACGAACACGGAGGCCAGCGCCAGGTACAGCGTGGTGCCGTCCAGATTGAACGAGTACCCCGTGGGCATCACGAACGACACGATGCGCCGCGGCACCCCGAACGCCTCCATCCGCTGCATCGCCAGCGGCAGCGCCGCGTCCGACGAGGTGGTGGAGAAGGCGATCACGGCCGGCTCGCGCACCTGGCGCAGGAACGCCAGGATGGGGACCCGGGCGATGAGCGCCACGGGAAGGAGCGCGATCAGCACGAAGACGATGAGCGCCGCCCACAGGGTGAGCACCAGCTTGATCAGCGGCAGGAGCACCGCCAGCCCGCTGTGCGCCACCGTCACCGCCAGCGCCGCGCCCACGCCCACGGGCACGAAGCGCATGATGATCCCCACCAGCTTGAACATCGTCTCCGCCAGCCCCTCGCAGAACCCCAGGATCGCCTCCTTGGGCCGCCCCTTCACCTGCGTGAGCGCCACGGCGAAGAGGATGGAGAAGAAGACGATCTGCAGCACGTTGTTGCTGGCCATCGAGTCGATGAAGCTCGTGGGCACCACGTCGCGCACGTGGTCCGCGAACCCCTTGGGCTGGGCGAGCTGTGGGGGGCCGCCCGCCGCCTCGGCCGCCTGGATGGCCGAGGTGAGCCGCGGGTTGTCGCCCGGGCGCACGATGTTGACGGCCACCAGCCCCACGATGAGGGCGATGGTGGTGACGATCTCGAAGTACAGGATGGAGCGGAAGGCCAGCCGCCCCACCTTCTTGAGGTCGTCGCCGTGCCCCGCGATCCCCATCACCAGGGTGGCGAAGAGGATGGGCGCGATGATCATCTTGATCCCGCGCACGAACAGGTCGGAGAGCAGCTTCAGGTCGCTGGCCGACCACCCGCCGTGGATGTCGCGCTTGCTGTCGGGGAAGAGGAAGCCCAGCAGGATGCCCAGGGCCATCCCGATGAAGATGTAGTGCGTCAGGGTAAGCCGGCGTCGCCGCTGCTCCATCGAGGACTTCTGGAAAGAGGAATGGGGGTGTGGAGGCGGGAAGAATATCGCATGTAACACGATGCCGCTACTGCTGGTCTCACACAGAGACACAGAGGCACAGAGATGACTTCATCTCTGTGCCTCTGTGTCTCTGTGTGAGACCAGCTGTTCAGGACTGCGGCACCGGGGTTACGGTCGCCGGGCCCACGGTGGGGCGCGGCACCAGGCCCACGACGGTGATCCCCGCCGCGCGCGATGCGTCGACCGCGCGGATCACTTCCTTGTAGGTGAGGTTCTCCTCACCCTTCACGAAGATCACCTTCCGGGGGCGCCCCGCGAAGACCTCGCGGAGGCGGTTCTCCAGGTTCGCGCCTTCCACCGGCTGCTGGTTGATGGCGAAGACCGGGCCCGGCTTCACCTCCAGCACGATCTGCTGCTCGTCTGGCGGCTGCTGCGCCACCTGGTTCTCCTCGGGCGGCGGCGGGATCTGCACCGACACGCCGCGCTGGAGGCCCTGCTGCACCACCATGAAGATGATCAGCAGCACCAGCAGCACGTCGATCATCGGCGTCATGTTGATGTCCGACTGCGGCCCGCCCTTGGCACCTCCGACTCCCATTCCCATGGTACGCCCTCCTTAATGGGGACGGGGAGCGCCCTGGGGCATCTCCGTGATGGCGCCGATGCGCCGCACGCCGGCGTTGCGCGCCGCGTCGATCGCCGTGAGCGTCCGCGAGTACTGCGACTCGTCGTGCGCCTTCAGGTACAGCACGTGGTCGTCCGGGCGCTTGGCGTACGCCTCGCGGAGGGTGGTCTCCAGCTGGGCGTCCGCCACGGGCTTGTCGTCCACGAAGAACTTGCCGGCCTTGTCGATCCCCAGCGTGACCCGCTCTTCCTTCTCCGGCGCCGCCGTCCTGGCCTTGGGAAGCTTGGCCTCGAAGGCCAGCGCCGGGGTGACCACCATGAAGATGATCAGGAGCACCAGCATCACGTCGATCATGGGCGTGACGTTGATGTCGGCCGTCACGTCCGCGCCTGCGCCGGCCACGGTGGGGACGGCGGAGCCGCCGTACGCGGCCCCCCCGCCCAGCTTGGTTCCTGCCATGCTCAGTCTCCGTATGCGGGAGCGTTCGCGTTGCGCGTGGCGATGCCCAGATCGCGCTTGGCCTGGCGGGTCATCATCCAGTCGATCATCTCACGGCCGGCGTAGGCAAGCTCCGAGAAGAGCGTGTCCAGCTTGGCGGTGAAGTAGTTGTACAGCCACACCGCCGGGATGGCGGCGATCAGGCCGATGGCCGTGGCGATGAGCGCCTCGGCGATACCGGACGACACGGCCTCGAGGCCGCCGCCCTGCGACGCCATGCCCATGAAGGCGTTCACGATGCCCAGCGTGGTGCCCAGCAGCCCCACGAACGGCGCGGTGGCGCCGATGGTGGCCAGCAGGCCCAGCCCGCTCTTCAGGTCGTTGGCGAGCAGGATCTGCTCGCGCTCCACCGAGCGCTCGGCGGAGTTGATGGCGGCGCCTGCGGCGCGCGGGTCGTCCAGCAGCGGGGCAACTTCGCGCAGCGACTCGCCGAGCACGCGGGCCACGTGCGAGTTGGGGTACTGGTCCGCCGCGGCGAGCGCTTCCGGGATGTTGTCGTTTTCCAGCGCCTGCGAGAACGCGGGGGCGAAGGCGCGGGTGGCCGCGGACATCTTCCGGAAGCGGAGCCACTTGGCCACGGCCACCGAGAGCGACAGCACGCTCATGAGGATGAGCAGGATGACGATGCCCCGGTTCAACCAGCCGGTATCGGCCCAGATCTCAGCAATCGAGAATGACATTGGCTTGGCTTCTCCTCCGCGCGGGTCGCGCTTCACAAAGAGTGTTTCAGGTTGACTTCGACTGCGGCGCCGCCCGCGGCGCGCCGCCCCCTCCGGGTCCTGCCGCGGCCGCCCGGCGGGCGGCCGCGTTCACTTCACCTTCCCCCCGTCGCTGCTTCCCGCGCGGCTCAGCCCGGCGCCTGGAAGGTGATGGGCAGCGTCACCAGCACCTTCACGGCGCGGTCGTTCACCTTGGCCGGGCGGAAGCGCATGCGCTCCACCGCCTTCTTGGCCACGTCGGAGAACTGCTCGTTCTCGCTGGACACGACCTCGATGGTCGAGGCGGCCACCGTGCCGTCCTCGTTCACCTGGAACTTGAGCACGACCGTTCCGCCGACGCCGGCGTCGCGCAGGAGGGGCGGGTAGTTCCGCTCCACGTACCGCATCACGTCGGCCGGGTTGCGCGGCGAGGGCTTCTCCTCCACCGACGAGATGTCGTAGACGCCCTCGTCGGCCGGGGTCTCGCGGGTCTCGATGTTCTGGGCCACGCCCTTCTCGATCCCCTCCGCCGCGCCGCCGGCCTTGCCCTGCCCGCTGAAGTCCTCGGCCTTGACCGCCTGCTGGTTCGGGTCCACGGCCGGGATGTCCTTGGGAGGCTCGGCCGGAGGCTGGATCTCCTGGAACCCCTTCACCACCGGCGGCGCCGCCTGCTGCGGCTCCGGCTTGGGCGGCTCGGGCTCCTCCGGCTTCGGCTCCTCGGGCTTCGGCTCTTCCGGCTTGGGCTCGTCTTCCTTCATCTCCATGAAGTCGACGAGCTCCTCGTCCTTCTTCGCCGTGGGGTCGTAGCCCGTGCTCGCGGCGACCGCACCCGCCACCAGCAACCCGTGGAGGACTACCGAGGTGGCGATGGTCTTGGCGGTCCAGAAGCTTTTCTTCGCGCCGCCGGATGCGACCAGCTTGTTGAACATTCCGTCCCCTCCGTGTGGATCGCTGTGGCGCCGCCCGCCGGCGCCCGGAAGACCGCTTGCGGCCCCGTTGTCATCCCTGAACGAACGGTCGCCCGGATTTCTGACCGATCTCCGTAGCGAACGTTAGATCGAAACTCCGCCTCGTGCCGAACCGTGGGGCACTTGGCGGAGATTGCTGGCGTGCAGGAGGTGCAAACGCTAGTCGCGGGCTGTCTTTCAGGGTCCCCAAAGGTGCACGGCGGCTCCACCGCTGTCAAGCGCCGCCCCCTGGTTTGCCCCCGCTTCCGCCCGCTCCCCCCGCACTCCGCATCTTCAATCTAGTGAATGCATAAAAATACATCCACCCGCCGCAGGTGTCTACCCGGCTCCGCAAGCCGTGTTCCGTGGATCGCCCTGCGGCGGAACGGGTTAGGACCCGCCGGGGTGCTCCGGAATCTGGCGTGCGCGCTTCTCTGCTGCAAGCGGCAAAATACACGCTCGGTCCCGTTTGACAACCATCCAGAACACGCCATCCGCCCTCCCGCCCCGAATGGGCCGCAACGGGTATGCATCAGGTTGTGCCGAGGGAGCTCTCCAGGGCGGCGAAGCTGTCGGGGCAGAGCCCCGGTCCCACCTCGTTTCTCATGATGCGGAGCACCTCTTCCCTGGGGAGCGCGGGGCGGTAGGGGCGGGATGCGGAGAGGGCCTCGCATACGTCAGCAACCGCCAGAACCCGCGCGGCCACGGGAAGGGTGCCGGCGGGCACTCCCCGGTGGTAGCCGCGCCCGTCCATCCGCTCGTGGTGTGCCCCGGCCACCCTGGCGAGCTCGTGAAAGCGTGTCACGCGGCCCAAAATCCGCTCCGTGTATTCGGGATGGCGGCGCACGACCGCCATTTCGTCCTCGGTGAGGCGCGCCGGCTTGTCCAGGATGCGGTTGGAGACGCCCAGCTTGCCGATGTCGTGCAGGAGCGCCGCGCGCCGCAGCTCCCTTCTCTCCGCCGCGCCGAAGCCGAGCACCGCCGCCATCCCGTCCGCGTACTCCGCGACGCCCTCGGAGTGGTGGAAGGTGTAGGGGCTCTTGGCGTCGATGACGCGGGCGAAGCCTTCCGCGATCCGGTCCAGCCGCGCGTCGTCGGCCACCAGCACCCGGTCCGCCGGCTCCAGCGCGGCCACGTCGGCGCGCAGGTCGGGGGCGTGGAGGCGCTCCCAGAAGGCGGCGTCGGCGCGGGTGGATTCCAGGGCGGCCACCAGGTCGGGATCGAACCAGCGCCCGGCGCGCTCGCGGGCCATGGCGAGCGCCGCGTCGCGCCCGTACGCGGTGTGGAAGACGTCCGTGGTCTGCGCCAGCGACGCGATGCGGGCCAGGAGCGGGATGGCGTCGCCGCGCAGCCCGTCCGGCTTTCCGCGCCCGTCCCAGTGCTCGTCCAGGGCGCGGGCGGCGGCGGCGGTGGGCTCGGCCAGCTCCAGCATGCGCGCGATGTCGGCGCCGCGCTCGCAGCGGGTGTGCACCAGCTCGTCCCCCACCGGCCCCGCCACGGCGAACGACAGGACGCGCCGGGCGCGGGCCAGCGGCGAAGCATCCGGCTCCACGTTGCGCGCGACGTGGAGGAACGACTCCCACGAGCTGGACCAGTCCGTCGTCTTCCAGCTCCGCTTCACCTCCAGGTCGTCCGCGCCGAAGAGGGCGCAGGTGCGCGCGGCGTTGCTGGAGCACCCCAGGTCCTTGAGGAGGAGCGCGTAGAAGAGGTGCGACCGGTCCTCCGCGCCCAGCCCGATCTCGCGCGCCACGCGCATCCCGATGAGGCAGCTCCGCACCGCGTGGCCCTCGGGCTGGCCTTCCGTGATGTCCAGCGCGGAGGAGAGGGCGGAGATGACTTCGGAGAGCGGGATGTCTTGTGGCATCGAGGAGGTGCGTTAGTGCGTTAGTGCGTGAATGATTGGGGGCGAGGTCACGCACCAGCGGCCGAACGGGCACACTAACGCACTTCCGCACTTCCGCACTCACGCACTTCTGTTGTGAAAGCGGTACAGCCCCGCGGCCATCATGTCCGACGGGACGGCGGCTTCGTAGCCCTGTGCCATCGCCGCGGTGCCCGAAGCGGCGAGGACTTCGGCGTGCGCTTTGGTTCGGAGCGAGTCGCTGAGCTCCGCGAGTTCCGCGCCCGCGGCCAGCTGGCGGGAGGACCAGCCGGCCCAGTCCACCAGGCGTGCTTCCAGGTCGTCCAGGTGCCAGGCCACGTCCGCCGCGCCGCCGAAGTGGGTGGGGAGGATGAGCCGCGCCCCGAGCGCGCGCAGCCGGGCGATGCTGCGGCGCCAGCCGGCGACGTCGATGTCCGGCGGCGGCGTGGGCGGGCGGACGTAGGGGGCGCCGTCCAGCCGGATGCCGCCCACGTCGCCGCTGAAGAGGAGACCGGCTTCGGGGTCGTGGTAGGCGTGGTGGTGGACGGCGTGGCCCGGCGTGTCCAGCGCGCGCAGCGTCCGCCCGCCGATGCGGAGCTCCGCGCCGTCGTGGAGCACTTCCATGCGGTCTTCGGGCACCGGGATCATCGTCCCCCAGAGATCCTCCATGCGGTCGCCGTAGATGCGGGCGGCGCTGGTGAGGAGGCGCCCGGGATCGGCCAGGTGCTTCACGCCGCGCGGGTGCACGTAGAGGCGGGCGCTCGGGGCGGCCTGGAGGAGCGCGCCCGCCGCGCCCGCGTGGTCCAGGTGCACGTGCGTGACGATGACGTGCGTGAGCGCGGCCGGATCGTGGCCGGCGGCGCGGATGGCGCCGAGCAGGTTGCCCAGGGTGCTCCCGGGGCCGCAGTCCACCACGGCGAGGTCGCCGCCGTCGGCAACGAGGTACGAGGCGACCTGCTTCTCCAGCCCGCGCCAGCGCAGATCGATGCGCACCACGCCCGGCGCTTCCGTGTGCAGCACTCCGTCGTCCATCCCCCCTCCCGTTGCCGTGCCGGTGGCTCCGCGCGCAGATTGCCGCGGCCCTCGCACCCTGAATCTATGCCCGCGCCCTCCGCAGCCCAATCCGCCACCCTGCAGCGCACGCTGGGGCTGGCCGACGCCGTCGCAATCGGCGTCGGCGCGGTGGTGGGCGCGGGGATTTTCGTGGTGACCGGCGTCGCGGCGGGGGCGTCGGGGCCGGCGTTCCTGCTGGCGCTGGCCATCGCCGGGGTGGCGGCGGCGTGCAACGCGCTCAGCTCCGCGCAGCTCGCGGCCGAGTATCCGCAGGCCGGCGGCACGTACGAGTACGGCTACCGCGTGCTGCACCCGTGGGCCGGGTTCGCGGCCGGGTGGCTCTTCCTGGCGAGCAAGACGGCAGCGGCGGGGACGGTGGGGCTCGGACT
>CADCTW010000122.1 GCA_902805735.1 uncultured Gemmatimonadota bacterium | reverse complement strand
CGTGCCGCGTGGCCACCCTGTGCGGGCGCTACTGGGCCATGGACCGCGACCGCCGCTGGGACCGGGTGGAGCGGGCGTACCGCGCCATGGTGTACGGCGAGGGGCTCCTCATCGACGACCCCGTCGAGGCGGTGGGGCAGGCGTACGAGACGGGGGAGACGGACGAGTTCCTCAACCCGCGCGTCCTGGCCGACGCGTCGGGCGCGCCCGTGGGCCTGATCCGCGACGGCGACGGGGCCATCTTCTTCAACTTCCGCGCGGACCGCGCGCGCCAGCTCTCCCGCGCCCTGGCCGACCCCCACTTCGCGGAGTTCGACCGCGGCCCCGCGGCGCCCCGGGTGGAGCTGGTCACCATGACCCAGTACGACGAGGAGTTCCCGCTCGCCACCGCCTTTCCGCCGCAGCCGCTGGACGACAAGCTGAGCGACGTGCTGGCGGCGCACGGCCTGGCCTCGTTCCGCACGGCGGAAACGGAGAAGTACCCGCACGTCACCTACTTCTTCAACGGGGGCGTGGAAGACCCGCCCGCGGGCGAGCAGCGGCGCCTGGTGCAGTCGCCCAAGGTGGCCACCTACGACCTGCAGCCGGAGATGAGCGAGCCGGACGTGGCGCGGGGGCTGGTGGAGGCCATCCGGTCGAAGCAGTACGACGTGCTCGTCTGCAACTTCGCCAACCCGGACATGGTGGGGCACACGGGGGTGATGGAGGCGGCGGTGAGGGCGGTGGAGGCGGTGGACGAGGGGCTGGGGCAGGTGCTGGCCGCCTGCCGCGAGACGGGCACCACCCTGCTGGTGACCGCCGACCACGGCAACTGCGAGCAGATGTGGGACCCCACCACCAACGGCCCGCACACCGCCCACACCACCAACCCCGTGGGCATCGTCCTGGTGGAGCCCGAGGGCCGCCGCACCACCGCGGCGCTGCGCGACGGCGCCCTCTGCGACGTGGCCCCCACCATCCTGGGCATCATCGGCGTGCCGCAGCCCGCCGCCATGACGGGCCGGGACCTGCGGGATTAGTCCACCTCCGTGTCTCTGTGTCTCTGTGTGAGGCCCACGTTGCCGCCGTACGGAACAAACCGTACCTTCCCCCGCCTATAAGGGGCCTCGCATCAGACCCACTCTCGCAGCCATCCAGATGAACCGATTCTCGCGGATCGTACTCGCGATCCTCGTCCTCGCCGCCGGCGCCGCGTCGGCGCAGAGCGTTCCTTCGCCCTTCCGATACATCGAGCGCCAGTCGTCGGTGGAGATCCTGGGCGGCTACCTGTTCACCGACGCCACCATCGAGATCGACTCGCTGCGCTCCGCGGAGTTCGGGGCGCGCTCGGCGCCGATGGTGACGGCGCGCTTCAACCGCCGCTTCGGCGGGCCGCTCTCGGGCAACCTGGGGCTCACCTTCGTCGCCAGCGACCGCAAAGTGATCTCGGCGGCCGAGGGGCAGGACTCGGTGTTCGTGGGGCCGCTGGAGACGGGGGAGACGGTGAGCGCGCCCATCCTGATGCTGGAGGGCGGGCTGCGCTTCCACATCACGGGCGACCGCACCTTCCGCGGCTTCGCGCCCTTCGTGGCGGCCACCGGCGGCATCGCCACCGAGGTGGGTGGAAGGGCGGGCGCCGAGAGGGAGCTGCCCAAGGACGAGCGGTTCGACTTCGGCCCCGCGTTTGCGGTAGGCGGTGCGGCGGGGTTGGACGTGTTTCTCTCGCAGCGCATGTCGCTGCGCACGGAGCTCAGCTACCGGATCTGGCGGCTGGGTGTGCCGGAGGGGTTCGCGACCGCCCGCAACGCCGACATCGACGTGTGGAAGGGCAACGCCGGGGTGAGCGTGGGCGCGGCCTTCCACTTCTGAACCGCACGGAGGGCGCATTGGCCGACTTCAACCCGTTCGACCTGACGGGGATGACCGACGACGAGATCTACGACGTGGTCGTTCAGCACCTCAGCGAGTACCCCGAGCTGGACATGGGGTGGATCACCGTCACCGTGCGCGACGGGCGCGTCACGCTCTCCGGCCGCGTCTCCAGCGACGGCGAGGTCTCCATCGCCTCGCAGGCGCTGCTGGACGTGGTGGGCGTGGCCGAGCTCAACAACGAGCTGATCGTGGACGAGCTCCATCGCGGCGAGGCCCCCGAGGCGGCGGACGACGCCTTCGTCCACGACCTTGAGGTGGCGGACCAGATGGGCGATCCCAACCTCCAGTACCAGTCGGACACGGCCGGGCACCTGATGGAGGACCTGGAAGAGCAGACCTACGGCACGCACGACGTGGGGCGCTCGGTGGAAGAGGGGACTCCCTACGAGCCTCCCTACCGGCCGGTGGCGGACGGGTACGGCAGCCGCGAAAACCACTGAAAAGAATCTCACACAGAGACACGGAGGCACAGAGATGAATTTCTCTGTGCCTCCGTGTCTCCGTGTGAGATTCTTTTATTCGTCGCCTTCGCGGGCGGCGGACTGGGGGACCACGTCGCCGTGCGGCTCGTGCGGGAGGTCGGTGCGCACGGTGAGGGAGTTCAGCACGCCGTGCACGCCGGGGGTTTCCCAGGCGTCGTCCCAGGCGTAGCGGGCTTCCATGAAGTCGCCCACCTCGCCGGTGAGGGTCACCACGCCGTCCTCCACCTCCACGTTGATGGCGTCCGCGTCCAGCCAGCGGTCCTGCTGCAGGCGGGTGCGCACGCCCTGGAGGATCTCGTCGTCCGAGAGGTCCTCGTCTACCGCTTCGGAGTAGCCGTAGCCCACGGTGTCCATCCCGCGGCGCTGGGTGGGCTGGTTGTACTCGGGGTGGCGCTGATAGGCTTCCTCGGGCATGAAGGGCCCCTGCGCGTACCCGCCCGTGTTGCCGGTGTACCCGCGGTCGTAGCCGCGCGCCATGCCGCCGCCGAACCCGCCCAGCATCCCCGACCCGCCGCTGCGGGCGCCGAAGTCGCCGTAGCCGCCGTCGTACGCGCCGAAGCTCCCCCCGTACCCCGCGGGCTCGATGCCGCCCATGAAGGCGCCGCCGTAATCCGCGTCGTAGCGCCCCACGTCGGCCCCGTAGTCCGCGCCGTACCCGCCGAACCCGCGCCCCGCGCCCGGGCCGCCGCCGTACCCGCCGTAGCTGCCGGCCTCGTAGTCGCCGCCGAAGGCGCCGCGCTGGAAGTCGCCGGGGCCGCCCTGGCCGTAGCCGCCCTGTCCGCCGTAACCGCCGCCGTAGCCGCCCTGGCTGCCGTAGCCGTATCCGCCGCCATAGCCACCCTGGGCGCCGTACCCGCCATAGCCGCCGTATCCGCCCTGCCCACCGTACCCGCCGTATCCGCCGTATCCGCCGTACCCGCCCTGGCCGCCGAACTCCCGCCCGAAGCCTTCGCGGGTGAACTCCTCGCCGAAGCCACCCGGGGTGTACTGGCGCCCGAACCCCTGGCGCGTGAACTCCGAGCCGAAGCCGCCGGTGAAGCGCTCGTCCTGGCCGGCGAAGTCGTCCGGGTTGCGCCCGTACCCGGCGCTCGCCCCGCCCTCCGCGCCGATAAAGGTGCCGCCGCCGAAGCCGCGGCCGTATCCGCCGGAGCGGTCGTAGCCGCGCGCCCCGTACGGGCCCGTGTCGCCGCCGTAGCTCCCTACCTCGTCCCCCGCGAAGCTCCGCCCGCCGAACCCGCCGCCATAGCCGTAGCCGCCGCCGTACCCGTAGCCGCCGCCGTACCCGTACCCGCCGCCCTGTCCCTGGCCGCCGGTGGGGCGGTAGGCTTCAGGATTGGCGCCGAACTGGTAGTCGTAGCTGTTGCGGTCGATGCCGCGGCCGTACCCTCCGCGTCCGCCGGCGCCGCCCGCCGAACGGTATCCCCGATCGTACCCATCCATCCGTCCACCTCCGTTCGCGGTGCAGGTAGGGGCCGGTCCTCCCGCGCCCCGGTCTCGGACCGCCGGGGTGGCGCGCAAGAGCCGTTCCGGGTCCGGGAGCGGAGAAGAAACGGCGATCTCACACGGAGACACAGAGGCACGGAGAGGCATCCGTTGAACCTGCGGCCCCCGTCGCGGTATATTCCCCCGGGCCGCGCCCCGCCGCCCCCCCGCACCCGCAGTCCAGGCCGCCGTGTCTCGCACCGCACTCGCCCGTACGTATCGCCCTCGCCACTTCGCCGAAGTGGCGACGCAGGAGCACGTTTCGCAGACGCTGCGCGCAGCCGTGCAAAAAGACAGGGTGGCCCACGCCTACCTGTTCTGCGGGCCGCGCGGGGTGGGGAAGACCACGCTGGCGCGCGTGCTGGCGATGGCGCTCAACTGCCCCAACCGCGGCGACGACGGCGAGCCGTGCGGAGTGTGCGACTCGTGCGGTCGCATCTGGGCCGGGCGCACCTCGCTGGACGTGGTGGAGATCGACGCCGCCTCAAACCGCGGCGTGGACGACGCGCGCGACCTGCGCGACCGGGCCATGTACGCGCCCGCCGAGGACCGCTTCAAGATCTACATCATCGACGAAGCGCACATGCTGACGCGCGAGGCTTGGAACGCGCTCCTCAAGATCCTGGAGGAGCCGCCCCCGCGCGTCATCTTCGTCTTCGCCACCACCGAGCCGCAGAAGATCCAGCAGGCCGCGCCGCCCATCCTGTCGCGCTGCCAGCGCTTCGACTTCCACCGCATCGCCACGGCGGACCTGGTGGGGCGGCTGCGCGAGGTGCTGACGGCGGAGGGGATCGCCGCCGGCGACGACGTGCTCCTTCCCATCGCCCAGAAGGCCGACGGCGGGATGCGCGACGGGCTGTCGCTGCTGGACCAGGTGCTGTCGTTCACCGAGGGGACGCCGACCGCCGAGGACGTGCGGCGCGTGCTGGGGCTGGTGGGGACGGAGGTGTACCTGGAGCTGTTCGGGATCGTGGCGGAGCGCCGCTCGGCGGACGTGTTCCGGTTCGTGGGGCGGATGATGGACGAAGGGTACGACCTGGCCGAGTTCTACCGCGGCCTGGCGGACTTCCTCCGCGCCCTGTTGATCGTGCGGCTGGGCGGCGGCGAGCCGGAGTCGGTGCCGCAGTACCAGCGCGAGGCCGTGGCGGAGATGGCGTCGCGCTTCTCCCCCGGCGACCTGCTGCGCATGCTCTCGCAGGTGGCGGAGCTGGACGCGGACGGGCGCTTCCGGAAGAGCGGGGAGCAGCGCATCCTCATCGAGCTCCTCCTCCTGCGCTTCTCGTACCTGGAGAGCACGGTGGTGCTGGACGACGTGCTGGCGGCGCTGGGCGGCGCCCCGGCGGGAGGCACGTCCCGGGGAAACGCACCGGGCGGGCGGCCGGCCCCTGAGCCCGCCGCCCGCCCCTCCGCCGATGCCCCCCGCACCGCAGCGCCG
>CADCTW010000121.1 GCA_902805735.1 uncultured Gemmatimonadota bacterium | reverse complement strand
GTGACAGTCACGCGGGCGAGGGCGCCGTCCTGGATCACGCACACCTGGATCTCCTCGGCGGCGGAGCCTGTGCCCGCCCCCGTGCCGCCGCCCCCGCCGCCGGCCGCGGTGGTGCAGCCGCAACCGGCGCCGCCCGCCCCCGCCGCCGAGGAGATCCAGGTGTGCGTGATCCAGGACGGCGCCCTCGCCCGCGTGACTGTCACGCGCGACCCGGTTTCGGGCGACACGACCGTCCGCGGGGTGCCGTTCGGCCAGGCGTTCCCGGACACGGGGCTGGCGGGGAATGCCGCCTGGTACACCGCGGACGAGCCCATCACCTTCCAGGGGCGGCGCTTCGTGAAGTTCGGCGGCGAGCGGGTGCTGGACGTGGGGCAGGTGGAGCGCGCGGGCGAGTTCCGGGGCGTGCCGCTCTTCGCCCCTCCGGGAGTCCGGACCGACGTCGTGTACGTCCCCGTCCGGCAGGGCTGCGAGTTCCAGCCGTACGCGGTCGAGCTCAAGACCGGCCGGATCCGCTAGGACAGCGCACCTGGAGATCCGTCCGGCTGCGCCGGCGTGCCGGCGACTGAAGTCGCGGCTACGACGGCACGAAGTCCCCCTGCGGGGACTGGATCTGCGCGGATCGCCCACGTCTTCTGTCGTCATGAGCGCCGCGCCGGACCCACCCTGCAGCGCCACGGTGGCGCGGAGGGAAGGATCGAACTCTCGGCTCGTTCCAGCGTCGCTCGTCGTGAATAGGACCGGGGCGACCGACTCCCTGGGATGGAAAGACGGCTCGTACCGGACCCATGGACCTCCCGCCCGCCCTGAAGGACCAGTCCCCGCAGGGGGACTTCGTGCTGTCGTAGCCGCGACTTCAGTCGCCCGCGCGACCGGAACACAGAAGCGCCGTGTGCCCGTATGGGAACAGCCCCGGTTCCCGTTTGGGCACGCGTTCCGTGCCGGAACACCGCTCCCCGCGGCGTAAGTGGCATAACGGCAATCCTTTAGGCAGGCAACGCCCCGCGGTCCACCCTTTGACATTAGAAAAGCGCGCGCGGGGAGCATCCACACGGCGCGGATGACGGCCAGGAACGGACTGGAACCAGGCCCTGAAGACGGATTCATCCTTCCCCCGCCAGCGTTTTTCTCGAAGTCCCGACCCGCTCACCCTCCGGTCCGCTCCGGGCCGATTCTTTCCCACGATGCAAAGGTTCCCATGAAGTCCATCGTACGCCTCTTGGTGCTCGTCGCCCTCGCAGCCGCGCCCGCCGTGGCGCAGCAGGGCACCCAGCAGCAGTCGCCGCTGCAGGTGACGGCGGTGAACCGCACCGCGGCGCAGCTCGCCGCGCGCGGCACGCCCCGCGGCGACCAGCAGGTCCGCCAGGGCGACGTGGTGAGGTACCGCCTCGCCTTCACCAACCCGCAGCGGACGCCGGTGCGTCCGGTGCTCTCGAACCCGATCGCGCCCGGGATGGCCTTCGTGCCCGGTTCGGCGCGCACCGCCCGCACGGATGCGCGGGCCGAGTACTCCATCGACGGCGGCAGGACCTTCTCCGCGCAGCCGATGGAAACCGTGGTAGTGAACGGCCGCAGCGTGACGCGCGCGGCCGCGCCGGAGAAGTACACGCACGTGCGATGGACCGTCGGCGGTTTCGTGGCTCCCGGGGCCACGGTCGTCGCGGAGTTCGACGTCCGCTTCGGGGCTTCGGCCGCGACGGACAACACGGCCTCGCCCGCGGCCGGACCCAGCGGGCGGTAATCCACACATCCCCCCATTCCCCACCCCAGTCCAAGGTACCAGGAGATGACCACCATCCTCAGGCGAGCCGCGCTGACCGCGCTGCTGCTCGTCCCCTTCGCGGCCGCGGCCCCTGCGCATGCGCAGACGTCGCCGACGCCCGAAGGCACCACCATCACCAACACCGCCACGGCCACGTGGACGGACGCGAACGGGAACACGTACACGCCGGCCACCGCCAGCGTGAGCGTGACCGTGGGCTACAAGGCCGCGCCGGACGTGACGTCGGCCCCGTCGGTGACGCCGTCGTCGCCGAGCACGAGCAACGAGATCCCCTTCACCATCACCAACAGCGGCAACGGCGTGGACAGCGTGACCGTGTCCACGACGGCGGCGTCGGGCGTAACGATCACGGGGTACAAGATCGGCTCCACCACGTACGCCAACCTGGCCGCGCTCAACGAGGCGCTCGCCGGGACCTCGATCGCCGCCACCGGCACCGTGACGGTGACGGTGGTCTACACGGTGGCGCCGGGCCAGGGCGGCCAGACCATCCCGGTCTCGCTGACGGCCACTTCGCGCCGCACGCCGTCCGCAACGGGCGCCAGCGACAGCTCGAGCACCGACGTGATCCCGTCGGTCTCCGCCAGCGTGGTGGTGACGCCGGACGCGGCGGCGGTGAACCGGCTTCCCAGCGGCACCGGCCCCACCGAGTACACGGAGACGTTCACCGTGCAGAACACGGGTAACCGCGGCGACACCTTCTCCCTGTCGGCGGGCGCCAGCGGCACGGCGGTGAGCATCGTGTCGGTGGACGGCACGGCGGGCACCGGCGGGTCCATCACCCTCGCGCCCGGCGCGAGCGGCACGGTGACCGTGACGTACACCGTCTCCAACACCGCGGCGGCGGGGGCCACGTCCACCATCGGGCTGAGCGCCACCTCGGCCAACGACGGCACCAAGAGCGACTCCGGCAGCCGCGTGGTCACGGTGATCCGCGCAGCCATCAGCATGAACAAGCAGGCGTACCTGGACAACCAGACGACGGAGCTGGTGGCGGCTGACCGGGTGCTCCCGGGCCAGTACATCCAGTACAAGATCACCGTCACCAACACCGGCGGCGCCGCGGCCACCCTCACGGGCACCGGCTACGGCATCAGCGACCCGCTTCCGTCGCAGGTGACCTACGTCTCCGCGTCGGGCGACGCGGCGGGCTGGACCATCAGCGAGAGCAGCGGGACGGTCAGCGCGGCCCTCACGGGCACGCTGGCCCCGGCGGCGAGCCGGTTCTTCTGGATCCGCGTCCAGATCAAGTAACCAGACTCTCCCTTACCTACACCGATCCGAATGCCGTTCACGGGCACTCTCACCCGCATGGTCGCAAGCGACCCGAGCCGGACCCGCAAGGTCCGCCGGGCGCTGGCCGCCGCATGGGTGGCCGGTCTGGTGTTCGCCGCCGCGCCTGGCGCGGCGGCGGCCCAGACCGGGGACACGGTGCGGGTGGTGAACCGCGCTTCCGCCACCTTCCGGACCGATGACGGGTTCGTGGGCCAGGCGGAGGCGGCGGTGACGGTGGTGGTGAAGTACACGGCCGGGGTGCGGATCACCGCACCGCAGACCGCGGCGCTCGTCCCGGGCGCGCGCCGGGTCTTTGCCCACCGGCTGGAAAACACGGGGAATGGGGCGGACCGGTTCACCCTTGCGGCCAGCGGGCCGCAGGGGTGGGCCCTTCGCCTGTTCGTGGATGCCAACGGAGACGGGATGCTCGGCGAGGGGGATCTCCCCGTCGCCGGGCCCCTGCCGCTGGACTCCCGCGGATCGGCGGCGCTCCTCCTGGTAGTAGACGTACCCGCCGATGCGCCCGACGTGGCGTCGGTGGCGCTCGACGTGCGGGCGACCAGCTCGGTCGATCCCGCGCTTTCCGATGCCGTGCGCGACCTGGTGTCCGTGCGCCGCCCCGTCGCGGCGCTCTCGCTGGGCAAGTCGGTGGACCGCACCGACGCGACGCAGGGCGACACCCTCCTCTACACCCTCGCCTACGCCAACCGCGGCGACGCGGCATCCGGCGCGGCGGAGGTGACCGACACCCTTTCTTCCGCGCTGCGCGTGGTTCCCGGCAGCGTTACAATCAACGGCCAGTCCCTCACGGACGAGGCCGACGGCGATGCGGGAACGGTGGAGCTCACCGAGACCGGCCGCCAGGTCATCCGCGTTCGCGCGGGCGTCATCGACGCGGGCGCATCCGGCACCATCTTCTTCCGCGCGGTGGTAGGCGCGGGGGCGACGTCCATCGCCAACGGCGCCGCCATGACCACGGAGCCCCTCGCCCACACCCCGCCGCTGGTCGCCGTCTCGCCCGTCGTGGAGACGCAGCTCGTCCGCCCGCGCCTGACGCTCGTGATGGAGCGGCTGGGCGCAGACACCGTCCGCGTGGGGCACGAGGTGCAGTTCCGCCTTACCTGGACGAACGCGTCCGACGCCGTCACGGCGCGCGGCGTCGTACTGTCCGACACGCTTCCCGCGGGGCTGGAGTTCGTGCGCGCCGATCGCGCCCCGGACGCGCCGGGGAGCGCCGCCTCCCTGGCGGGCGACCTGGCGGGGAGCCGCTCCGCCGGCCGCCAGGAGATCCGCTGGTCGCTCGGAACGCTGCGGCCCGGGGAATCGGGCACCCTCGTCCTCGCCACGCGCGTGCTCGGCCGTCCCGAAGACGGGCCGATCGTGAACGCCGCCACGCTGCGCAGCACCAACGCGGACCCGGTGTCGGCCGAGGCGGGAGCGCTGAGCGCGCTCGGCTTCACGGGCGACGAGCTGGGCGTCACCAAGACGGCCGGGGTGCTGGAAGCGGCCATGGGCGAGGCGATCCCCTTCACGGTGGCCGTGGAGAACCGCGCCTCGGTCGCCCTGCGCGGCGTGCAGGTGGTGGATTTCCTCCCGGCCGGGATGCGCTTCGTGGAAGGCCGCCTCACGGGCGCGGACAGCGCGCGGGTGGAAGGGCGCACGCTGCGCATCTTCCTGGGCGACGTGGCTCCCCTCTCCACGCGCACGGTGGGATACGTGGTCACCGTGGTCTCGCCGGGCGCCGCCCGCGCCCTGCAGAACCGGGCCATGGCGACCGCCGAGGGCGGCACGCTGCGCTCCGACACGGCCTCCGCCTGGGTGCGGATGCGCGGCGGCTTCGCCGTGCAGGTGCGCACCCTGGTGGGCAAGGTGTGGGTGGATACGAATGGAAACGGTCGCCAGGAGAGCGGCGAGCGCGGCGTGCCGGGCGTGGACGTGTGGAGCGCCGACGGCGAGGTGGTGACCACCGATCGCCAGGGGCGCTACTCCTTCCGCGACGTGCGCGTGGGCACGCACGCCCTGCGCGTGGACACGGTGGGGCTCCCCACCGGCCTGGCCTTCGCCCGCGCGTCGGACGCCATCGCGCGGGTGCGCATGGAAGGGTGGACGACGCCCCGCGTGGACTTCCGCCTGGTGCCGCGCGGCGGCCCCGCCAGCCTCACGGTGGCCGCCCCCAACGCCCCCGCCGAGCACACCGGCGCCGGCCCCGCCGCCCCGGCGACCCCCGCGGCCGAGGTGGTGGACTCCGCTCCCCGCGCGCCGCGCGTGG
>CADCTW010000120.1 GCA_902805735.1 uncultured Gemmatimonadota bacterium | reverse complement strand
GCCGGGCGGGCGCACCCCGGCGCGCGTGTACGAGCCGGGGTCGTCCGGCCGCCCGGCGTGGAACGCCTCCACCGCGTGGAAGCGCGCGGCGAAGCGGGCGGCCAGCTCGCCCAGGGCGCGCTCCCCGGCCGCGCCCAGCAGGCGGCCCACCCATTCCCCCGCGTGCGGCGGGGCGGGGGGCGGGTCCAGGGGCAGCGCGGGGAAGGGCGCCTCCTCCGCCTCCAGCACCCTCCCCGCCTCCCGCACCCACTCCCCCGCCGCGGCCCACCGGAACACCCGCTCCACGCTCAGCCCTCGGGGTAACCGGCCTGCGCCCAGGTGGCGAAGTTGTTCACCCAATCCGCCGGCCACGGGGCGTTGGGAGGCATGTTGCCGTTGCTCACCTGCTCGTAGATCTCCTGCCCGTTGGCGGACACGTCCGCGTACGAGCTCAGGTCCAGGTTCGCCACCTGCTTCATGTGCGCCACGTCCACGGGCGTGAAGTAAGTCTTGATGGGGTCGTTCCAGGTCGGGCCGTTCGCCATGGTCGTTTCCTTTTGGGTGGAGGTGAGGGGGCGCCTACGGGCGCCGCGGGCGGACGAGCTCGGCCGGGCGCGCCGGCCGCGGGGCCACGCGGTTGGGCCGCATGGTGGAGGGCAGCGGCCACACGTGGCTCACGGCGATGTTCTTGGCGTTGAAGCCCGAGCCGGAGGTGGGATTGTGGCAGCTGAAGCAGGTCATGCTCTGCGTGAACGACTCCATGGTGGTGTTGGACAGCATGGCCGAGCCATGGATGTTGGTGGTGTCGCTCCCCCTGGCGAACAGGGCCGGGAGCCCGCCGGGGAAGGTCCACTGCCCGCCCAGCAGGAAGTAGTTCTTGAGCAGCGCGCGCTGCCCCGTGAGCTGGGCGGCCACGCTGGCGTTGAGGCTCTGGATGTTCTGCGCGTTGGTGGTGGGGGTGGCGGTGGTGTCGCCCCACGGGTTGACCTGGCACACCGGCGTCGGCGCGAACGAAGCGGGGCCCCCGGCCTGCCCCTTGTTGCACGCGCGGCCGAACACGGAAGCGCACTTGACGCTGTCCGTGTAGAACGACCAGCGCTGCCCGGTGGCGGGGTTGGTGGTGCTGGCCGGGGTCGCGGCGCAGGCGGGCGCGTTGTCCACGTGCTCGAAGGTGGCCCAGATGAACTCCGGGTGGTCCGGAACCGTACCCACCACGTGCATCCCCACCAGCGCCATCGTGGCGGCGACCGGGTTGGCCGTGTCGACCACGAACTTGCCCCCCGCCACGCGCACGGGGGCGATGTTGGCGCGCGTGGTGATGAAGCGCGTGGCCGCGTTGGGGATCAGCACCGAATCCCCCATCTGCGCCACGCGCCACGCCGTCTTCAGCTCCAGCGTCCCCGGCCCGTCCGTGGGGAAGTTGAGCGAGGCGGGCGCGGCCTGCCGCTTGGCGGCCCGGTTGTACCCGCTGTCGCGCGCGAAGGTGTACCAGGTGCTGTCGATGAGGATCACGTAGTAGACGGGGTGCCCCGCCGCGTCGATCAGGATGTTGGTGGTGCCCGCCTGCGAGATGGCGTCCACGTTGATCGTCTCGTCGTCCTTGCGGTCGCGGGGGCGCAGGTCCAGCAGCTCGCCGCGCCCGGCCCGGGCGGTGCGGCTGTTGCGGGCCGTGCGCGCGCCGGCGGTGGCGCGTCCCGGATAGGGGAGCGGATTGGCCACGAACAGGTCGCCGGGATAGGCGAACCCCATGAAATTGGGGGCGGACGTGCCGGAGGCGGGCTGGGTGGCCCACAGGAACTCCTGCCAGGCCCACTGGTGGAACTTGCAGTTGTCGCTCCCCACCTGGAAGTTCACCGGCCGGGGCGTGGTGGGGAACCAAGCGGCCGGCGCCGTGCACCCCTGCCGCGGCGCCTCCGCGGGGGCCTCTGTGTAGGGGCCCTCCCGCAGCGAGGCGGTGAGCACCGGGACGGAGACCAGGACGGCGATTCCTCCCAGGAACATGGACAGCGAGCTCCTTTGCATGAGTCCTCCGGCGGGGCTGGATCGGGGATTGGTCTGGAGGAGACCCCCAGGGAGAGATGCCACTGGCGCCCAAGGAAACTTCTTTCTGTCGGCAAGTCAATGCTAATTTTCTCGCCCTGGCGCGAAGTGCGCGATATGTTTCCCGGCGCGCGTCGTGCTGCAAGAGCGGCGGCGGCTCCCGATCCCTGCTGACTGGAGGAATGCGATGGAAGAATGGCGCGACAACCTGGTGACCTCCGACGCCGACATCGCGCGGCTCTGGCGCGAGACGAAGCGCATCGCCGTGCTGGGGATCAAGACGGAGGCGCAGGCGGGGCAGCCCGCCTTCTACGTGCCCGAGTACCTGAAGCGGGCCGGGTTCGACATCGTCCCCGTGCCCGTTTACTACCCGGACGCCACGGAGATCCTGGGGCAGCCCGTGTACCGCACCGTGGCCGAGGTGCCGGGCGAGATCGACATGGTGAACGTCTTCCGCCGCTCGCAGGACGTCGGCCCGCACGTGGACGACATCCTGGCGGCGCGCCCCAAGTCCGTGTGGATGCAGAGCGGCATCCGCAACGAAGAGGCGGCGCGCCGCTTCGCCGAGGCCGGCATCCGGGTGGTGCAGGACCGCTGCGCGATGGTGGAGCACAGGCGACACGGCTGAACGTGGTGTTACACAAGGAGACACGGGGGCACGGAGGTGTTTTCTCTGTGCCTCCGTGCCTCTGTGTGAGACCCACATCCGCGCGGGCACCAAGCACTTAGGGCTCAGGACCGGGGACTTTCGCCCGGTTCGCCCGCTGTGGGGCGATCCCCTACGCAGCTGTCGGGGTGGCTCCGCGCCTTGTGCACGGTCCGGGGGGCGGGTGCTTGCCTGTCGCGCCGCCGAATGCTATATGGGTGCATTCCGAAAGAGGCTCGTGGGCAGGGGCCTCGTTTGGAGTGCAGGACGACCGCGCGCGCCCCGTGCGGGCGGCTTCCGAGGTGATTTCCGCCAGCAGACCATGAACAGAGCTCTCAGCATCGTTGGACTCGTGCTCCTCGCCGTGGGCGTGGCATCGTGCCGCGACTACAAGGCCACCGAAGAGGATGGCCCGGAGCAGCCGATCGCGTTCTACCACAGCGTGCACGCGGGGCAGAACCAGATGCCCTGCATGTACTGCCACTACACGGCCGATCGGTCGCCGGCGGCGAACATCCCCAGCGTGCAGCTCTGCGTGGGGTGCCACGTGGCGGGGAGCGCGTCGGCGGGGGCGGTGCCCGCGCAGGCGTCGCTCACCTTCCCCAGCAAGCAGCGCGACAGCACCTGGCACCGCGAGGCGCTCAAGCTGGTGGACTACTGGAAGCGCGGGGAGGCGATCCCCTGGGTGCGCATCCACGACGTGCCGGACCACGCGCACTTCCCGCACTACGTGCACGTGAACGCCGGGCTCCAGTGCCAGACGTGCCACGGGCCCGTGCAGAACATGAAGAAGGTGTACCAGTACTCGTCGCTCCGCATGGGGTGGTGCATCTCGTGCCACCGCGGCGAAACGCCGCTCTCGGCGCCCGAAGAGGCCGCCGTGCGCCAGCGCTCGTCGTTCGTGCGGAAGATCGCCACCCTCCGCGCGCAGGGGAACGACGTGCGCGGCCAGCTGGCGACCTACCCCAACCAGCGGGCCTCGACGGACTGCACCGTATGCCACTACTGAGCGCGCACCCCCGAAAGCTACACGACGCCGCGCGCGCCGCCGGCGCGACGGAATCGAGGAGACAGCATGGCTGATGGAATGAAGAGGCGCGACTTCCTCACGGTGGTGGGGGTCGCTGGGGCGGGGATGGCGGCGACGGGGTGCGGCACGTCCGCGAGCCGGCAGGAGCCCCTGCTGGGCTCCGTGCGCCCGTCCGAAGACGTGGTGCCGGGTGTGCCCACCTGGTACACCACCACCTGCCGCGAATGCCCGGCGGGGTGCGGCCTGCACGTGGAAACGCACGAAGGGCGCGCCACCAAGGTGGAGGGCAACCCCAACCACCCGGTGAACCACGGCAACACCTGCCCCCGCGGGCAGGCGTCGGTGCAGGGGCTCTACCACCCGGACCGGCACAAGGGGCCGTTCATCCGCGAGGTGAGCGTGGGCGGGGCCACGCGCGACATCAACTGGTCCGTGGCGCAGAACGAGGTGGCGGAGGCCATCCGCGAGGCGGGCCCGGGCGGCACGGTGCTCCTCACGGGCTCCATGGGCCCCACCATGACCCGCCTGGCGGACGACTTCGCGCGCGCCGTGGGCGGCCGCCGCGTGGAGTGGTCGCTGCTGGAAGACGCCCCGCGCGACCTGGTGTTCTCGGACGCGGACGTGCTGGTCTCCTTTGGCGCGGACTTCCTGGAGACGTGGGGGTCCCCCGTGGACTACGCGTACCAGTACGCCGAGATGCACGCCTACCGGAAGGGGCGCGAGCGCGGCGGCCGGTTCATCTGGGTGGGCCCGCACCGCCCCCTCACGGGGCTGAACGCGGACCTGTGGCTCCCCGCCAGGCCGGGGACCGAGGCGCTGGTGGCGCAGGCGCTGGCCGGCGGCGCGGACGCGGCGCAGGTGGCCCGCGAGGCGGACATCGAGCCCGCCAAGCTGCAGCGCGCCATCCAGTGGTGGCGTGAAGGCCGCCGCAAGGTGGCGATGGGCCCCGGCGCCGCGGCGAGCGGCCCCAACGCCACGGCGCTGCGCGAGGCCGTGGCCGCCCTCAACGGTCGCCCGGCCACGGCCGCCGTGTCCGACCTGCGCCCCGTGCAGCAGCTGGTGCGCGACATGGCGGCGGGGCGGGTCAAGGTGCTGCTGATCGCGGGCGACTCCAACCCGGCGTACACGCTGCCGGGGGGGATGGGCTTCGAGCGGGCGCTGAAGCGGGTGCGCACCGTCGTCTCGTTCTCGCCCTTCCCCAACGACACGTCGGCGCTGGCCACGCACGTCCTCCCGGATCACCACTTCCTGGAGGCGTGGGACGACTACCTGCCGCGGCCGGGCGTCTTCGAGCTGGTGCAGCCCACGATGCGCCCCGTGTTCAACAGCAAGCAGACGGGCGACGTGCTGCTGGGGATCGCCGCCATCCTGGGCGTGGCGCCCGGGGGCGGCACCACCGCGGGCACCTTCTTCGACTACCTGCGCGCCGCCTGGGCCGGGCGCGCCGCCACCACCGACGCCTGGCGCTCCGCCCTCAAGAACGGCGGCGCGTGGGGCGACCTCCCGTCGTCCAGCATCCCGTCGGTACAGGGCGTGGTGACGCCGCAGGCCGGCGACCGCGCCATCCCCGGCGGGCGCGCGGCGAACAACGTGGGCCCCGTGGCCGCCGCGGGCGTGGGCATCGCCCCGGCGCTGGCCGGCC
>CADCTW010000119.1 GCA_902805735.1 uncultured Gemmatimonadota bacterium | reverse complement strand
GCTTCACGATCGAGCTGTGCACGCCCCGCAGCCCCGAGCAGAAGGGCGCGGTGGAGAACCTGGTGGGGTGGGTGAAGAAGAGCTTCTTCCGCGCCCGCCGCTTCGCCGACCTGGAACACGACCTGCCGCGCCAGCTGGTGGAGTGGCTCACGGCCGCCAACGAGGAGCGCCCCTCCCGCGCAACCGGGACCATCCCCGCCGAGCGCTTGGCGGCGGAGCGGCAGCGGATGAAGCCGCTCGCCGTCGCGCCCGCCGAGTACCCGCTGCGCTTTCCCGTGCAGGCCGGCCCCACCGCCATGGTCGAGTTCCAGGGGATCCGCTACGCCATGCCGGCCGGCGCGTGCGGCATCCCCGCCACGCTGCACCTCTACCCCGACCGCGTGCGGATCTCGACCGCCGGCGGCCGCTTCGAGGCCACGCACCCGCGCTTCCCCCGCGGCGGGACCAGCTACGTCGCCGGCCAGCGGGCCGAGCAGCTCGCCGCGGTGGCCGGTGCCCGCAAGCGGCTCTACTTCATGCGCGAGCGCATCCTGGAGCTGGGCCCCGTGGGTGAGGGCTACCTGACGGAGTTGATCCACGCTCGGCCCCACACCTGGAAAGCCGACGTGGAGCGGCTCTTCGCGCTGCTGGAGGAGGTCGGCGAGGAGCGCTTCCTCCGCCTCCTGCAGCGCGCGCTCTTCCAGCGGCTCTACGGGGCCGAGTACGTGGTGCGCATCGCGGCCGAGGTGGCCTCGTGAGCGCCGCGCTCGGCACGGGTGGCCTGGACGCCATGCTCAAGCGGCTCCACCTGCCCACCGTCCGCCGCCTCCACGCCGAGCTCGCGCTGCGCGCCGAGGCGGAGGGGATGAGCTACCGCGACTTCCTCGAGACGCTCGCCGCCGAGGAGATCGCCCACCGCGCCCAGACACGAATCACCCGCTCCGTGCGCAGGGCGCGCTTCCCGTACCTGCGCACAATCGAGGAATTCGACTTCACCTTCCAGACTTCGGTGCGCATGCAAATGCTGGGTACGCTGCTGGGCCCCGAGCTCGTCAGCGAGGGCCGCTCCGCCATCTTCTCCGGCCCGCCCGGGCGCGGCAAGACGCACCTCGCCGTCGCCGTCGCGTACCGCGCCATCCAGAACGGCTCCGAGGCCTTCTTCACCTCCG
>CADCTW010000118.1 GCA_902805735.1 uncultured Gemmatimonadota bacterium | reverse complement strand
TCACCCACGGCGGGCGCGCGGGCCGTGTCGGTGCCCGGACGCGCGGCGCCAGGGAGCACGCGGCCCGGAAGGATGCCGCCCGGACGCACGGCGCCCGGGGCCGCGGCGGTGTCGCGCGCCGTACCCGAATCGGGCGCCGCGGCGGGCGTCTCGGTACCCAGGATCACGGAGGCCACGCGCAGCGGCGTGCTGTCCGGGGAGAGGAGCGTCACCTGGGCCACGGTGATGCGCTGCGCCGGGTCCAGGAAGTCGTCGAAGCGCACGGTGATCCCCGTGGAGTCGACGGCGGCGGCCTGGACGGGGCGCGGCGGCGTGCTGTCCGGGGTGACGATGCTGAGCGCGACCGACGGCTGCGCGCCCGTGGCCACCCGCGCGGCAGCGGTGTCGCGCGCCTCGAACGTCTCCAGCGCGCGCGTGTTGTTGACGTCGGTGAAGGCGCGCACCGAGTACTCCCCCTCCGGGATCTGCGCGAAGGCAAAGGTCCCGTCGGCGCCCGTGCGGGTGGCGTACACCAGCGAGTCCGGGCGGTGGATGGCTTCCACGCGGGCACCCGCCGCCGGACGCGCCGTCTGGCGCTCCAGCACCGTGCCGGACAGAAAGGTCTCGGGGATCGCCGGGCCCGTGGAGAAGACCAGGCGCACCGACTCGCCGATGCGGTTGTTGAAGCGGTCGCGCACCGTGGAGTCCACCACCACCTGGTAGATGCGGTTCGGCTCCCAGCCGCGGCGCAGTGAAACGCGCAGCTCGTCGCCGCGCTTGTCCACGGCCACGGCGCTGGTGCGCGGCGAAACCGTGACGGCCTCCTCGATCCCCTCTTCCGACAGCCCCTCGTCGAATACGAAGACGGCGGGGGTGCGCAGGCCCGGGGCACGCGCAAAGGTGTCCGGGCGGGTGGTGAGGAGCTGCGGCGGCAGCTTGTCTTCCTCGCCGCCGGTGGGGGCCTCGATGTGCGCGCACGCCCCGGCCAGGAGCGCGGCGCACAGCACCCCGCCGAAGCGCCTCACGCGCCGCCCTCCAGCGCGGCGAGCTTGCCGGCCAGCTTGTCGCGCTGCTCGCGGTAGGCGGCCACCTTCTCGCGCTCCTTCTCCACCACCTCCGCGGGGGCGCGGGCCACGAAGCTCTCGTTGCCCAGCTTCTTCTCGGTGCCGGACATGAGCCCGCCCAGCCGCTCGAACTCGGCGCGGAGGCGGGTGCGCTCCTTTTCCAGGTCGATCACCCCCGCCAGCGGCACGAACAGCTCGGTGCCCGAGCGCAGCACGGCGCTGGCGCCCACCGCGCCGTTGGCCGCGCCCCACTCCACCGCCTCCACGCGCGCCAGGTCCTGCAGGGCGCGCGCGCTCCCCTCGATGGCGCCGCGCGCCGCCGCCGCCGCCGCGGGGATGCGCAGCGGGATGCGGGTGCCGGGCGCGATGCCGTACTCCGCGCGGATGTTGCGGAGCGCGCCGATCACCTCCTGCACCTCCGCGAACCCCGCCTCGGCCGCCGCGTCCTCGTGCTCCGGTCGCGGGGCGGGCCAGGGCGCCACGATCAGCGCGGGCGCGTCTCCGGCGGCTCTCGGCAGCTTCTGCCACACGGCCTCGGTGATGTAGGGCATCACCGGGTGCAGCAGCCGCAGGGCGCCGTCCAGCGCCTCGGCCAGCACGGCGCGGGACGCGCGCTGGCTGGCTTCGCCCAGGTCGCCGCGCAGGCGGGGCTTGGCCACCTCCAGGTACCAGTCCGCCAGCTCGCCCCAGAAGAACTGGTAGCCGCGCAGCGCCGCGTCTTGCAGCCTGAACTTCTCCAGCGCGTCCGTCGTCTCGCGCACGGCCCTGGACAGGCGCGACAGGATCCAGCGGTCCGCCAGCTCCAGGTCGTCCCGCACGTCGGCCAGCGGCACGCGCTCGGCGTCGCCCAGGTTCATCAGGGCGAAGCGCCCCGCGTTCCACAGCTTGTTGGCGAAGTTGCGCGCGGGCCCGAACGACTCTTCCAGGTTGTCCGGGTTCACCCCCTGGTCCATCCCCGCGGCGGCGCCGGTGATCATGGTGTAGCGCAGGGCGTCCGCCCCGAAGCGCGCCACCACGTCCAGCGGGTCCACCCCGTTGCCGAGCGACTTGCTCATCTTCCGCCCCAGGTGGTCCCTCACCATCCCCGTGAGGTACACGTCGCGGAAGGGCACCTCGCCCCGGAACTCCAGCCCCGCCATGATCATCCGGGCGATCCAGAAGAACAGGATGTCGTGCCCGGACACCAGGGTGCTGTTGGGGTAGAAGGCGCGCAGGTCCGGCGTCTCCTCCGGCCACCCCAGGGTGGAGAACGGCCACAGCCAGCTCGAGAACCAGGTGTCAAGCACGTCCGTATCCTGCTCCACCGACCCGCCGCACTTGGTGCACGAGTCGGGATCGTGGCGCGCCACGATCATCTCGCCGCACGCCTCGCTCTGGCAGTACCACACGGGGATGCGGTGCCCCCACCAGAGCTGCCGCGAGATGCACCAGTCGCGGATGTTCTCCAGCCAGTACTCGTAGGTGCGCCCGAAGCGCTCCGGCGTGAACCGCACCTTGCCGTCGCGCCACGCCTGCAGCGCGGGGTCGGCGAGGGGCTTCATCCGCACCCACCACTGATCGGAAAGGCGCGGCTCCACCACCGTGTCGCACCGGTAGCAGTGGGGCACGGAGAGGGTGTGGTCCTCCACCTTGTCCAGCAGCCCCAGCTCGTCGAAGGCGGCCACCACGGCGCGGCGGGCCTCGAAGCGGTCCATCCCGCGGAACGGCTCCGGCACGGCGTCGCTCATCGCCGCCTCCGGGGTCATCACGTCCAGCGCGGGGAGCCCCGTGCGCTGCGCCACGTCGAAGTCGTTGGCGTCGTGCGCGGGGGTGATCTTCACCGCGCCGGAGCCGAACTCCGGGTCCGCGTAGTCGTCCGCCACCACGGGGATGCGGCGGCCGGCCAGGGGGAGCTCCAGCTCCTTGCCCACGATGCCGGCGTACCGTTCGTCGGACGGATTCACGGCCACGCCGGTGTCGCCCAGCATGGTCTCCGGCCGCGTGGTCGCCACCACCAGGTACGCCCGCCCATCGGGGAGGCGCGGCAGCGATCCGCCCTCCACGCCCTCCGCCACGGGGTAGCGCAGGTGCCAGATCTTCCCCTGCTTCTCCTCCGGCTCCGCCTCTTCGTCCGAGAGCGCGGTGAGGCAGCGCGGGCACCAGTGGATGATGCGGTGGCCGCGGTACACCAGCCCCTTCTCGTGCAGGCGCACGAACACCTCGCGCACTGCGATGGAAAGCTTGGGGTCGAGGGTGAAGCGGGTGCGCTCCCAGTCGGCCGAGGAGCCGATGGCGCGCAGCTGCTGGAGGATGGTGCCCCCCGTCTCGCGCACGAACGCCCACACCCGGTCCACGAACAGGTCGCGTCCCAGGTCGTAGCGCGTCTGGCCCTCCTTTGCGAGGATGCGCTCCACCACGTTCTGCGTGGCGATGCCGGCGTGGTCGGTGCCGGGGATCCAGAGCGCTTCCCTCCCCTGCATCCGCCGCCAGCGGATGAGGAGGTCCTGGATGGTGTTGTTGAGCCCGTGCCCCATGTGGAGCACGGCCGTCACGTTGGGCGGCGGGATGGGGATGACGTACGCCTCCTTCCCGCTCTCCGCGTCCGCGCGGAAGTAGCCCTGCTCTTCCCACCAGCGGTAGAGCGCGGCCTCCGTTTCCTGCGGGTTGTACTGCGGCGGAAGCGGCTCGGCCATTCCCCTCGTCTCCGATAGTAAAAACGGGGCTGCGCGCCCCGGATGGGTCTCGTCTGAAGAAGCCGCAATCTTACCCGCCGCGCCGGGGTGGGTCAAGCCGCGCCCGGCCTCGTTACTCCACCGTGTTCCGTACATGATGGCACCCTGTCGTCTCTCGGTTCTCTCCGCCGGACGGGGTGCCCGGCGTCGGAAAAACGAAACCGCCCCCCGGAACGGTCCGGGGGGCGGCACAGGTGCCACGCTCGCGAAGGCGGCAGCGCGTCCGTGTCAGACGCGCGCGCGGGCCCTCCGCGCCCCGGAAACGGGCCGGGGGCTGCTAACTCGGCGGGTGCGAAGGGCGCGCGTAGTCATGGTTCCAGGGTAACCGCGCGGACGGGCCGCGGTCAAGGGCCAGGTGATGTTGGAGTCGCTGCGGCGGCGGAGTAAGCCCCGCTCGGAAGGTGGCCCTCACCCCCCGACCCCCTCTCCCAAACAGCTGGGAGAGGGGGCGATTTCCACGGGTCTGTGGTAGGGGCGCGATTTGTCGCGGCCGTGCCGTCAGTGTGCGATATGCGGAGATTGCGTCGAGCCGCGCAGGGCGGCTACAGGGGCTGCCGTGCCGTGCCGCGTATCCGATCTCATCGGAGTTACCTGCCCGGCTTCACTCTGATGAGGACCGTGGACGTGGTGGCGGTGTCCGGCTGGCTCGAGCCGAGCACCCCCCGCATCTCGCCCGGCGCGTGAACCTTGCCCGCGAACGTGAACTCCATAGGACCCTGCGCGGGCGCCTGGCGCGAGAACGCCATCTGCACGCTGTCGCCGATCCGCTGGCCGAGGAGAGCCATCGGGCCCCACGCGCCGGTAAGCGTTCCGCCTTCGTGCTGCTCCACGGTGATGAAGACGTCGGACTCCCCGACCTGCCATTGGCCGGTGAGGGAGTCGCTTCGGCCGCAGGAGGTCAGTGAGAACGCGAGGAGCAGCGGGAGGAACAGGACGGGCATTCTCATGGCGTCGAGTGTACGGCGTGAGGCAGAGCGGAGGAGATCGCCCGGCCGGGAGATGGTGGGTCAGTTTCGAAAGACTCACTGCCGGCCTCACGCATGGGCACAGACACGCAGGAGCTATCGCGCAGGCGCCGCGTGGAAGCCCGCCACCTCGATCTGCACGCCGTGGGCGGCGCGGAGGCCGGCGCGGCCGCGGACGGCGAGGTCGGAGGAGGGGATGCGGGCGGCTTCGCGGCCGTTGATGAAGAAGACGGCCTCGGTGTCACCCACGGCGACGCGCAGCTCGTTGGGGCGGCCGCCGCCCTCGGCGTCGCGGCGGATGCCGGGGTGGCGCGTCCAGTCGAGGACGACGGGGGTCTCGGCGCCCTGGCGGCGCTTGACCAAGAAGCTGCCATCGCCGCGCACCAGGAAGTAGGTGTAGACCTGGCCCGACTCCGGCCCCTCCAGCCCCGTGCCGCCGAAGAGGAGGCCGGTGCCCTCGTGCAGGCGCCCGCTGCGCTTGCGGATGGTGGCGCTCACCTCGTAGGGCGGCGCCAGCTCGGGCGTATTCTCGTCCCACAGGATGGCGTGCGGCCCCGTTTCCACCGCCAGGGTGTCGCCGGAGAGGGCCACGCGGCTGGCGGCGGGGTTGGCGCGCCACGAGTGCGGCGCGGGCGGCGGGGCCACGGCGCGCGCGGGCGGGCGCGCGGTGTCCG
>CADCTW010000117.1 GCA_902805735.1 uncultured Gemmatimonadota bacterium | reverse complement strand
GCGACGGTGCTCTGGATGCCGCACAACGGCTCCTGACGAAGTCCTGGAGGCATTTCCGAACAGCATCATCTGCATCAGTCCAAGGATGGGCCAGCTGGCAGCGCCAAATTTCAGCACCCTGCTAGGGCCGCATGCCCTTGGCGAGTGCAGCCGCGGCGTACCAGACCGTCCGGGGCTCCGTCTGGTGTGCCGCTGCGATCCGGTCGAGAAGCTCGAGGACTTCGTCACGCATCATCGGCGGCAACGGCGACGCCCCTGTGATTGCGTCGGAGTGCAACGCGCGGCCGAGCGGCACGCGGACGTGCCGGACGGTACCCTCCGGCGGGGCCACCTCGTTGAACCACGCCCTATCGTACGGGTCCACATACCGGGCCAGCGCGAGCATCGCGCCCACTCGCACCACCGGGGGGCGTGTCCGGTCCAGCACGGTGCGGCGCAGTTGCGTGTAAATACGCGCATCTCTGAGGCGGGCGCTCTGGTGCAAAAGTGTCGCTACAGCGCCAGTGTCTCCCGCGACGGTCGACCACCTGCGGGCGAAGACGGGCGGACCCTCCTCCGGACAAACCTCGACCAACGCCTCAGCCCACTCGATCTTCGGGTGCGGCTGACCCGTCCCGATCACCTGGCCGGCCAGCCGGCAGTCGTTGCGGCGCTTGGCCGCCGCCGCATGCTCCTGTCCCTCCTGGGCTCGCACTGGAGCTGACGCCAGGGCGAGCACCAGCAGGAGCCAGAAGGATAGACGCTGCCCGTGATGTGCGTTCGACATTTCTATTGCTCCCGATTGGTCAGTGCACCGCCAGACTCGTTGCGTAGCACGCAGGCGCCTTGACCATCTCTCGCTCGAAGCGTGAACGGCCCGTCCTTCGCGTCCACCACGCGTCTCGATTCGGCGCGCGCAGTCGTATCCGCGCGAATGTACTCGCGATCATAGTCGTCGTACATCGCCGTGGATGTCGTGTCCGTCGTCGCCTCGAGCCGACGGAGCACATCCGCCAACTCGCGCACCCGGGCATCGTGGTACACCTCGATGTGCTTGATCTCGTGCTCGGCCACGTCGCGCTGGAGATTGCCCGTCACGTAGCTCTGGTCACACCAGTTCGTGCCCAGCTGCGACCCCCCTCCGCCCGAATTCCGGTCCGGCTCCTGTGCGAGATAGAAGGTGCTCCCCCGACGCATCGCGTCTCGGTTCAGTGCGATCGGGGCGTAGGCGTAGAACCGGAGGTCCTTGAAGTAGTAGAGGCCGGTATTCGGTCCGCTCTCCACGAGATCGATCGGATCGGGTGAATTCCGAGCCGGGTCTTTGACGGGGAAGAAGTTCACCGCGCCGAGGTCGTGGGCGTACTCGATCGTCTTGCTGAGGCGGACGCGGGTGTCCTCCCCGTTGTCGCCGATCTTCCACTCCACGAAGGGTGTCCACTGGAACATCGGGCAACGCACCGCCGCAAGCCAAGGGCCGCACAGCAAGGCACAGAGATGAAGTTCATCTCTGTGCCTCTGTGCCTCTGTGTGAGACTGCTGTTCGGGTCAGCCGCGGGCCCGGCGCGCCTGCTCGCGGAGCATGTACAGGTACATGGATTCCACCTTTTCGCGGGCCCAGGGGGTCTTGCGCAGGAACTTGAGGCTGGAGGCGACGCTGGGGTCGTCGGTGAAGCAGCGGATGCGGATGCGGCTGCCCATCGTCTCCCACCCGAAGTGCGCCACCAGCTCGTTGAGCATGCGCTCCAGCGTGACGCCGTGGAGCGGATTGCGGGCCTGTTGTTCGCCGGGCGTGCTCATGGCAGACGGGTCTGTGGTTCGTGCGCGCGATGCGGGCGTGCGACGGGCGAATCCCGTGCCCGCCCTCTTGCGAATGCCCGCCAGCCCCGGATATGGTGGCAGCCGCGAACGGCGGCCACGGCAGACTTCCCGCGGGAGAGATCATGAAGGACCCACGCGTTTCCGAGATGGCGGGCAGCCTCATCGGGTCGGAGATCCTGCGCATCGCGGCGGAGGTGCGGGCCCTGATGGCCGCGGGGGCCGAGGTGTGCAACCTCACCGTCGGCGACTTCGATCCGGCGCAGTTCCCCATCCCGCGCAGCCTGGCCGCGGGGATCGCGGAGGCGCTGCGGGCCGGCGAGACCAACTACCCACCCTCGGACGGGATGCTGGCGCTCCGCCAGTCCGTGGTGGACCTGTACCGGCGCCGCTTCGGCCTGGAGTACCCGCTGGAGAGCGTGCTGGTGACCGGCGGGTCGCGCCCCGGCATCTACTCCGCCTACCGCGCCGTGGTGGACCCGGGTGACACGGTGGTCTACCCGGTTCCGTCCTGGAACAACAACCACTACGTGCACCTCACGGGCGCCCGCGGCCGGCCGGTGGCGTGCGACGCGAGCACCTTCTTCCTCCCCGTGCGCGCGGAGCTGGAGGATGCGGTGCGGGGCGCGCGGCTCCTCGTCCTCAACTCGCCCCTCAACCCCACCGGCACGGCCTTCGAGGCCGGCGCGCTGGCGGGGATCTGCGACCTGGTGCTGGAGGAGAACGCCCGCCGCGGCCCCGGCGAGCGCCCGCTCTACCTGCTCTACGACCAGGTGTACTGGATGCTGACCTTTGGCGGCGCGCAGCACGTCAACCCGGTGACGCTGCGCCCCGCCATGGCCGAGTACACGCTGTTCGTGGACGGCGCCTCCAAGGCGTTCGCCTCCACCGGGCTGCGCGTGGGGTGGACGGTGGCGCCGGCGGACGTGTCGCGGCGCATGGCGAGCATCGTGGGCCACGTGGGCGCCTGGGCCCCGCGCGCCGAGCAGGTCGCCGTGGCCCGCTTCCTGGCCGACGACGCCCTGATGGCCGAGTACCTGGCGGAGATGAACGCCGCCGTCCACGGCCGCCTGCAGACGCTGTACGACGGCTTCCAGGCCATGCGCGCCCGCGGCCTCCCCGTGGACGCCATCGCCCCCGCGGGGGCCATCTACCTCAGCGCGCGCCTGGCCCTCGCCGGCCGCCGCACCCCCGCCGGCGGCACGCTGCAGACGGACAACGACATCCGCCAGTACCTGCTGGAGAGCGCGGGGGCGGCCATCGTCCCCTTCCAATCTTTCGGTTTCCAGGAAGATACGGGCTGGTTCCGCCTCTCCGTGGGCGCCGCGTCGCCCGAGGCCATCGGCACGGTCCTCGTGCGCATCGAACAGGCAATCGCCGCGCTGAACTGATAATCTCACACAGAGACACAGAGGCACAGAGATGAAGTGATCTCTGTGCCTCTGTGTCTCTGTGTGAGCCCCGCTGTTCAGACCACGGGCATCCCCAGGTGCGTGCGCAGGTCCCAGAGGTCGGGGAAGAAGCGGCGCTCCACGGTGGTGCGCAGGTAGGCGGCGCCGGAGCTGCCGCCGGTGCCGGGCTTCCAGCCGATGACGCGCTCCACCATCTGCACGTGCCGAAGGCGCCAGAGGGTGAACATCTCGTCGTACTCCACCAGCGCCTCGCAGAGGAGGAACAGGTCGAAGTGGGCCGCCTGGTCGCGGTAGATGGCCGCGAGCTGCGACACCCGCCGCTCCCGCGCCGCCTCGCGCGCCTCGTCGCCCGCGTCCGCGCCCGGCTCGGGGAGGTCGAAGCCGCGGCGCCGGCACACCTCGTAGAGCACGTCGCGCACGGTGGGGGCGTCCAGCCGCGCCTGCAGGCGCACCCGCTCCTCGGGGGTGGGGCGCGCGTGCGTGAGCATCCCCGGGTCCTTGAGGCCCGACACGAACTCGATCTCCCGGAACTGGGCGGACTGGAAGCCGCTCGCCGGCATGATGTGGTCGCGGAAGGTCAGGAAGTCGGTGGGGCTCATCGTCTCCAGCACCGTGATCTGGCTGACCAGCACGCGCTGGATCTCGATGCAGCGCCGCAGCAGCCGCGATGCGCCCAGCACGTCGTCATCCTGCAGCCGCTTCACCACGCCGTCGATCTCGTGGAGGATCTGCTTGAACCAGAGCTCGTACACCTGGTGGATGACGATGAAGAGCAGCTCGTCGTGCTGCACCGGGTCGGAGCGCAGGTGCTGCGACGCCAGGATCTCCGGGACGCGCAGGTACGAGCCGTAGCTCAGCTCCTTCTCGTGGTCGGGCCGTCCGAACGCCATCCTGCGGTCTCCTTGCGTGGGTCCGTCTGTCTGTGAGGCGATCCGTACTACTGCGCGCCCGGCCCGCGGTACACGGCCCCGTCCTTCATCACGAAGCGCACGGCCCGCAGGGCGCGGATGTCGCGCGTGGGGTCGCCCTCCACGGCCACCAGGTCGGCGAGGTGGCCGGCGCGCACGGAGCCGAGCTCCGCCAGCCCGAAGACGCGCGCGTTGACCGACGTCGCCGACATCAGCGCCTGCGCGGGCGCCATCCCGTACTCCACCATCAGCTCCAGCTCGCGCGCGTTGTCGCCGTGGGCGAAGACGCCGGAGTCGCCGCCCATGCAGATGGTGACGCCGGACTGCAGCGCCGCGCGGAAGGAGGCGCGCTTCTCCCGGATGCGCGCCGGCTCGGCGTCCACCCCTTTGCGCCACCCGCGGTACTGCGCGACCGCGTCGCCGGCCGCGATGGTGGGGCAGAGGGCCACGCCGCGCTCCTTCATCAGCCGGAACACCTCCGGCGTCCCCCCGTCGCCGTGCTCGACGGTGGCGGCGCCCGCCCGGGCGGCGCGCATCATCCCCTCGGGGGTGGATGCGTGCACCGCGACGGGGCGGCCCGCGTCGCGCGCGGCCTCCACCGCCAGGCGCACCTCGGCCTCGGTGAAGGTGGGGCGCGACGGCTCGCCCGGGCCCCAGCGGTAGTCGCCGTACAGCTTCACCCAGTCCGCCCCCTTGCCGATCTGCCGCCGCACCGCGGCCAGCAGCCCCTCCGCGCCGTCCGCCTCTTCGGCGCCCTGCGGGAAGTGCGCCTCGCTGGCGCCCTTGGGGCCGTAGCTGCCGCTGGCCACGAGGGCGCGCGTCGCCACCCTGAGCCGCGGGCCGGGGATGATCCCCTGGTGGATGGCGTCCCGGATCCCCACGTCCGCCCAGCCGGCGCCCTCCGTCCCCAGGTCGCGCGCGGTGGTGAAGCCGGCCATCAGCGTGGCGCGTGCGTGCGCGGTGGCGCGGGCCACGCGCAGCGATTCGGACTCGCGCAGCACCTGGTCGTCCCACGACGTCTCGTTGTACGGGTGCAGCAGGAGGTGCGAGTGCCCCTCGATCAGCCCCGGGAGGAGCGTGGTCCCCGGCAGCTCCACCACCCGCGCGTCGGCCGGCGCGCGCACGGACGAAGCGGGGCCGGCGGCCTCGATGCGGTTTCCCCGCACCAGCACCACCCAACCCTCGTGGGGCGCGGCCGTGACCCCGTCCCACACCCGCGCGGGGCGGATCAGGAGGGGCGGCGCGGTCTGCGCGGAGAGTGGGGCGGCGCAGAGCGCCAGGAGGAGCAGGAGCTTTCGCATCGCGTGTGCAGGGGAAGAAGAAAAAGCTTGCCTCACACAGAGGCACAGAGACACAGAGAAGAGATCCGGCTGGAGTCGGCCAGGATCATGCGCAGCCAGGGCGTGTAGGCGTCGGGATGGGCGGCGGCGTCGCGGGCCAGCTCGTCCAGCGAGGCCCAGCGCCAGCCGTCGACCTCTTCCGGGTCGGGGGCGGGGGCTCCCTCCCAGCGGCCCGCGAACACGTGGTCGAGCTCGTGCTCCACCAGGCCGCCGCCCACGTCGGCGCGGTAGGTGAAGGCGAAGGCGGGGGCGAGGTCGCACTCGAAGCCCATCTCCTCGCGCAGCCGCCGGCGCGCCGCCGAGGCCACGGGCTCGCCGGGGCGCGGGTGGCTGCAGCAGGTGTTCGTCCACTGCCCGCCGGAGTGGTACTTGGACGCGGCGCGGCGCTGGAGGAGGACTTCGCCGCGGCCGTTGAACACGAACACGGAGAGGGCGCGGTGGAGGCGGCCCTCCTCGTGCGCCCGCAGCTTCTCCAGGGTGCCGGTCTCGGTGTCGGCTTCATCCACCAGCACCACCTGCTCGGCGGATGGCGGGACGGGGGCGGTCGGGTCCATCGGGGTCCATGGGGCCGGGGTGTGCCCCGAAGTTACACGCGAACCCCGCGCCGCACCACGATGGGCGATCCTTCGGCCACGAAGGCCGAGCGCGGCGCCGCCCCCAGCGACGCCGCGAAGGCGGGGCCGTAGAGCGCGGCGGCGTCCACCTCCAGCGCGTGGGTGTGCGCGTCCCACACGCGCCACGACGGGTGCTCCACGCGGTACTCCACCGTGCCGCCGCCGCGCTGGGCGGCGTATCCCCAGTAGTGCTCGGTGATGAACTCCGCCTCCGAGCCCGGCACCAGCGCCCGCGGCTCGCCCCGCGTGGTGGCGCGGATGGAGGCCCAGCGCCCGCGGTGCTTCCACCCGTACTCCACCTCGCGCCCGCCCGCGAAGGGGCCGATGCGGTGGCGCATGGGGAGGGTGGCGTACTGCTCGTTGTAGACCACGCGCGCCACCGTGGCGATGGCCCGGCGCGGCACGATCTCGCGCACGAACACCACCCCGCGCCTCCACCCCTCCGGCCCGCGCCGCCGCACGTAGAAGCGCAGGTTGACCTCTTCGAAATCCTGGTGGAAGGGGATGGGAATCCCCAGCACGCGCGTGCGCAGGAAGAGGAAGCCCACCATGCTGACGTACGTGGTCCCGCCCCACGTGTCCAGCTCCGTCCCCGCCGGCACGAGCGGGCGCAGCGCGGCCGGATCCGCGTCGTAGTTCAGCATCACCAGGTCGCGCCACTCGGCCGTCAGGAAACGCCCGGGAAGGGTGTCAGCCACGATGGACCGGGGTTTCTCGGCGAGCCCCCTCGCTCACTGCGCCGCGGAATCGGCCGGAGCGCCCGTGGCCGGCGGGGCGGCCGGGGCATTGGGCGCGGTGGCGGGGGTCACGGCCGGGTCCTGCGCGCCCTCGCCCTGCCCGGCCGTGCCGCCCGACGGGTCGGGCGGTGGCGGGAGCTGCTCCGAGTTGGCGGGCTCCTGCGGCTCCCTGGATGCGTCGGCGCACCCGGCCAGGAGGCCGCACAGGGCGAGGGGGAGGAGGTAGCCGCGGGTCATCGCTCATCGCTCCGGTCTGGGGTGCCACGCGGGCGCAGAGGGTCCGCCGCCCGGCCGCCCCTCCGCAGGCAATCGCCGCGCCGCCGCGGATGGAGCGGCAATTGCGCGCGATACACGCACCCGCACCGGAGGTGGCTTCTGACGCGACGCTCGGAGATCCACGCAGGCGTGCTGGTGAGCCGCACCGCCGCGGCCGACGAGGAGCGGCTGCGCGCCTTCGTGCGCCGGCTGATGGACGACGCGGCCGCCGCGCTGGAGGAGGCGACGGGGGTGCGCTGGATCTTCTACCCCGTGACGCCGGACCAGCTGCAGGACGACGCCCCCCGCCGCCCCGGCGAGTTCCTCCAGGAAGCCAGCCTGCGCATGATCGAGGGCCCCTACGACCTGGTCGTGGTGGTGACCGACGCGGGGGTGTCGTCGCGGGCCAACCGGGTGGTGCCGGGGCTGGCGTCGCAGGTGGCGCGCGTGGTGGTGATCTCCACCCGCAAGCTGCTGGCGGCGCCCCGCGACCGGCCGCGCCGCGCGCTGGAGGACGACGCGGTGCGCTGGAACGCCGCGACCCTGCTGGTGCACCTGGCCGGCCACCTGATGGGCCTCCGGCACCGCGGCGGCACCGGGGGCGTGATGGCGCCCTTCGCCTTCGACGAGGCGCGCGCCTCCGTGCCGCCCTTCCAGGAGCGGCCGAAGCTGCTTCACCACCGCGCGCTGCACCTGCGCGAGCACGAGCACCGCGGGCACAGCCTGGTGTCGCATCTCGCCTTCCACCTGGCGAGCGCGGCGCGGCACCCGGGGCTGGTCGCGGCCACGGTGCTGCGCAACCGGGCACCGCTCCTCCCCCTGCGCCTTCCCACGCTGGCGACGGCGGCGGTGGCGCCCTCCTTCGTGCTCCTGTTCACGGCCGAGATCTGGGACGCGGGGCTGAACCTGCGCACCCCCGTGGCCGCCGGCTTCGCCGCCGCGGCCGTGCTCGCCACGACGCTCTACCTGATCCTCTTCCAGGCGCTCTTCTTCCCCCACCGCGAGCGGCGCGTGGTCACCGAGCACCTGGCCGTCGTCAACGTCACCCTCTTCTTCACCATCCTGCTGGCGATGGCGGGGCTCTTCGTCATGCTGGCGACGCTGATCATGGCGGTGGTGGTCCTGGTGGTGCCGCCGGGCCTCGCCTCCACCTGGCCCACGCTCGACCCCGGCGCCGTCACCCTCCCCGACCGCGTGCGCGTGGCCGCCTTCATCTCCTCCATCGGCGTCATAACCGGCGCGCTGGCGGGCGGCCTGGACAACCGCATCGTCATCCGCCACCTCGCGCTTTTCCCGGACGAGCCGTGAAGTTGCCTGGTCCAGGCGGATCGCCGGCACTCACCGCCTGCGCGATGACGTGCGCGGCGCCCGGTGCCGGCACGTCACGCGGCTGACGCGGCATCACGTTCGAATGCACCCGGCCTGTTTGAGCTTTTCCACGATGTAGTTGTAGTACACGCGGCAATCGCTGGGCGTGGTGCCGGCGCCATCATCTTCGACGCGTTCATTCCTGAACCAGAACGATCCGTCCGAGAGGTAACACTGCAGTCGGACGGGCGCTGTCTTTTCCGACAGCTGGGGCGCCTTCCTCTGATTCAGGTAAGGCTCTGGTGGCAGGAAATAGTAGCAAACCACGACTGGAAGATTGCGCGTCAGCTCCAGGAGCGCGCAAAACGCCTCCTGTGAATGGAAATGGGTGTCGACTACCTCCAGTGCTATGAAGGGGGTTGACTCGCCCAGAGCGATCTCGGTTCCATGCCGGCCCAGAATGTCGAAGACGACGTACTTGCCCCGGGTAAGTCCGAAGCGTCGCTCAGTCGCCCATTGATAGCCGGTGACGGAGACGAGATCCACCAGGACCTTCTCCCTGGGGTTCTCGTAATAGCCGAAGACCGCCGGATGCGCATTCAGCATCTCGCAAAGCGCGTCTCTCGCCTCGTTGTGCTCTTTGCTTTCCGAAACTCCAACCTCGAACGGCTCGCGGACCGTATTTACCTCATAGAAGTGAGGGGTCTGCGGGTGGTTCCGGATACCCAGCTTCTTCAGTCCATCGGGTTGCTCTCTCAGGTCAAGCCCCTTCAGTTCCGCACGGCGCTTTTCCGTAGCCAGTTCGGTGAATTTGACTTCGGACCACTGGTCCGGCGCAGACTCGTACCAGGCTACGTTGTACTTTGGCATCGGAGGTGGGGTGTAATGGAACCGACGCCACCGTGGGGGAGCGCCGGGAACGTTCGAGGAGCCCAGAATACACTTCGGCGATCGACGTCGAACTGACCGCTTCCGGCAGCGCGGCCCGCCGGCAGCCGGATTGGGAATCGCTGCGGCGTTGGAGCCGCGGCGCGACAGCGAGTCGGCGGCTGCCAGGAGCGGCACGCGACATCCGCCAGGCCTACAGGTGCCGGCGCTCGCGGAGGTGCCCGAGCCGGCCGGCGATCGCGTCGCGGGTGAGCGTGGCGAGCCGCTCGAACGCCTCCAGGAGCGCCGCCGTGTCCGCCTTGCTGATGTCGTCGAGCTGCACGGGCTCGGAGCCGGCGCCCGCGTCCAGGTCGGCCACGTGGATCCAGCGCTTGTCGTCCACCGCCAGCCATCCGGGCGCCAACGGGCAGTCGCGCCGGTAGAACCAGATGTCGTTGACCTTGATCCGGAGGACCCCGTCGTCCCCCAGCAGGAAGCTGGTGAAAGCGAACTGGACCCGCTCCCGGGTGCTTTCGCCGCTCTCCCGGGCGAAGCCGGCGAGGTACATCTGGCGCACGGTGCGCACGGCGCGCCGCCGCCACCACCTGCGCCCTTCCGCCACCTCCAGCTCCGGGGCTTCCCAGGCGGGAAGGTCGTGGAAGAGCTGCGCCGCCTCCTCCGCGAGCTGCTGGATGATGGCCCACTCCATCATCAGCACCGAGGAGCCGCCGGTCGCCTCCTCCAGCATGCGGGCGGCTTCCAGGAAGGCCGTGTGGGCGGCGACCGGGTCGGGCTTGCTCATCGCCATGGGGAGCCGGGGGACGCGGCCGGCCTGCGCGCGCGGCGGTCGGGGGCGCCGCGGCGCTCCACCCGGCCGTCCCAGGCCTCGTCGGGGGTGAGCCAATGGCGGGTGCCCTCGATGCAGTTGATGCGGGCGATCTCGTCCAGGCGGCTGCGCATCTCGTCGTGAGTCAGGGCGGGCGCGTCGGCGTAGCCGGGGCGCTCGCTGGCGATCAGCCGCTCGTCGGCGTCGCCCAGCGCCTCCAGCCACTCGTTGAGGAAGATGGTGATCTCGCACTCCTCCACCGCCCGGCCGATCAGCTCGCGCGGCGACAGGCCGGACGGGGCGGAGACCAACTAGAAATCGTAGCCCGGCCCCAGGATCTTGCGGAATACCCATGCCGCGCGGGGATGCACCCTCCCCCCAGGACCGCGATCGCGTCCGCCGCCCCGTCGATGAGCGGCGGCCGCTTTTCGAAACCGGTCATACGATGATTCTTGAGAATGGAGGGCGGCCGCGGGAGGCCGAAGCGCGCCGCAGCGGTTTCAGCTCGCGGGCTCACTTGATCCGCAGCGGTATCCCGCTCACCAGGAGCACCACCTCGTCCGCGGCGGCGGCGAGGAGGGCGTTGGCGCGGCCCAGCGCGTCGCGGTACCAGCGGCCCAGCGATGTGGGGGGATGGACGCCCATTCCCACTTCGTTGGTTACGACAACTACCGTGCCGGGGTGCGCGAGGGCCGCCGCGCGCAGCGCCTCGGCTTCGGCCAGGACGGCGGCGAGCGCGGCTTCCTCGCCCTGCGCCTCCGCGGCGAGGAGGGCGTTGGAGGCGAGAACGGTCATGCAGTCCACCATCACCGTGGGGGTGGACGCGGAGCGCACGGCCTGGCCCGCGGCGCGGGGAGACTCGGCCGTGGCCCAGGCGGCGGGGCGCTCGGAGCGGTGGCGGGCGATGCGGCGCGCCATCTCGTCGTCCAGCGCCTCGGCGGTGGCGATGTAGGTCACCGCGTCGCCGCCCAGCTCGGCGGCGCGGCGCTCGGCGTAGCCGCTCTTGCCGCTGCGCGCGCCCCCCGTCACCAGGATCAGCCCCATGGTCCCCCTGCGATCAACGTGTCCACGGCCGCCATGTCCAGCGCGGCCTCCACCGCGTCGGCCAGCCGGTCCAGCTCGGCGTCCAGGTGCGCCTCCCAGCCTCCGCGCGCGGAGAGGCCGGCGCGCAGCGAGCCCAGCCACGCGCCGCGCAGCGCATCGTCCGCGAACGCGCCGTGCAGGTAGCACCCCCAGATGGCGCCGCGCGCCGCGCCCGCGGGCTCGCCCCCCACCGACATCAGCGGCTCGGCGGCGGGGCCCAGGCGCGTGCGGCCGTGGTGGATCTCGTAGCCGCTCACCGTCGTCCCCCGCAGCGCCGCGAAGGCGCCATCGCCCGTCCACTCGGCGGAGGCCAGGCGGGTGGTCTTGGCCTCGCCCAGCTCGGTGGACACGTCCAGCAGCCCCAATCCGGCCACCTCGCCGCCGCCCTCCAGCCCCAGCGGGTCCGCGACGGTGGCGCCGAGCATCTGGTATCCGCCACACAGGCCCGCCACGGGGATGCCGGTGGCGGCCCGGGCGCGCACGGCCGCGGCCATCCCGCTCTCCCACATCCAGCGCAGGTCCCCGGTGGTGTTGCGCGTGCCGGGGATGACCACGGCGTCGCACCCCTCCAGCCCCGCGGCGCCCTCCACCCAGCGGACGCGCACGCCCGGCTCGGCCGCGAGCGGGTCCAGGTCGTCGAAGTTGGAGAGGTGGGGAAGGCGCACGGCCGCCACCGTCACCCCTCCCTCGCCGCCGCGCTCGGCAAGCGACGCCGCGTCCTCGTCGGGAAGATCCAGGCGGAGAAAGGGGACCACTCCCAGCGTGGGGACGCCCGTGCGCTCGCGCAGCACCTCGGGTGCGGGGGCGAGGAGCGACGGGTCGCCGCGGAACTTGTTCAGGACGAAGCCGCCGATCCGCGCGCGGTCCGCCGCGGGAAGCAGCGCCCAGGTGCCGAAGAGCGCGGCGAACGCGCCACCCCGGTCGATGTCGGCCACCAGGAGGACGGGCGCGTCCGCCTGGCGGGCCACGCCCATGTTCACCCAGTCCGGCAGGTTGATCTCGGCCGGGCTCCCCGCCCCCTCGATGATCACCAGGTCGGCGTCGGCGCGCACCTCGGCCAGGGCGGCGCACACCACCTCCCAGAGCGCCGCCTTCCGCTCGCGCCAGGGGACCTCGGCGAGCGCCGCGTGGCGCCGGCCGCGCACGATCACGTCCGAGCGGGTGTCGGCGAGCGGCTTCAGGAGCACGGGATTCATGGCCGTGGTGGGCGCCACCCCCGCCGCGCGCGCCTGCAGCGCCTGCGCCCGCCCGATCTCGCCCCCGTCGGCGCAGACCGCGGCGTTGTTGCTCATGTTCTGCGCCTTGAACGGGAGCACGCGCACCCCCCGCCGCGCGTACACGCGGCACAGCGCCGCCGTCAGGAGCGACTTGCCGGCACCGGAGGAGGTGCCCTGGATCATCAGCGTGCGCGCGAGCTGGGACACCGGGACGCGGGGTTGGAGGCGGGGCGAGTGTACCGGAAGTGACGGGCGCTGTCAAACCGCGCCGGCACGCACGGGGAGCCGCCGCGAGAAAATCCTTGCGATTCTCACCACGTCGCGGCCACTGTGGAAGCGTACCACATCGATCAGGTCCACCGTGCCCCCGGGCGAGCATCGCGGGCGCCGGCACCACCACTCCGGTCCGCTCATGCCCGGACATCCGATGCGCCACATCCTCGCCATCCTGCCCGCGCTCGCCCTCCTCGCCGCGTGCGCTCCCACCATCCGCACGCCTGCGCAAGCACCCGTCGCCGCGGCGCGCGACACGACCTGCGCGCCTGACTTCGACGCGATGGAGAGCGCCGTCCGCGCCGGGTATCCCGGGTTGCCGGGGATGTCGCCCGCACGACGAGCGGAGTTCGAGGCGCTTACCCAGGTCGTGCGCGGAGAGGCGCTCCGCGCCACCGACCCCGTTGCGTGCATGGCCACGCTGCAGCGCTGGACCGCGTGGTTCGGCGACAACCACATGCAGCTCGGCGAGTCGCGACCCGCGCAGCCCGCCTCCGCCACACCGGGTGACGACCGGCCGTCGCTGCGCATCGTGGACGACAGCACGGCGGTGCTGCGCCTGCCGAGCTTCGGGCGCGACCACAAGGCCAGCGTCGACAGCCTGGTGGCGGCGCACCGCGCGTGGCTCCTCGCGACGCCGTTCCTGGTGGTGGACGTGCGGGGGAACGGGGGCGGATGGACGGCCGTGTACGACAGCGTCCTCCCCTTCCTGTACACGAACCCGATCCGCGTGGACGGGATGGACATATACGCGGCGCCAGCCAACCTCGCGCTCGTCCGCGAGATGATCGCATCGGGGCGCGGCCCAGCCGCCATGCTGGAGCAGGCCCGCGCCGTGGCGGCTCGCATGGAGGCGAACCCGGGCGGATTCGTCACCTTCACCGAAGACCGCGAGATCCGCCTGGACACGGTGTACCCCAATCCACGCGCCGTCGCGCTGCTGGTGGACCGGCGCTGCGCCAGCTCGTGCGAGCAGTTCATCCTGGACGCCCGCCAGAGCCGCAAAGTGACGGTGGTCGGCACCGGAAGCACGCGCGGGATGCTGGACTACGGCAACCTGCGCCGCGTCCCGCTCCCGTCGGAGCAGCGCCGCTTCTTCATCCCCACCGCCCGCTCGCGCCGTCTCCCCGCCACCCCCCTGGACCGCACCGGCATCGCCCCCGCCGTCCTCGTTCCGCCGGGCACCGACCCGCTCGCGTTCGCCGTCGCGCACCTGCGCACCCGCTAAAGCAGGCTCACACAGAGACACAGAGGCACCACAGAGATTGGTTTTTCTCTGTGCCTCTGTGTCTCTGTGTGACCCTGCTGTTCAGCCCGCGAGAACGAGGTGCGGCTCGTGGTGGCAGTGGAAGCAGACCAGGTTGTGCGGGGTGCCGATCTTGTCGCCCTCGCCCAGCTTCAGCGGGGTGCGGCAGCGGGGGCACGCGCCCTGGAAGCGCGCCACGCGGAAGCGCCCGCGCCAGCTCCGGTGCACCCCCACCACGCCCAGGATGAAGGGGATGGCGGTGAGGAACGGATCGCCGAACGTCACCACCAGCGCGGTCGCCGTGGAGCCCAGCCAGAGCGCCAGGTACCCGAAGGTGCGCGCCACCCGGAAGCGGAACGGGTACACGTTCACCTCCACCTCGGCGTCGGCGTCGGGGTGCCCGGGAAGTACGATGCGGGCGGCGGGGCAGGCGATCGGCGGGCGCATGGGCTCCATTCCCTCCCTCTGGAGTGACGGTTTCCTTCTCCCCGCCAACGATGCGCTCCAGCGCCCTCGGAAACCATCGGAGTTCGGCCCCCCTCCCCCGTGGGGAAATCCCTGATCTTTTCCTGGCAGACGTGGCGGTATGGCGTACACGTAGGCACAGAGAAGATGCTCTTCCTCTGTGCCTCTGTGTCTCTGTGTGAGCCAGGCTGCCGTCAGTCGTCGCTGCGCAGCTTGACGAGGAGGCGCAGGATCTCAAGATACAGCCAGACGAGCGTGACCATGAGCCCGAAGCCGGCGTACCACTCCATGTAGCGCGGCAGCCCCGCCTCGGCGCCCTGCTCGATGAAGTCGAAGTCCAGCACCAGGTTGAGCGCGGCGATCACCACGATGAAGAGGCTGAGGCCGATTCCCATCAGCGACGAGTCGTGGAGGAGCGGCATCTGGATGCCGAAGAAGCTCAGCCCGAAGCTCACCAGGTAGAGCATGGCGATGGCGCCGGTGGCCGCCGTCACGCCCAGCTTGAAGTTCTCGGTGGCGCGGATCAGGCCGCTGCGGTACGCCAGCAGGAGGCAGAACAGGGTGCCGGCCGTGAGCGCGGCGGCCTGCATGGCGATGCCGGCGTACTGCTGGTTGAGGAGCGCGGAGACGCCGCCCAGCACCAGCCCCTCCAGGGCCGCGTAGAGCGGGGCGGTCACGGGGGACCAGCGCTGTTTGAAGATGGTGACCAGGGCGACGACGAAGCCGCCGATGACCCCGATCATCACCAGCCCGCCCACGCTGGGGTCGCCCACGGCGGCGCGGCCCCACGCGAAGGTGGCGGTCACCAGCAGGATGCCGACCAGGATGATGGTGCGGTTGACCGCCCCCTCGATGGTCATTACCCCTTCGCCGGCGGCCACGTCGCCGCGGGTGAAGGTCTTGTCGTTGAGCGCCGGGTTCGAAGTTCTCATCTTGGATGCGCGGGGAAGGGTGGTGGTGCGCGGCACATTCATCTGTAGCGCCTCGCCCGCGCCCCGTCAACGTTGGAGCGGCCCGCTCTTCGCATGCGGGTGCGGCGTGCCGCCGGAGCCGATGGCCTGCGCGTACGTACGATTCCTGGAGCGCGAATGATTCGACTGGGTGTGACCGGCACCGACACCGGCGTGGGGAAGACCCTGGTTTCCACCGTGCTCCTGCGGCTGCTGCGGAGCCGCGGGCTGCGGGTGTCGGCCATGAAGCCGGTGGAGAGCGGGGTGAAGACGCACGACCCGTCCAGCGACGCGGTGCGCCTGCACGCCGCGGCCGGCGGCGACGACGCCATGGAGGACGTGCGCCCCCTGCTGCTGGCCGAGCCGCTGGCGCCCTGGGTGGCCACCGCCCGCGCCGGGAGCGAGGTGGACCTGGGGGTGCTGGACGCCGCCTTCGCCCGCCTCTGCGACGGGCGCGACGCCGTGCTGGTGGAGGGGGCGGGAGGGCTGCTCGTCCCCATCACGCGCGACGTGGCCTTCGACGGGCTGTTCGTGCAGTGGGAGCTGGACGTGGTGGTGGTGGCCGGCAACCGCCGCGGCGCCATCAACCACACCCTCCTGACGGTGCGCGCGGCCCACGACGCCGGGCTGCGCGTGCGCGGTGTCGTGCTCAACGCGCTGGACGCCGAGCCCCCCGGCATCGCCGAGGCCACCAACCTGGAGGCGCTCGCCGAGCTCCTCGCCCCCGTCCCCGTGCTCTCCTTCCCCTGGCTGCGCAAGCCGGACGACGAGGCGTACGTGCTGGACATCGCGCGCGAGCGGGGCCTGGAGTCGCTCCTGCGGGATCGCACCCCGCCCATCTAACGGCGGGGTCACACAGAGGCACAGAGACACAGAGATGAACTGCTCCTCTGTGTCTCTGTGCCTCTGTGTGAGACCTTTCAGCCGTTCGCGACCGCGGTATCCGGCACCCGCACCGGGAGCTCCGGGATCGCCGCGACGACGCTGGCGCGCAGGATCGTCTCCAGCTTCTCCGCGTAGCCGGCGATGCGCTGCGCCTGGTCCAGACCGTTGATGATCTTGCGGGCGTTCACGTAATCGCAGGCGCCGTCGTGGATGTAGTCGGCCAGCTTGCGCCCGGTGAACGAGCCCTTGCGCATCCCCAGCGACATGATCTGGTACGCCACCTCGGGGTCCAGCGCGAGCGAGGGATCGAACAGGAGGCGGTTGCCCAGCGCCCTGCCCATCTCGCGGTAGTTGTCCGCCCAGGTGAGCTGCACGTAGCCGCGGCCGTAGTACACGTTGGTGAAGCTCTTCCCCGTGTCGTCGGTCACCGTCACGGGCTTGCCGTACTTCATCCCCTTGCCGCGCCCGTACTCCTCGATGGGCCGCCAGGTGCCCGCGCACTCGTGCTTCACCGTGGCCATCATGTACGCCAGCCAGCGGATGTCCGTGACGTCGCCGTCGCCCTCCGCGGCCCTGAGCAGCGCGTCGATGGCCCCGCCCTGGGCCGCGTTCAGGCCGCCGAACTGCTGGACGTAGTGGTCGAGGAAGGAGGATCGATCGAAGTGCATGGGAGGCTCCTGCGGGGATGGGGGCGGTGGGGAGGGAGGATGGAAGGATAATCGCGGATCATCCAGGGCGGAAGGAAATGCGGGTGCGGCGAGGAGGCCCTCACCCCCCCGACCCCCCTCTCCCGATAACGGGAGAGGGGGGCGATTTCCACGGGTTTGTGCGGCGAGCGGGCCCTTTCCCGCACGCGGGCGCGGAGGACTCCATCGCCGCGCCGATACGGAAGATGCGCCCCCTCTCTCGATGACGAGAGGCGCAGCCTCTCCTGTTATCGGGAGAGGGGGCCGGGGGGTGAGGGCCACCTATGGCTTGCTTCCCAGCGGCACTCTCACCCCCGCTCCGCCCAGCTCCGGCGCGCGGTAAAGCACCGGCGGCGCATCACCCACCCGCACGGCAACGGTCCGCACGGATGGAGGCAGGACCACGACGTACTCGGCCGCCGAGCCCCGCTCGTTGCCGATGCGCAGGCCGGAGGGGAGGACGAGGAGGTCCGCGGAGCCGGTGCCGGGGAGCACCTGGGCCGTGGCGGCGGACGAGGAGCCGGTGCGCAGCCGGAGAGTGCCCGCGCGCTGCGGATGCTGCACCTGGAGCGCGAAGCCGGGGCCCGCGGCGGCGAAGCGGACGTACGCGGAGGGCGCTTCGGCCGCGGCGGGCGCGGCGGAGGGGCGCGGCGCGGGGGCGGGC
>CADCTW010000116.1 GCA_902805735.1 uncultured Gemmatimonadota bacterium | reverse complement strand
CGCCCAGCGCCCGCCGCCGCCGCCGCCCGCCGCCGGCCCCGGAGAGATCCGCGGGACGGTGGTGGACGCCGTTAGCAGCGCGCCCATCTCCCGTGCCAGCGTGGCCGTGTGGAGCGCGGCGGACTCGGCGCTGGTCGCCGGCGCCATCGCGCGGCCGGACGGGTCGTTCCGCATCCCGGGGCTGCGGCCCGGGAGCTACTACCTCAAAGTGAGCATGATGGGGTACAGCGCGCAGACCACGCCGCGCTTCGCCATCGCCGAGGCGTCGCCGCGCGCCAACGCGGGGAGCGTGCGGCTGGCGCGCTCCGCCCTGATGCTGGAGGGGCTGGAGGTGACGGCCGAGCGCCAGGCCGTGACCATCGCGCCGGACCGCAACACCTACTCCACGCGCCAGGTGGCGCCCGCCGCCACCAACGCCAGCGAGGTGCTGGAGGCCGTCCCCTCGGTGCAGGTGGACGCAGACGGCAGGGTGAGCCTGCGCGGCAACGAGAACGTGGTGGTGCAGATCAACGGCCGCCCCTCGCCCATCCGCGGCGCGCAGCTCGCGGGGTACCTGAAGCAGCTTCCCGCCAACACGCTGGAGCGCGTGGAGGTGGTTCCCAACCCGTCGGCCAAGTACGACCCCGAGGGGATGGCCGGCATCATCAACATCGTGCTGAAGCAGAACGTGGACCTGGGGCTGAGCGGCGGGCTGACGCTGGGCGCCTCCACGGCCGACCGCTACACGGCGGCGGGGAACGTGGGGTACCAGCGCGGCCCGGCCACCCTGTCGCTGAGCTACGGCTTCACCAGCGACGCGCAGGACATCACCGGGATCAACGACCGCACGCGGCGGGCTCCCCTCTCGTACACGGAGCAGGACATCCGCGGCGAGAACGGCAACCACGGGCACAACCTGAACGCCGCGGTGGACTACCGGCTCAACGAGCGCGACGTGCTTTCCAACGCGCTGCTGGTGAACGTGCGCGGCTCCGGCGAGGACTCGCGGAGCGCGTACAGCGAGCTGGACGCCACGCGCGTGCTGCTGGACGCGTACGACCGCGTGCGCGACTCGGAGACGGACGCGCGGATGATGGACTACACGCTGGCTTTCAAGCGCACGCTGCAGCCGCAGCGGTACGAGATCTCGGCCGAGGTGCGGGTGAACCGCACGGAGGACGACGACCGCACGGAGCTGTGGCGCCAGAACGGCGTGGGCGGCGGGATGGCGGACGCGGAGCTGAACCAGACGGACCTGCGCAGCGACCAGCTTACCGGCCAGGTGGACTACACGCGCACCCTGGCGCCCAAGACCAAGCTGGAGACCGGCTACAAGGGGAACGCCCGCTGGGTGAACCGCGACTTCTCGGTGCTCCGCGACCCGCTGGGCACGGGCTCGTGGGCCAACAGCCCGCTGAGCAACGCGCTGGAGCTGGACGAGACCGTGAACGCCCTGTACGGGGTGCTCAGCCACGGCACCGGCGGCAAGCTGGAGCTGCAGGGCGGGCTGCGGGCCGAGTACGCCACGCGCGACTTTTCGCTGGCCAACACGGAGGAGAAGTTCCCGTTCACCTACACCAGCCTCTTTCCCAGCGGCCTGGTGAGCTACAAGCTGAACGACCAGTCGCAGGTGAAGCTGAGCTACTCGCGCCGCGTGCGCCGCCCGGGGACGCAGGAGCTGAACCCGTTCCCCTCGTTCTTCGACCTGCAGAACGTCTTCCTGGGCAACCCGCGGCTGAGCCCGGAGTACACGGACGCCATGGAGCTGAGCTTCCAGCGCTCGCACCGGCTGGGCTCGGTGCAGCTCTCGCCCTTCTACCGCCGCACCACGGACGTGATCCGCATCATCGTGAACACGGCGGACACGGTGGCGGACCGCGAGGTGACGTCGGTGAGCTTCAAGAACCTGGACACCGGCAGCTCGTGGGGCACGGACCTGAACGGCAACTTCAAGATCGGCCAGCTGTTCACGGGCCTCGCGGCCTTCAACGTCTACCAGATGGTGACCGACGGCGGCAGCCAGAGCAGCCTTTCGTCCAACGCGGTGACCTGGTCGGCCCGGGCCAACGGAACGCTGAACCTGAGCCCGCGCACCTCCGTCTCGGCCTCGTACATGTACCGCGCGCCCATGAAGATCGAGGGCGGCCGCTTCGACAGCTTCCGCTTCGCCAACGTGTCGGTGCGCCAGAAGCTGTACGGCGAGAAGGTGAACCTGACGGTGCGCCTCTCCGATCCCTTCAACACGCAGCGCTTCCGCATCCGCGCGGGTGACGACAACGTGATCCAGCTCACCGAGCGCTCGTTCACGTCGCGGGCCCTGCACTTCACCGTGCAGTCCAACTTCGGCCGCCCGCCGCGCGTCCGCCAGCCGCGCACCGAGCCGCAGCCGCAGACGAGCTCGCCCTTCCCGGGCTGAAAAGAAGTCTCACACAGAGGCACAGAGACACGGAGAGAAGCGTTCTCTCCGTGTCTCTGTGCCTCTGTGCGAGATTGCCGTTTGCGGTGCCCGGCGCTTACATTCGAGCGCTCCGAAACAGCACTCCGAGCCGGGAACGGGATGAAGGTCGCATACTTCACGGAAAGCCTTCTCCCACACGTGGACGGGGTGTCGCTGACGCTGGCGCAGCTCTTCGGCACGCTGGAAGCGCGCGGGGTGGATTTCCGCATCTTCTCCCCCTTCACCCCGGGGCCGGAGATCTCGTGGAGCACGCGCGTCCATGGGATCCCGTACATCCGCTTCCCGCTCTACAAGGACTACCGGCTGGCGTCGCCCATCGGGCACCGCGCCAGCCAGCGGCTGGACGAGTACCAGCCGGACCTCATCCACGTGGTGAGCCCCACGCCCATCAACGTGCGCGCGGAGAAGTACGGGCGGCGCCGCGGCGTGCCCGTCGTCTCCTCCTTCCACACGCACTTCGTATCGTACTTCCGCTTCTACGGCTTCGGCGGGCTGGAGCCGCTGGGGTGGAAGATGATGAGGCGCTTCTACGGGCGCTGTGAGGTCGTGTACGCGCCGTCGCACAGCATCATCCGCGAGCTGGCGGAGCACGGCATCCGCAACACCGAGCTGTGGTCGCGCGGGATCGACCTGGGCCGCTTCTCCCCCACCATCCGCGACCCCGCCCTGCGCCGCCTGGCGGGCGCGGACAGCGACGACACGCCCATCCTGCTGCTGGTGAGCCGCCTGGTGAAGGAAAAGGACCTGGCCGACCTGGTGGAGATGGAACGCATCCTCCGCGAGCGAGGGAGCGATCACCGTCTCGTCCTCGTCGGCGACGGACCCATGCGCGAGCAGCTCCAGGCCGAGCTTCCCGGCGCCTGCTTCCCGGGGCACCAGGACGGCGAAGCGCTCGCCCGCTGGTTCGCGTCGGGCGACGTCTTCGTCTTCCCCTCAACCACCGAAACCTTTGGCAACGTGGTGCTGGAGGCGCAGGCCAGCGGCCTTCCCGCCGTGGTGGTGGACCGCGGCGGCCCGCCGGACCTGGTGAGGCCGGGGGAGACGGGCTTCGTGGCCCGCGCCAACGACCCCGCGGACCTGGCGGACCACGTGGAGAAGCTGCTGCGCGACCCCGGCGAGCGCAGGCGCATGGGGGCGCTGGCCCGCGCGGCCGCATCGGAGCGGGACTGGCAGGCCATCAACGGGCGGCTGATCGACAGCTACGCGCGGGTCATCGAGCGCGGGCCGGAGCGGCGTTGAAGGCGCGCGAGGAGAGCCGGTTCTCGCGCGGGCTCAACCGCGTCTTCCGCACCTCCATCATCCTGGTGCCCTTTGGGGTGCTGCTCAACCTGTGGATCTCGTGGGCGGCCACGGACCGCAGCGTCTTCCGCCGCTTCGGCGAGCTGGACCGCAGGTACCTGTACCTGGGGATCGTGCTGGCCCTGATCCCCTGGATCACCAACACCCTGCGCATCCTGGTGTGGGCCCGCTTCATCGGGCACCGCCTCACCTTCCGCGACTGCTTCCGCATCACCCTGGGCGCCGAGCTGGCCTCCTCCGTCTTCCCCACCTCCTCCGGCGGCGAGGTGTTCCGCTGGGGGATGATGGTGCAGAAGGGGGTCACCAAGGGCGAGGCCGCCTCCATCGTCACCCTGGGCTACCTGGAAGACCTGTGCTTCTTCGCCACGGCCCTCCCCGCGGCGTTCGTGATCTCGCGGGCGTGGGAGCTCCCCGTGCTGCGGCGCATGGGGCGCGAGATGCGCGGCGAAGCGTCGGGGGTGATCCCCACCGTGATCGGCGTGCTGCTGCTGGCGGTGGTGCTGTGGCAGATGGCGCTGCGCGGGTACCTGGGGGCGCGCGCGCGGCGCTGGAGCCTGCGCCGCGCCGCCCGCACCCGCCGCCGCTCGCGCAAGACGCGGCGCGACTTCCGCAGCGTGCTGGCGCTGGTGCGCGAGCGGGGGAAGGGCCGCTTCGCCCTCACCTTCCTGGTGACGGCCGTGCAGTGGAGCTGCCGCTACTCGGTGGCCACCGCGGTGGCGTACTTCCTGGGGGCGGAGGTGGACCCGGTGCTCTTCTTCCTCCTCCAGTGGGTGATCTTCACGGCCATGCTCTTCGTTCCCACCCCCGGCGCGTCCGGCGGGGCGGAGGCGGCGTTCTACCTGGTGTACTCGGCGCTGCTGCCGGGGGCGGTGGTGGGGATCGCGACGGCGGGGTGGCGCCTGCTCACCTTCTACCTGCAGCTCTCGCTGGGCGCCATCCTGTTCGTGGGGATGAACGTGGCCGACGCCCGTGGACGCGCGCGGGGCGACCCCCTGCCGCGCGGCTAGGCACGCTGTTAAATTGTCGTCCTGCAAACACTTGCAGTAATGGTTCATCGATGAACGGACCTCGACAAAACCGGGGTCGTCCCTTATATTTGAAGCATGAAGACTGCCATCGACCTCAGCAGCGCGGCCGCCCAGTTCGGTGCGGCGCAGGGTGCCCCCGGCGACCGGGGTGCGCGCCCCTCCAGCCGTCTCCCGGAGCTTGAGACTCCGCTGCGGGAGATGACGGACGAGGACCTTTTCCAGCGCTACACGCAGGGCGAGGAGGCGGGTTTCCGCCTGCTCATGGAGCGCTACCAGCCGCGGATCCAGGGCTTCCTCCGCAAGCGCCTCAACGACGAGGAGCGCGTGGAAGACCTTACGCAGGATACGTTTCTCCGCATCCACCGGGCGCGCGAGAGCTACGACCCCAGCCGCAAGTTCTCGACGTGGATCCACACGATCGCGAACAACCTGCTGAAGAACGAGTTCCGCAACCGCTCGCGCCGCCGGGAGACCACCTTCTCGGAGCTGCGTCCGGAGACGTCGCCCTCGGGCGCTCCCGCGCGCCCCGTGGAGTTCGCGGCCACGGGCCACAACCCGGAGCGCGAGGCGTACCGCCGCGAGCTGCGCGAGGCCATCGACACGGCCATCGGCCGCATGGACGAGCACCACCGCATCCCCTTCGTGATGCGCGAGGTGGAGGACCGCACCTACGAGGAGATCGCCGAGGAGATCGGCATC
>CADCTW010000115.1 GCA_902805735.1 uncultured Gemmatimonadota bacterium | reverse complement strand
GCGGCGGGCGGCGGCGGCGGGAACAACGCGCCCCGCGCCACGGCCCAGCTGGTGGAAACCGGCATCCGGCTGATCGTGACGCCGCAGGTGACCTCGGACCGGCGCGTGCTGCTGACGCTGCACGCGGAGCGCTCCAGCGCCGTGGCCGCGGCCACCGAGATCGGCGTGCAGTTCAACCAGCAGCAGGGCGACACCCGGGTAATGGTGCGCGACGGCGAGACGGCCGTCATCGGCGGCCTCACCGTCACCGAGGTCACGCGCAACCGGGTGGGCATCCCCTTCCTGATGGACATCCCCTTCCTCGGCGTCCTCTTCCGCCGCAGCAGCGACCGCGAAGTGAAGCGCGACCTGCTGATCATGGTCACTCCGCACATCGTGGAAGAGACCGACTGATGCCCTCTCTGAGCAGTACGCACAATGGAGATCCTTCCGTGAGCCGCATCCTACACCGGTACCGGGCGGGGCTGGCCGCACTCTTCGCCGCGCTGGCGTTCGCCGCCTGCGACGGCACCAACGGCTTCGTCGTCGACCCCGCGCCGAACCCCGGCACGGGCTCGGGCACGACGGCCGCGGACACCACCCGCCCCGCCATCCAGATCGAGTTTCCCAAGGACAGCGCGGTGATCGCCGAGGGCGACTCCGTGTTCGTCCAGGTAAAGGTTTCGGACAACCAGCGGCTGGAAAAGCTGGAGCTCCGGGGTATCGCGCGGCGCGGCGACCCCGCGCTGGGCACCAACGTCGAGGTGGTGCGCTTCGCGGCCAAGTCGGTGGATCTGTCGCAGACGGCGCGCAAGGACACCACCGTGCAGCGCTACCTGATCGCCGTGCCCGACACCGTGCCCGACCGGCGCGTGCTGATCGTGGCCACCGTCAGGGACAGCACGGGGAACCAGCGGGCGGACACCGCCTTCGTGAACCTGGGCGGCCCCCGCATCCAGGTGGCGGCCCCGGCGCAGGCCGACAGCTTCCCGGCCGGGAGCCAGCTTCCCGTGCGGGTGGTGGCGGAAGACACCAACGACCTGATCCGCGCCGTGGTGGTGCGGATGACGGGCGCCTTCGCCCGCGAGATCAACATCCCCATCACCACCCCGCGCGCCCGGGTGGACACCACCGTCTCGGTGACGGTGCCCGCCGTGACGGGACCGCTGCGCATCGAGGCCGTGGCGACTTCGGGGAGCAACATCCAGGCGTCGGCCCGCCCGGTGGACGTGCGGATCACCCCCTCGTCGGCGGACCGCATCGCCCCGCAGGTGACCTTCGCCACCAACGTGCCGGCGCGGCTGCAGGCCACGGACACGGCCGTGGTGTACGTGTCCGCCACGGACGAGAACGGGGTGGACTCGGTGGGCGCCACGCTGCGCGTCCGCTACCGGGAGCCGGCCACCGGGAACGCGGTGGAGCGCTTCCTGACGGCGCGGCGGCGGGCCGCCGCGGACAGCATCCGCATCCCGCTGGCGCCGCTGGGCCTTACCCCGGCCGACACGGTGAACCTGGCCATCGAGGTGACGGGGTGGGCCACCGACGCGGCCGGCAACTGCGGGGCCGCCACTTCGCCGGGGACGCCGCAGCGACTTCCGTGCGCGCTGGCGGGCGGGGCGCACGTGGCCGACGGTGTGGCCGGCCGGCTGGTGAACGTGCTGGTGACGCGCGGCCAGACGGTGGTGTTCCCGTCGCTGGGCGACACCATCGCCGACCTCGCGTCGGACGGGCGGCGGGTGTACGCGTCCAACATCAACTCCAACCGGGTGGAGGTGCTCCCCGTCACCTCGTCGGTGTTCGGCTCGCCCATCAGCGTGGGATCGCGCCCGTGGGGGCTGGCCGTGGGCTCCAGCGGCGACTCGCTGCTGGTGGCCAACAGCGGCGGCACCAACATCTCGGTGGTGCACATCCCCGCCACCGGCACCATGCGGGAAGCCCGCCGCATCCGCACCGCGGACGTGGAGCTGTACGACGTGGTGTACAACGTGGAAAAGGACTCGGTGCTCGCGGTGGTCATCGCCCCGTACAGCGACCGCCCGCAGTTCCTGGGGCAGCTCTCGGACGGGCAGATCCTGTACTCCACCCGCCCCACGGATACGGGGCGCGAGGGCACCATCCGCATCCACGACCCGCGCAAGGACACGTCGTACGAGTTCAACCGCGGCACCGAGGTGTTCACCGGCTACGCCACCCGCACCAGCGGGCGCGGCATCGTGGTGAACGCGCTGGACGCGGGCCTGTCGCCCGGGCAAACGATCACGGTGTGCCCGCGCCGGCTGCTCCCCACGCAGCCCGACCCGAGGTGCGTTCGCGGCACGGCCACCCCGGTGAGCGACTCGCTCACCCGGCTGCGGGCTGCGGGGCTCTCGGACACCCGGCTGGACCTGAACCGCAACGTCACCAGCCTTGGGCTCAGCGACACCACGTTCGTGGCCACGAGCACCCGGCGCAACGCCATCGCCTTCGGCGAGGGGGTGCGCAGCTTCGGCCGCGTGTTCTACTTCCAGCTCCAGGGCTCCAACCTGCTGGGCACCAGCCGCGAGTCCTCCGACCTCCTGCAGAACGCGTCGGACCGGGTGATCGGGCTGGGGCTGAACGCGGACGGGTCGCTGGGCGTGGCGCGCGGCAACCAGGTGTACTTCTTCGACAGCAGCCTGCGCCTGGCCGGCGTCACGCGGAGCGGGTCGCCCACGGGCGGCAGCGCCATGCACCCGCTCAACTCCGGCTACCCGGCCAACGACGCGCAGCGCCTGGGCTTCACCTCGGGGATCGACGCGGCGGGGCCGTACATCGACGTGATCGACACCTACAGCTTCGAGACGATCCGGCGGCTTCCCGTGCGCGACCGCGTGACGGGTACGGTGATCTCGGTGCCGGTGCCCGCGGGCGACCCGGAGGCGGGGACGTACGTGATCCGCCTGTTCGCGCTGACCCCGTCGGGGATCCTGCGCATGGGCCTGACCGCCGCGGACCTGCGGCGCTGAGGGACAGCGGGGCTCACACAGAGACACAGAGGCACAGAGGGGCGTTTCTCTCGGTGTTTCCGTGCGGCTGGGTGAGCGCCGTGGCCTGGAGGTAGACACCGGGGGTCTGGCGCTCGCCAGACCCCTGGTGTTTTATTTACGCCATGCCCGCCTTTCGCTTTACTACCGCTGGCGAGTCCCATGGGCCCGCCCTGGCCGCCGTCGTTGAAGGACTTCCCGCCGGCCTCCCCCTGCGCGCCGAAGACCTGGACCTGGAGCTGCGCCGCCGCCAGGGAGGCTACGGCCGCGGCGGGCGCATGCGCATCGAGTCCGACCGCGCGGAGATCCTGAGCGGCGTTCGCCACGGCGAGACGCTGGGCTCGCCGCTCGCCCTGCTGGTGAGGAACCGCGACTGGGCCAACTGGACGGAGGCCATGTCGCCCGAGCCGGTGGACTCCGTGGGCGACGACGAGGCCATGCGCCGCGTCTTCTTCCCGCGCCCCGGCCACGCGGACCTCGTGGGCGCCCTCAAGTACGACCGCACCGACGCGCGCGACATCCTGGAGCGCGCCAGCGCCCGCGAGACGGCGGCGCGCGTTGCGTGCGGGGCCGCCGCCCGGCGCCTGCTGGCCGAGCTGGGGATCACGGTGGGGAGCCACGTGGTCGCCATCGGCGGCGTCGTCGCGGCACCGTCCGAGGTGCCCGAAGACCTCAACGCCGCCTCCGACCCGTCGCCCGTGCGCTGCCTGGACGCCGAGGCGGAGGGGCGGATGATCGACGCCATCGACGCCGCCAAGCGCGACGGCGACACGCTGGGCGGGATCGTGGAGGTGGTGGTGCGCGGACTGCCGGCGGGGCTGGGCTCGCACGTGTCGTGGGAAGACCGGCTGGACGGCCGCCTGGCCGGCGCGCTGATGTCCATCCAGGCCATCAAGGGGGTGGAGATCGGGCTGGGCTTCGAGGGGGCGATGCGGCCCGGCTCGCGCGTGCACGACCCCATCGTGCGCGACGCGGCGGCGGCGCGGGGCGGGGGATACGGCCGCTCGTCCAACCACGCGGGCGGGCTGGAGGGGGGGATCACCACGGGCGCGCCGCTGGTGGCGCGGGCGGCGATGAAGCCCATCTCCACCCTGATGCGCCCCATCCTCCCCACGGTGGACCTGCGCACGGGGCAGCCGGCCGAGGCGGTGCGCGAACGGTCGGACGTGTGCGCGGTGCCCGCGGCGGGGGTGGTGGCGGAGGCGATGGTGGCGCTGGTGCTGGCCGGCGCCGTGCGCGAGAAGTTCGGGGGCGACTCGCTGGTGGAGATGCGCGCCAACTTCGACGCGTACGTGCAGCGGATCGCGGCGCGGGCGGGCCATGGCTGAGGTGGAGCGGGTGGTGCTGGTGGGCTTCATGTGCGCCGGTAAGACGGTGGTGGGCGAGATCCTGGCGCGGCGCCTGGGATGGGCCTTCGTGGACCTCGACCGGCTGATCGAGGAGCGCGAGGGCCGTCCCGTCCGCGAGATCTTCGCCCGCGACGGCGAGGCCGCCGTCCGCCGCGCCGAGGCCGAGCTGAGCGACGCCGTGGCCGGCTGGGGGCGCGTGGTGCTGGCGCCCGGCGGCGGGTGGGTGGCAAACGCCGCGCGCCGCGACCCGCTCCCCGAGGGAACCCTGCGCGTGTGGCTGCGGGTATCCCCCGAAGAGGTGGTGAGGCGCAGCGCCTCCGCCCCGGGCGCCCGCCCCCTGCTGGCCGGCCCCGACCCGCTGGCCGCGGCCCGCCGCCTGCTCGCCGAGCGCGAGCCGCGCTACGCCCTGGCCGAGCTGGCGCTGGACACGGAGGGACGCACCCCCGAAGAGCTCGCGGCCGAGGTGGAGCACGCGGTTTGCTCGTGGACGGCAGTGCCTAGTGCCTAGTGCCTAGTGCCTAGTGCCTAGTGCCTAGTGCCTAGTGCCTAGTAACAGAAGTTCCGAAGTTCCCGAGTTCTGAACCGCAGTTGCTGGGCACCAGGCACTCGGCACTAGGCACTTCGTAGTTCATCCCATACTTCCGGAGACAATGGCGGGCAAGGCGCGCAGGCGGCTGGTGGTGGTGGAGAGTCCCACCAAGGCGAAGACGATCCGCGGGTACCTCCCCGCCGGGTACGAGGTCGCCGCGTCCATGGGGCACGTCCGCGACCTCCCCGAGTCCGCCAGCGACATCCCCGCGAACGTCAAAGGGAAGGACTGGGCGCGGCTGGGGGTGGACGTGGAGCACGACTTCGAGCCGCTCTACGTGGTCCCCGCGGGGAAGCGCAAGGTGGTGAGCGAGCTGCGCTCCATGCTCAAGGACGCCGACGAGCTGGTGGTGGCGACCGACGAAGACCGCGAAGGGGAGAGCATCGGCTGGCACCTGGTGGAGGTGCTGAAGCCGCGGGTTCCCGTGTCGCGCATCGTCTTCCACGAGATCACCCCCGAGGCCATCCGCGCCGCCCTGGAGTCGCCGCGCCAGATCGACGCCGAGGTGGTGCGCGCCCAGGAAACGCGCCGCATCCTGGACCGGCTGGTGGGCTACACCCTATCGCCCCTCCTCTGGAAGAAGATCTCCAGCGGCCTCTCGGCCGGGCGCGTGCAGTCGGTGGCCGTGCGGCTGCTGGTGCAGCGCGAGCGGGAGCGCCGGGCCTTCCGCTCGGCCACGTACTGGGACCTCAAGGCCACGCTGCTGGCCGCGCAGTCGCCCTTTGGCGCCGTGCTGCAGAGCGTGGGCGGCAAGCGGGTGGCCAGCGGGCGTGACTTCGACGAGACCACCGGGCGCCTCAAGGCGGCGCGCGAGGTGGTGCTGCTGGACGAGGCCGCCGCCCGCGCCCTGGTGGAGCGGCTGCGGCCGGCCGCCTGGCGCGTGGCCGAGACGGAGGAGAAGCCCTCCGTGCGCCGCCCGTACCCGCCCTTCACCACCTCCACGCTGCAGCAGGAGGCCAACCGCAAGCTGCGCCTTTCCGCGCGCGACACCATGCGGGTGGCGCAGCGGCTGTACGAGGAGGGGTACATCACGTACATGCGTACCGACTCGGTGCACCTGTCCGAGCAGGCCATCGGGGCGGCGCGCAGCCGGGTGAAGCAGCTTTACGGCGACCCGTACCTTTCGCCGCAGCCGCGGCAGTTCACCACCAAGAGCAAGGGCGCGCAGGAGGCCCACGAGGCCATCCGCCCCGCGGGCACCGAGATGCGCACGGCCGAGGAGCTTCGCCTCACCGGCCAGGAGGCGCGGCTGTACGAGCTGATCTGGATGCGCACCGTGGCCAGCCAGATGGCCGACGCCCGCATTACCCAGCTCACCGCGCTGATCGAGGCGGAGGACGCCGTCTTCCGCGCCTCGGGGCGGCGCGTGGACTTCGCGGGCTTCTTCCGGGCGTACGTGGAGGGGCAGGACGACCCGGACGCGGCGCTGGAGGACCGCGACGAGCCGCTCCCGGCCTTCCGGCGCGGCGACGTGCTGGGGCTGCGCGCGCTGGAGGCGCTGGGCCACGAGACGCAGCCGCCCGCGCGCTACACCGAGGCCACGCTGGTCAAGACGCTGGAGGCGGAGGGGATCGGCCGCCCCAGCACCTACGCCAGCATCATCGGCACCATCATCGACCGCGGCTACGTGGAGCGGCAGGGGAACGCCCTCGTCCCCACCTTCACCGCGTTCGCCGTGACGGGGCTGCTGGAGGGGCACTTCCCCCACCTGGTGGACACGCGCTTCACGGCGCGCATGGAAGAGCAGCTCGACGAGATCGCCGAGGGCGACGCGGAGTGGCTGCCGTACCTGCGCGACTTCTTCAACGGTCCCGAGGGGCTCGACTCGCTGGTGCGCACGGGCCAGGAGAAGATCGACCCCCGCGACGCGTCCACCGTGCGCCTGCAGGACCTGGTGGCGCGGGTGAGGATCGGCAAGTTCGGCCCCTTCGTGGAGATGGAGGACGGGGGCGGCGTCACCGTCACCGCGTCGCTTCCGGAGGGCGTGGCGCCGGCGGACCTGACGCCGGAGCAGGTGGACGAGCTGGTGCGCGCCAAGGCGACGGGCCCCGACGTGCTGGGGACCGACCCGGCCACCGGCAAGCCCGTGCTGATGCTGCAGGGCCGCTTCGGCCCGTACGTGCAGCTGGGGGCGGCGGAGGAGGACAGCAAGGAGAAGCCGCGCCGCGCTTCGCTCCCCAAGGGCGTGACTCCGGCGCAGGTGACGCTGGACCAGGCGCTCAAGCTCCTCTCCCTGCCGCGCAACCTGGGGAACCACCCGGAGTCGGGGAAGGAGATCACGGCCGGCGTGGGGCGCTTCGGGCCCTTCGTGGTGCACGACGGCGACTTCCGCTCGCTGCAGCCCACCGACGACGTGTACACGGTGGAGCTGCCGCGAGCCATCGAGCTCCTTTCCGCCCCCAAGGCCGGCCGCACGCGCACCACGGTGGAGCCGCTCCGCACCCTGGGCCCCCACCCGGCCGACGGCGAGCCGGTGCAGCTCTTCGCGGGGCGCTACGGGCCGTACGTGAAGCACGGCGGCACCAACGCCTCGCTCCCCAAGGGCGTGGAGGCGGACGCCGTCACCATCGACCAGGCCGTCTCGCTGCTGGCCGAGCGCGCCGCCGCTGCACCCGCCAAAAAGGGCGCGCGCGGACGCAAGGCCGCCCCGGCGAAGAAGGCCGTCGCGAAGAAGCGCAAGTAAACAGCAGGGCTCACACAGAGACACGGAGGCACAGAGAAAAGCATCTTTCTCTGTGCCTCTGTGTCTCTGTGTGAGATTGGTGTATAATCCCCGGCGTTCCTACAAACCGAGGGTAAGTGCATGGCCGAAGTAACCGTGGTGGGAGGGGGCCTGGCGGGCTCCGAGGCTGCATACCAGCTCGCCGAGCGCGGGCACGACGTCACCATCCGCGAGATGCGGCCCGTGCGCGGCACCCCCGCGCACCAGACGAACGACCTCGCGGAGATCGTCTGCTCCAACACCTTCAAGAGCGAAGACCCGTCCAACGCGCACGGGCTGCTGAAGCTGGAGATGGAGGCGCTGGGGATGGGCGGCTCGCTGCTGCTGGCCACCGCGCGCGCGTCGCGCATCCCCGGCGGCACGGCGCTTACCGTGGACCGGCGCGAGTTCTCCGCGCGCATGACGGCGGCCATCGAGGCGCACCCCCGCATCCGCGTGGAGCGGGGCGAGGTGACGGAGCTCCCGGAGGGGCCGGCCATCATCGCCACGGGGCCGCTGACCTCCGACGCGCTCTCGGCCGCCATCCGCCGCGCGCTGGGCGACGAGGGGCTGGCCTTCTTCGACGCCATCGCCCCCGTGGTCTCGTCCGAGTCGCTGGACATGGAGACGCTCTTCGCCGCGTCGCGCTGGGGCAAGGGCGAGGGCGACGACTACCTCAACGCGCCCATGACCAGGGAGCAGTACGACACCTTCGTGGAAGCGCTGCGGACCGGGGAAGGGTACGAGGGGCACGACTGGGAGAACGTGCCCTATTTCGAGGGGTGCCTTCCCGTGGAGGTGATGGCCACCCGCGGGCCGGAGACGCTGCGCTTCGGGCCCATGAAGCCGGTGGGGCTTCCCGTGCCGCAGTGGGGCGGCAAGCGGGCCTGGGCCGTCGTCCAGCTTCGCCGCGAGGACCGCGCGGGGCAGATGTGGAACCTGGTCGGCTTCCAGACGCGCCTCAAGATCCCCGAGCAGAAGCGGATCTTCCGCACCGTTCCGGGGCTGGAGAACGCGGAGTTCCTGCGCTGGGGCTCCATCCACCGCAACACCTACCTCAACTTCCCCGCGCGGCTCACGGCCCACGGCTCGCTGCCCGGCCGGCCGGAGCTGCTCTTCGCGGGGCAGATCACCGGCGTGGAGGGGTACACGGAATCGACGGCGGTGGGCATCCTGGCGGCGGCCAACCTGGACCGCATCGTCCGCGGGCTGGAGCCGGTGGTGCCGCCGGCCACCACCATGCTGGGCGGGCTGATGAGGTACCTGCGCGAGTCCGAGCCGCGCCACTTCCAGCCCATGAACAGCAACTTCGGCCTGGTGGACCCGCTGGAGGTGCACGTCAAGAAGAAGGAGGAGAAGCGCGAACGCCTGGTGGAGCGCGCCCGCGCCGACTTCGCGGCCTGGATCCGCGAGAACGAGCTGGCGCCGGAGCCGGCCGCGGTGTGAGCGCGGACCCGGCGCGTCGCGACGACGCGGACGCCTACCTGCGCTACGTGGCGCACGAGCGGCAGCTCTCGCCCGAGACGCTGGAGGCGTACTCGCGCGACCTGGGGGAGTTCGAGGCGTTCCTGGACCGCTACTACGGCGCCCCGGAGTGGGCGTGGGGCGGGGTGGACCGCCTGGCCATCCGCTCGTGGATGGGCGACATGGTGAGCCGCCGCGGGCTGGCGCGCACCTCGGTGGCGCGCAAGCTCTCGGCGGTGCGGTCGTTCTACCGCTTCCTGCACGTGGAGGAGCGGGTGGCGGCCAACCCCGCGCGCACCGTGCGCACCCCCAGGAAGGAGCGCCACCTCCCCGGCTTCCTCACGCGCGAGCAGATGGAGGAGGTGTTCCGCGACGCCGAGGCGCGGGCGGAGGGGGGCGGCTTCCTGGCGCTGCGCAACCTGGCCATCGTGGAGCTCTTCTACGCCACCGGCATGCGGCTGGCCGAGCTGCAGGCCATGGACCTCGCCAGCCTGGACCTGGTGAGCGACCGCGTGCGGGTGCTGGGGAAGGGGCGCAAGGAGCGCATCGTGCCGCTGGGGCGCTCGGCCACGCGCGCGCTGCGCACCTACTACGAAGCGCGCGAGCGGGTGATGGAGGAGGCGACACGCCCCGACCGGCGCGCCGTGTTCGTGGCGCAGACGGGGCGGCGCATCACCGTGCGCCAGATCCAGAACATCGTCGGACAGTTCCTCAAAGGGATCGCCGACGACGCGGGGCTCTCCACCCACTCCCTCCGCCACTCCTTCGCGACCCACCTGCTGGACGCGGGCGCGGACCTGCTGGCGGTGAAGGAGCTGCTCGGCCACGCCAGCCTGAGCACCACGCAGATCTACACGCACACCTCCAAGGAGCGGCTGAGGCGGGTGTACCGGCAGGCGCACCCGCGGGCGTGAAGGGCGGGGAACGGGGCCCTCACCCCCCCGACCCCCGCTCTCCCGATAACGGGAGAGGGGGGCGCATCTTCTGTGTCGCCGGACAGCCAGGCTTTTTCTCGCCTGCGGCTCCGCTGACACCAGGGCGTCGGTGGATGCGTGGAAATCGCCCCCTCTCCTGATAACGAGAGGCGCAGCCTCTCCTGTTATCGGGAGAGGGGGTCGGGGGGTGAGGGTTCTCCGCGAGCACTCGCCGACGGACGAAGTATGGGCCCCGGCCTTGCGCGAAGAGTGCGTGAGGGGGGACTTTGTGTAAGATGGACGCAACCGGAAATCGAGGACGGGTCAGAAGATAGATGACGATGCCAACGTTTCACGCAACCACCATCCTCGCCGTGCGGCGCGATGGCAAGGTCGCGCTGGGTGGAGACGGGCAGGTGACGACGGGCGACGTGGTCGCCAAGTCCGCCGCCGTGAAGGTGAGGAAGCTGCGCGACGGCAAGATCCTGGCGGGGTTCGCGGGGTCCGTGGCCGACGCGTTCACCCTGTTCGAGAAGTTCGAGGAGAAGCTGGAGCGCTACCCCGGCAACCTGAGCCGCGCCGCGGTGGAGCTGGCCAAGGACTGGCGCTCGGACCGCTACCTGCGCCGCCTGGAGGCGCTGCTGGCCGTGGCCGACCGCGAGCACCTGTACATGCTCTCCGGCAACGGCGACGTCATCGAGCCGGACGACGACGTGGTGGCGATCGGATCGGGCGGGAGCTTCGCGCTGGCGGCGGCGCGGGCGCTCAAGGACCACTCGGAGCTCCCGGCGGCCGAGATCGTGCGGCGGGCGCTGGAGATCGCGGGCGACATCTGCATCTACACCAACCGCAACATCACCGTACTGGAGCTGGACTGACGGCGGGCGTGCCCGCTTTAGGCTGAATAAACATGGCGACCAACGAGACCGAGACCCCCACCGACGGCGCGGCCGAGCCCCAGCCCTGGCTGGACGAGCTCACCCCCCGCGGCATCGTGGCGGAGCTGGACAAGTACATCGTGGGGCAGGGCGAGGCCAAGAAGGCGGTGGCCATCGCCCTGCGCAACCGCTGGCGGCGCCAGCGGGTGGACGACGAGCTGCGCGAGGAGATCGTCCCCAACAACATCATCATGATCGGCCCCACCGGGGTGGGGAAGACGGAGATCGCGCGGCGGCTGGCGCGGCTCGCGGGGGCGCCCTTCATCAAGGTGGAGGCGAGCAAGTTCACCGAGGTGGGCTACGTGGGCCGCGACGTGGAGTCGATGGTGCGCGACCTGGTGGACGTGGCCATCAACATGGTGCGCACGGACCGCGAGGACGACGTGCAGGAGCTGGCCGAGCAGCGCGTGGAGGAGCGCCTCCTGGACCTGCTGATCCCGCCCCTGCCGGACGGCGGCACCCCCGCCGAGCCCTCGGAGACGGAGAAGGCGCGCGTGTTCGTGGCGGGCCCCGGCGGGGTCAAGGCGGAGGACGAACAGGTGCGCGAGCGGCGCGAGCGCACCCGCGACAAGTTCCGCCAGCTCCTGCAGGACCAGAAGCTGGAAGACCGCCAGGTGGAGGTGGAGGTGTCGCAGAGCCTTCCCCTGGAGAACATGCTGATCCCCATGGGGGGCGGCATGGACGGCGGGATGGACAACAACCTGATGGACATGCTGCAGGACGTCCTCCCCAAGAAGACCAAGCGCCGCACCGTCACCGTGGCCGAGGCGCGCCGCATCCTGCTGCAGGACGAGCTGGACAAGCTGGTCAACATGGACGAGGTGATCAACGAGGCCCTCGACCGGGTGGAGGAGATGGGGATCATCTTCCTGGACGAGATCGACAAGATCGCCACGGACCGCGGCGGCGCGCCGGGGCCCGACGTGTCGCGCGAGGGGGTGCAGCGCGACCTCCTCCCGGTGGTGGAGGGCTCCACCGTGCAGACCAAGTACGGGATGGTGCGGACGGACCACATCCTCTTCATCGCGGCCGGCGCCTTCCACGTGTCCAAGCCCTCGGACCTGATCCCCGAGCTGCAGGGGCGCTTCCCCATCCGCGTGGAGCTGAAGCCCCTCACGGAGGCGGACTTCATCCGCATCCTGCAGGAGCCCAAGAACGCGCTCCTCACCCAGTACCGCGCCCTGGTCGCGGCCGAGGGCGCGTCGCTGGAGTTCACGGACGAGGGGGTGCGCGAGATCGCCCGCATCGCCGCGCAGGTGAACGACCGCATGGAGAACATCGGCGCGCGCCGCCTTCACACGGTGCTCACCACGCTCCTGGAGGACATCCTCTTCGAGCTCCCCGAGCGCGGCAAGGACTCCATCCACATCGACGGCGACACCGTTCGCGGGCGCTTGAAGGCGATCGTGGAAGACGAGGACCTGCGGAAGTACATCCTGTAAAGAAATCTCACACAGAGACACAGAGGCACAGAGAAAAGCAGTTCTCTGTGCCTCTGTGTCTCTGTGTGAGCTTACCTCCGTTCGGCGCCGCCGGGGCCGTCGGCGTTGGTCTGGCGGATGGGGCGGTCGGCGGAGTCGCCGGCGGTGGCCTCGGTGCGGCGGGCCTGCTCGGCCAGCGCGTCGCGGTTCTCCTGCGCGTTCTCCACGTGCTCGACCGCGGCCGAGTTGTCTTCGCCGCCCTGGTTGGCGTCGTTGCGATCCATGGGATGCCTCCTTGGTTCGATGGGTGGACGCCGCAGGGAAGCAACTCCCATTCCGCAAAGACAAGGGCCCCGCACCGGTGGAAGCGGTGCGGGGCCCCAAAAAACGTTTCGGGTCCGGTCAGTCCGGGAAGCTCAGGCCCGCGGCGCTGTGGTCGCCGGCCGAGATCAGGTCGATGATGGCCTCCATCTGGGCGCCCATGCGGTCCAGGCGGTGGAGGACGGTGCGGCCGTGCGCGTAGTCGAAGTACAGCGCCACGGCCTCCTCGTGCGCGGGGTGGAACTCCAGCACCTTGTCGTCCAGCCGGCGGAGGAGGTCGGACACCAGGATGCCGACCGCCTCGCGAACGCGGCGCTGGTCATCCAGGGTCTCGATGCTCACGTCGCCGGTCAGCCGCGGAAGAAGCTGCTCCACCTTCGCCACGCCCTCCGGCGGCGCGGCGACCGCGGCACCGGAGCGCCCCGCCTCGGTCGCCATCAGCTCGATGGCGGAGGAAAGTGCCCGGAGCTCTTCGAAGTTGCAGTGAAGGATCACGGAGCCTCCTTTCTAAAGGTCACCCGCCCTATCAAAGCAATCGGCGGGCCACGTTCTGCTATCCTGATACACCGCGCTGTCCCAAACGTTTACGTCCAGGGCGGTCCTTCAGTTTCAGGGGGAGAGCCAGGAGGAACGCGTGCTTCCGGGCGTTCCGCGGCGCGAGGGTAGCGTCCCGTGGCGGGGACGGTGCGCGCCGTTCTGGGAGGACGTGGGAGAGGAGGCGCCGATCGTGTGTCGATCTACAATTGCCTCACTCGCGGGCGGGCGCAAGGGCTACGGCGTCCACGTCCGCGGCCAGGGCGTGCCACGCGCGCTGCGCCCGCTGCAGCGCCTGGTCCGCGTCGTCTCCCAGCGCGGTCACGTGCCCCATCTTGCGCCCGGGGCGCGACTCGGCCTTGCCGTACAGGTGCAGGGCCGCCGTCGGCACCGCCATCATTTCCACCGTACCCATCCGCCCCAGCCCGGTTCCGGCGTCGTCGCCCATCAGGTTCACCATGGCCGCGGGGCGCAGCAGGTCGGCCGATCCCAGGGGCAGCCCGCACACGGCGCGAAGCTGCTGCTCGAACTGCGACACGGGGCACGCTTCCCAGGTGTAGTGCCCGGAGTTGTGGGGCCGCGGGGCGATCTCGTTCATCCTCACCACCCCGTCGTCGCCCACGAACATCTCCACGGCCAGCAGCCCCACCACGTCCAGCCCTTCCACCAGGGCGCGGGCGATGCGGCGCGCCTCGGCGGCGACGGCGGGGGAGACGCGGGCGGGGACCACGGTGGAGTGCAGGATGCCGCCGCGGTGCTCGTTCTCGCCCACGGGGAAGCAGCTCACCTCGCCCGTGGTGGACCGCGCGCAGACCACCGAGATTTCCATGCGGAAGCGGACAAAGGCTTCCAGGATCAGCTCCGTCCCCTCGGGCGCGACGGAGCGCAGGGCGGCCTCGGCATCCGCGGGGTCGCGGATCACCGCCTGGCCCTTGCCGTCGTATCCCCCGCGCGCCGTCTTGAGCACGGCCGGCGCGCCGATCTCCGCCACGGCGGCGCGCAGGTCGTCCAGCGAGTGGACGGCGCGGTAGTCGGCGGTGGGGACGCCCAGGCGGCGGGCCGCGTCCTTTTCGCGCAGGCGGTGCTGGGCGACTTCCAGGACGGCCGGGCCGGGACGCACGGGGACGAGCGCCTCCAGCTCGCGCAGCGTGGCGACGTCGGCGTTCTCCCACTCCAGCGTGACCAGGTCCGAGCGGCGGGCCAGCTCGCGGGCGGCTTCCGGGTCGTGGAAGGGGGCGATGACCGCCTCGTCGGCCACCTGCGCGGCGGGGGAGTCGGCGCCGGGGTCCCACACGGCCACGCGGTAGCCCATGCGGCGCGCTTCCAGGGCGAACATGCGCCCGAGCTGGCCGCCGCCCACGATGCCGATGGTGGCGCCGGGAAGGACCACGCTCACGGCTGCAGCGCCTCTTCGGCCATGCGCGCCGCGAAGGCGCGCAGGCGGTCGCGCAGCGCGGGGTCGCGCGTGCCCAGGATGCGCGCGGCCAGCAGCCCGGCGTTCGCCGCGCCCGCCTTGCCGATGGCCACGGTGGCCACGGGGACGCCGCGGGGCATCTGCACGATGGAAAGGAGCGAGTCCACCCCGTTGAGCGCCGACGAGAGCACGGGTACGCCGATTACCGGGAGCACCGTCTTGGCGGCCGTCATCCCCGGGAGGTGCGCGGCGCCGCCGGCCCCGGCCACGATCACCTCCACCCCGCGCCCTTCCGCCGCCTCCGCGTAGGCGAACATGCGGTCCGGCGTGCGGTGCGCGGACACCACCTCCATCTCGTAGGGGATCTCCAGCTCGTCCAGGACGCGGGCCGCTTCCAGCATCGTCTCGCGGTCCGAGCGGCTTCCCATGATGATCCCCACGCGCGGCTGGCTCATTCGTGCTCGCTGGTGTGTGCGTTCGTCAGAGGACCTCAATGTACCGGCCGCGACGGATGCACGGCAATCTCACACGGAGGCACAGAGACACAAGAGGAAACGAGATCCTTGTTTCCGTTTGGGAACGGAGGTAGGTTGGCGCACACAAACCAAATGCCGTACCCGCAGCGAGTCCGCCGGAATGCAGCTCCGCGAAGTCCAGCAGCAGGTAGACGAGTACATCTCGCAGTTCAAGGAAGGCTACTTCCCGCCCCTGGTGAACCTGGCCCGCCTCACGGAAGAGGTGGGGGAGCTGGCGCGCGAGCTGAACCACCGCTTCGGCCCCAAGAAGAAGAAGGCGGACGAGCCCGAGGGCGACGTGGCGCTGGAGCTGGGCGACGTGGTGTTCGTGTGCGTCGTGCTGGCCAACCAGCTCGGCATCGACCTGGACGAGGCCGTGGCGCGGACGCTCTCCAAGTACCGGGTGCGCGACGCGGACCGGTGGGAGCGGAAGGAAGAGGGGGAACGGGAACCGCCGCCCTGATCCGGGCCCCTTCCGCGCCTGCCGCCTTCACCGTTCCCCCATTCCCCGTTCCACTCCCCGTGAACCCCACCATCTTCATCATCGACGACGACGCCGACCAGGTGGCGCTCGTGACCGCGCAGCTCGAGCGCAGCCGAAGGTTCGTGACCAAGGGGTTCACGAGGCCGGAGGTGGCGCTGGAGGAGATCCGCGTGGAGGCGCCCGACGCCGTGGTGTGCGACCTGGTGATGCCGGGGATGGACGGGATGGCGTTCCTGCGGCGCGTGCGCGAGATCGCCCCCGCGCTCCCCGTGATCATCGCCACGGCGCGCGGAACGGAGGGGGACGCGGAGGCGGCGCTGCAGGCGGGCGCGACGGACTTCGTAAGCAAGCCCATCGAGCCCAAGGCGCTGGAGACGCGCATCCGACGCGCCCTGGAGCAGGTGCCGGCGCAGGAGCTGCTCACCTCCGTCACGGCGGCCAAGTTCGACCGCCACGGCATCGTGGGCCAGCACCCGCTGGTGCAGGAGGTGCGCACCTTCGTGGACCAGGTGGGCTCCGTGGGGCAGGTTTCCGCGCTCCTCCTGGGCGAGAGCGGGACGGGGAAGAACCTGGTGGCGCGCGCCATTCACGGGGCCAGCGGGCAGGCCAGCCGCCGATTCGTGGAGGTCAACTGCGCCGCCCTTCCCGCCAACCTGCTGGAGGCGGAGCTGTTCGGCTACGAGCGGGGCGCCTTCACCGACGCGCGGCAGACCAAGCGCGGGCTGGTGGAGGTGGCGGACGGGGGGACGCTGCTGCTGGACGAGATCGGGTCGATGCCGCTGGAGCTGCAGGCCAAGCTCCTCTCCTTCCTGGAAAGCCGCACCTTCCGCCGCATCGGCTCCACGCAGGAGCAGAGCGTGTCGCTGCGCGTGGTGGCCGCCACCAACGTGGACCTGGCGGCGGACGCGCGCGCCGGGCGCTTCCGCGAGGACCTGTTCTACCGCCTCAACGTGGCGTCGCAGGTGCTCCCCTCGCTTCGCAACATCCGCTCGGACATCCCGGAGATCGCCCAGCACTTCACCAAGCGCGCGGCGGAGTACTTCGGCAAGGCGGTGCCGTCGCTGGACCCGGCGGGGCTGGCGCGGCTGCAGCGGCACGACTGGCCGGGGAACGCCCGCGAGCTGCGCAACGTGATCGAGCGGTCGATGATCTTCTCCCGCGGCCCCGTGCTGCAGATCGGCGAGCTGGCGCCGGCGGGGGCGGCTCCGGCGCCGATCGCGAACGCCCTCCAGGTGCCGCGGGGGCTCACCCTGGACGAGGTGGAGCGGATGTACATCGAAGCCACCATGAACGACCTGGGCGGCAGCGTGAGCGCCGCCGCCGAGCAGCTCGGCATCTCGCGCAAGGTGCTGTGGCAGCGGCGCAAGAAGCACGGCATGCCGGACGTGGGCGGATGACCGCGCCCGGCGCCACCGAAGCCGAGCTGCGCGCCCGCCTGGCCGAGGTGGAGCGCGCGGCCGAGACGCGGGCGCGCGTGGTGGGCCACGTGGCGCACGAGTTCCGCACGCCCCTCAGCTCCATCCTGGGCTTCGCGGCGCTGCTTTCGGCGGATGAAGAGCTGGCCCCCGAGCGCCGCCGCGAGTTCGTGGACATCATCCACCGCAACGCCCGGCACCTCCTCCACGTCGTCAACGACATCCTCAACCTCACCAAGGTGGAGGCGGGGACGCTGGAGGTGACCCTGGCTCCCCTCTGCGCGGGGCAGGTCGCGTCCGCCGTGGCGGATTCGCTGCGCACCGTCGCGGACGAGCGCGGCATCACCCTGCGCGTGGACGACCGCGGCACCCCCCCCGCCATGGCCGACTCGGGCCGGCTGCGCCAGGTGCTGCTCAACCTGGTGGACAACGCCATCAAGTACTCGCCTCCGGGCACCGAGGTGGCGCTGACGGTGCGCGGGGAAGGAAGCGAGGTGTGGGTGGAAGTCGCGGACCAGGGGCACGGCCTCACGGAAGACGACCAGGAGCTGATCTTCCACGAGTACTCGCGCATCCACCACCCCGGCACGGCGCGGGTGGCCGGCGCGGGGCTGGGCCTGGCCCTGGCCCGGAGCCTGGCCGAGGCCATGGGCGGCCGCATCGGCGTGCGCTCCCGCACCGGCGCCGGCAGCACCTTTTGGGTCGCGCTTCCGGCGGCGGCGGAGGGGCGCC
>CADCTW010000114.1 GCA_902805735.1 uncultured Gemmatimonadota bacterium | reverse complement strand
AGCGGCGTAACACGGAGCCGAAGCCCTTCACCTGGACAGCCTCCGTGAAGCACATCCTCGAGAAGGTCGCGAAGGCAAACGAGACTTTGGCGGCACTACACTAGTTCCCGATCACCTGGAGCAGCGCGGCCACCGCGGAGGCGCCCACCGCGGTGCCCGCGAGCCCGCCCAGCACGGCGGCGCGTGTGCGGCGCTCCCGCACACGCGCGGTGTACGCGGCGCGAAAGGCCTCCCGCTCTTCAGGGGTGAGCGCGCGGAGCCGCTCGGCGACGCGGGCCGGCAGCTCGCGGCCCGATTCGCCGGCCGTCACCACGGCGCCGGTCACCACGCCCGCGCCGAACCCCGCGTACAGCGCGAGAGGGTTGTGCGGCCTCTCGCCCTCCAGCAGGGCGTAGCCGCCCAAGCCGAGCAGGACGCCGCCCAGGAAGCCTCCCACCGCGTACCCCGCCGTGCTCGCGCGCCCCGCCGCCGCCCGGCCGGAATCGGCGGCGGCGGGCTGGGCGGCCAGCGCGGGCGCGCAGAGGGCGAGGAGCACGGCCAGCAGCGCGGCGACCCGGATCGGTGAGCGCGTCAACGGACCACCTCTCTGCGTCTCCGTGCCCCGGTGTGGGATTGTCTCACCGGCCACGGTCGAGCCCTTCGCCGATGCGGTGATACGGGGGGAGCGAGACGGGGAGGCGGCCGCGGATGGCGGCGGTGCCGAGCAGCGCCCGCGCCGCCGCGTCCTCGCTGGCGGCGCCGCTGTCCCAGGCCAGGAGGTAGGCGGGGACCGAGGGGAACCCACCCAGCAGGTACGGGCTCCCCAGCGACACGGCCACCACCGGCCGCCCGGAGGCCGCCACCCCCTCCACCCACGCCGCGAACCCGCCGCCGATCCCCAGCGCGCGGTACTGCACGGGCGAGATGGCGACGCTCGCCACCACCAGCTCCGCCGCGGCGGCGCGCGCGCGGAGCGATTCGAACACGGACGCGGGGGTGGATGGCCCCACCCGCGCGCGCTCCACCACCAGCCCGCCCGCCGCCAGCCCGCGCTGCAGCAGCTCCCCCTCGCTCCCGCGGTGCCCATAGGTGACGTGCAGCACGCGCGTGCCGCGGCGGATAGGGACCGCGCCGTTGCGGTCGCGCACCAGCACGATAGAGCGCTCGGCGACCGCGCTGGCGACGCGGGCGTGCTCCGGCGTGCCGACCGAGCGGGCGAGCGCGGGGGAGGGGTGGCGCGCGCGGTGAAGGCCGGCCGCCGCCTTGGCCCTCAGCACCCGCCGCGCCGCGTCGTCGATGCGGGCGCGGGGGATGCGGCCCGCCGCCACGGCGGAGACGATGGAGTCGACCACCTCTTCGTGGCCCGGCGGCTGGAGGAGCGCGTCCGCGCCGGCCAGGAGCGCGCGGATGCTGGCCTCGGCCACCGGGTACGCGCGGGTGACGGCGCCCATGTTGAGCGCGTCGGTGAAGACGATGCCGCGGAAGCCCAGCTCGTCGCGCAGCATCCCGCCCACGATACGCGGCGAGAGCGAGGCCGGGGGCGCGGCGGGGCCCTCCACGCCCTGCACGGCGATGTGGCCCACCAGCACGCCGTCCATCCCCGCGCGCGCGGCGGCGCGAAAGGGCACCAGCTCCACGCGCGCCAGCCGCGCCGCGTCCCCGGCGATGGCGGCGAGGCCCACGTGCGAGTCCGCGTGGGTGTCGCCGTGCCCGGGGAAGTGCTTGCCCACCGTGAGCAGCCCGCCCTCGCGCGCCCCCTCGATCCACGCGGTGGCCATGCGCGCCACCCCCTCCGGCGACTCGCCGAAGGAGCGCACGTTGATGATGGGGTTGGCCGGGTTGGAGTTGACGTCCAGCACCGGCCCAAAGGTGAGGTGGATGCCCACCGCGCGCGCCTCGGCCGCCGTCACCCGCCCCGCCTGCCGCGCCAGCTCCTCGTCGCCCGCAGCCCCGAACGCCATCGCGGGTGGCATGGAGGTGCCGCCGGGGATGAGCCGCATCCCCGGCCCCGTCTCCAGGTCCGAGACGACGAGCAGCGGGACGCCGGCCCGGCGTTGCGCGGCGTCCAGCTTCGCCGCGAGGCCCCGCGGGGTGCCGATGGACACGATCAGCCCGCCCACCTCGCCGCGGCCCACCCACTCCAGCATCTGGCGGGCTTCGTCCGGGTTTTCCCCGGGCGCGCGCCCGCTGATCCAGGGAAACACGAGCTGCGCCACCCGCTGCCGCACCGTCATGCCGGCCAGCGTGCGCTCCACCCACGCCTCCCCGGCCGCATCCACCCCGGGCACCACTGCCGGGGCTTCCACGGCGGGCGAGGGGGGCGGCGGCGCGGGAGGCGCGGGGAGCGGACGGGCCGCGGGGGAGCAGGCGGCCAGCGCCAGGGAGCCGAGTAGGATCTGGATCTTCATGACGCCCAAGGTCGGGGGCGGAGGGCGATCGGCGCAAGAGCCAACAGCGTGGCCTCACACAGAGACACAGAGGCACAGAGAAGAACTCCCTCTGTGCCTCCGTGTCTCTGTGTGATCCAGGGTCACGCGCCGGCGCGGCCCTCCTGGTGGCGCCGCAGCTCCTCGCGCAGGCCTGTGAGCAGGCGGGTGGCCAGCTCCGACGCGTGAGCTTCGGTGAGCGGCTTCCACCACTCGGGCGACTCGATGCGGTACTCCAGCCGCTGCCCGTCGGTGGACCACACGAGCCACACCGCGGCCTCGGACGACTGCAGCACGGGGCGCTTCTCCTTGCTCCGGAGCTGCGCGTGCACGGCGTTGAACACCGCCCGGGTGGCCTGCTCCCACTCCGCCCTGTCCTTCTCTGACGCCATGACTTTTCCCGGGGATGCGTGGAAGTGCCGACGTTCCACGCGATTATACCGCCGCGCCCCGCGCCGGGGAAGCCTCGGAGCGTCGTTGAACCGAACAGCGGGGCTCATACAGAGGCACGGAGAAAGAACGATCAATCTTTGGGCGCCAGGGCCAGGCCTTCGCCCACGTCCAGGTAGCTGGCGTTCGGGAGGCGGCGGGTGCTCACGCGGATCTGGGCGTCGAGCGACACGGCGTTGACCACGCCGTTCCGCTGGAGCTGCCGCTCCGCCCAGAGGGCCGCCACGCCGGCCACGTGCGGGCTCGCCATGCTGGTGCCGCTCAGGAAGGTGAACCCGCCCCCCGCCTTCGCCGAGTAGATGTCCGCGCCCGCCGCGGCCACGGCGGCGCGGATGTTGGAGAAGGGCGCCACCGTCAGGTTGTCGTGCGGCGGCCCCGCGCTCCGCAGGGCGGCCACGGCCACCATCCCCTCCGCGGCCGCGGGCGGCGCCACCTCGATGGCGTAGTCCGGCCGCAGGTCGCGCTTGCTCTCGTTGCCGGCGGCGGAGACCAGCACCGCGCCGGCCCCCTGCGTGGCGCGGGTGCGCAGCAGCTCGATGAGGCGGTCGAAGAAGCGCACGTTGTCGCGGTACTGGGCCAGCGTCCGCGAGGTGGCGAGCTCCACGGGCAGCCCGTCCTGCACCCACAGGCTCACCTGCCCGGGAAAGTTGAGCCCCAGCGACATGTTGATCACGCTGGCCCCGCCATCCACCGCCCACTGGATCGCCTGGGAGAGCTCCGCCGTGGTCGCGGAGCGCGAAACGCCCATCACCTTGCCGATCATGGCGCCGCGCACGCCGGGCGCCACCCCGTACCGGATCCCCCCGGCGTCCTGGCCGAATATGGTCCCCGCGACGTGGGTGCCGTGGCCGTGCACGTCCCCGTCGCCCTCCCCCGTGAAGTCCCGCTGCACGAGCTGGACGCCGCGGAACGCCTCGTGGCCGGCGTCGATCCCCGTGTCCAGCACGGCCACCGTGACGCCCGCGCCCGTGAAGGGGCTCTGCGTCGCGCCGGTCACGTAGACGCCCCAGGTGGTGTTGTAGACCGGCTCGGGCATGGCGCCGGGGGCAGCCATCGGCACCGGCTCGATCAGCGAGAGCGGCATGGGCCGGGCGACCGCCAGGTTCTGCGGGTCGCGGCGCAGCTCCGCGTGACCCCGCGCGCCCACCGTCTCCACGCCCACGCGGAAGCCGGGCGCCGGCGCGTCGCTTTCCCGCGCCGACCCGACCAGGTCGAACGAGTTCCGGGCCCCGCTCTTCCGGATGGTGTTCTTCAGCCGCCCGCCGCTTTTCGTCTCGAACTCGCGAGGCGCATCCGCGTCGCTCAGCCGCAGGACGAGATATGGTTCGTCGCTCATTAAGGGCTCCTCGGTTGTGGGGTCAACGTCGGTGCTGGTGAGTCGAAGGGGAGGGGCCATACGCGATTGCACCTCCGGCGCACCAAAATCGCCCGGTTCGAGACAAACGGCTGGGACTCACACCGTATCCGCCTGGGCCGCGAGATGATCGCGCGACCCGTCCAGGAGCGAATGAATTCGCCGCTGGACCTGCACGAAGTCCGCTCCGCGGACTGGTTCCGCGGCTCCCGCTTCGAGAACACAGTGCCCGCAGGGGCACTTCATGTCGTCCCAGCGGCGAATTCATTCGCTCCTGGGGCTCACCTCGCCGCGGGGCGCCAGGGGTCGCGCGGGTTGAAGTGCTCGTACACGGTGCGGGAGACGGCGCGGAGGAGGCGCGAGCCCTCGTTGCCCTCCTGGTAGCCGGTGTCCGCCTGGTTCTTGGTGATGACGGCGAGCACGTAGTCGCCCGCGGGCGCGTTCACCAGCAGCACCTCGGAGCGGGAGCGGTCCACGAAGCCCTGCTTGGACGCGGCCTGCACCGTAGGCGGGATCTGCGAGAGCGCCTCGCCCTTCCAGTAGCTGTTGGTGAGCATCCGGTACATGTCTTCGGACGCGCGGGGGCTCACCGCGCGCCCCTGGCGGATCATCACCAGCGCCTCGGCGATCTCGCGCGGCGTCGTCTGGCCCCAGCCGTACACGGAGCGCGCCTGCTCGCGTCCCGGCGTGTGCGAGTTGACGCGCGTGTGGCGGAAGCCGTGCCCCGCCAGCCACTCGTTGACCGCCGCCCCCCCGCCCACCTCCGCCTGGATCCACAGGCTCGCCACGTTGTCGCTCACCGTGAGCATCAGGAAGGCGAGCTCGCGCAGCGGCAGCGTGTCGCCCGGCGCCATGTAGGCCACCACGTCGGTGCTCTCCACGTAGCGGTAGTTGAGCGTGTCCGGCCGCGGCACCCGCGCCTCCAGGTCCATCTTCCCCTGCTCCACCCGGTCGTACAGCGCCAGGAGGATGGGCACCTTGATCATGCTCGCCGTGGGGAAAACCGTGTCCGCGTTGATCTCCGCCCCCGCCCCCGTGCGCAGGTTCCGCACGTAGATCCCCACCTCCCCGCGGAACCCGCGCACCACGTTCTGCAGCTTGGCGCTCAGCGCCGCATCCGCCTGCCCGTGCAGGGGCGCGGCGATCAGGAGAAGCACGAACAGGAAGAGACGCATGGCGTTTCGCTTCAAGGGAAGGGGCTCACCCAGAGCCACGGAGACACGGAGGATTGCCTTCTCTCTGTGTCTCTGTGCCTCTGTGTGAGCCCCGTTCTTCAATGTCAGGAAGAAAGGCGCAATGTGTTACGCGGCGGCTGTACTGACAAGCCTCTCGTCACCGGCACACCGGGGGCGGGTCCAGCGACTCCTCGCGCGCCATCGGCCGCACGTCCAGGTACTGCACCTGCGCCGGCTCGGTGGGCGCAAGGGTGATGGTGACGCGCAGGTCCCCGTTCGCGCACCGCATGCGCCACCGCCCGCGCAGGGCGTTCTCGGCCACGAAGGGCCCTTCCTCGCGGCACTCGCCCCCGGCGGCGGTGCGCAGGCGGTCCAGGGCGGCGCGGCGGCGTTCCCTGGGCTCGTCCAGGAACAGGTTCATGGCGGCCACGCTGTCGGCCAGGGGCTCGCTCCAGCGCGCGACCAGGCGCGACACCTGCGCGCGGCGCTCCAGCAGCACGGGGGCGGGCTGCGGGGCGCGGGGGGTGAGGCCGCCCGTCTTCGCCAGGAGGTCCAGCGCCTGCTCGGTGACGCCGCCCCAGCCGGTGTAGGTGAGGTTGCCCATCGCCACGATCCCCACGCCGTACTCGGGGAGCCACCGCATCAGCGAGCCGAAGCCGGGAAGGCCGCCCGTGTGCGACACCGAGGTGCGGAAGAGGCACGTCTGCCGCACCCCCAGCCCGTAGCCGTAGCCGCCCGCGCTCAGCACCACGCGCCCGGCCGTGTCGCGCACGGCGGACGCGCCGCTGTAGCGCGCCACCTGCTGCATCTCGCGCACGGACGAGCGCCGCAGCGGGCCGCGCTCGGGGCCGTCGCGCGGGGGCCACGCGTCCAGCATGAACGCCACCCAGCGCCCAAGGTCGCTCACCGAGGTCAGCATCCCGCCCATGGGCCCGAACGCTCCGTCTGGGAGCTGCTTCTCCTCCAGCCACTCCCCGTCCTGCCGGCGGTACCCGTGCGCCAGCCGGTGCGCGGGCACCCGTGCGGCTTCCAGCGTGGTGACGTTCATCCCCAGCGGTCGCAGCACGCGCTCCTCCAGGTAACGCGGGTACGGCATCCCGCTCACGTTGGCGATGATGCGGCCCAGGATGGCGAAGCCGTAGTTGGAGTATTCGTAGGCGGTGCCCGGCGCGGTGGAGAAGGGGATGCCGGCGCGCATCATCCGCGACATCTCCTCGTCGGTGGCGGCGAGCTGCTGGTCGCCCCAGGGGTTGTCTTCCGGGAAGCCCTCGGAGTGCGTGAGGAGGTGGCGGATGGTGATCTTGGGCGCATCGCTGGTGGGGTAGCGCAGCCCCCTCAGCTCGGGGACGTAGCGCTCGGCGGGGTCGTCCAGCGACAGCTTCCCATCGTCGCGGAGCTGCAGGATGGCCGCGGCCGTGAAGCTCTTGGTCATGGACGCGATGCGGAACACGGTGGCCGTGTCCACCGGCGCGCGCGACGCCACCTCGCGCACCCCCGCCGTCCCCACGTGCACCACGCGCCCGTCCACCACGATCCCGTACGCGATCCCCGGCACGTGCGACCTCTCCGCGAACTCCCTCATCACCCGGTCGATCTGCGGAAACGCGCTGCTCAGCCTCGCGACCCGCTGCGGATCGGTCGGCGCGGCGAGACTGCGCGGCTGCTGTGCGCGCGCCGCGCCCGCCAGCACGAGCGCCGCGCCGAGCGCGGGGAGAATGGAGCGCCTGTTCATCGGTTTCTCTGGAATGGGGAGGTTGGCACGTCACGGGCGGTCACCGAAAATACCACGCCACCCGCGATGAAGTCATCTCTGTGCCTCTGTGCCTCTGTGTGAGCCCCGCGTTTCTGGCCCCGGCTGTGCGGGGACAACGCGCAACCGGGAGGTGACTATGATGAAGCGTCTGCTGATCGCGCTCGTGGTCGCGGTGGTGTGCGGGGCCGTGGCCGGTGCCGTGTGGGGCCAGCGCGTCGGGGCCAGCGCCGGGATCCTGGCCCTGGTGATCGGGTCGGTCGTCGCGGTGCTGGTGAGGAACCAAAAGGACCTGCACGAGATGCAGCAGGGCCACGTCCCCGAGCCCGTGGACCGCGCCCTGGGCGACGCGGACCACGACGGCACTTCCTGAAGAAGCTCACACAGAGACACGGAGGCACAGAGACCAATTCATCTCTGTGCCTCTGTGTCTCTGTGTGAGCCCCGCTGTTTACTCGCGCACCACCTGCTTGAGCATCGTCCCGGCGGGGATCGTCGTCGCGGGGCCGGCCACCTGGTTGATGATCGCCAGCTCCTCCACGGGGATGGTGGAGGGGTAGCGGCGGTGGAAGTCGGCCAGCGTCATGGCCTGGGGCAGGCGCACGACACGGATTCGGTTGGGGCGGATGTTGAGCACCGCGGGGTCGCTCACGGGCGAGAAGCTGCCCAGCGTCTGCCGGAAGAGCCCCTCGTACTGGCGGAAGAGCTGCCCCGGCGCGAAGGCCAGGAGCTGGTACACCCGCCCGCCGTGCTCCACCCACTGCGCGATCCCCGCGATCACGCCCTGCTGCGTCCGCGCCTGGAAGTACACGACCGTCGCGGGGAGCCCGTTGACGGTGGTGCGCCCGCCCTGCCCCGCCTGCACCCCCTGCTGCGAGAAGAACCGCCGCGCCGCCGCCTCCGCGCTCGCCGCCTGCTCCGCCAGGGTGAGCTGGACGATGGCGTCCTGCCGCGCGCTGCTGCCGGTGACGGCCTGCGGCAGGTTCTGCGTGCGCCACTGCGCCGGGAAGACGACGCTGAAGCGCAGATCGGGGTGCAGGAAGACCCCCTGCTGGAAGTAGCCCTGGCGCGGGTTTTCGCCGTACACCATCCCGCTGAGCCGCTGCAGGTAGGCGGCGCGCTCCACTCGCGTGGCCGTGCCGGCGGGCACCTCGGCGGCGCGGCGCTCCACGGCCGCGATGCGCTCCGGCTCGCCCGGGTGCGACGCCAGGTAGCCCGGCAGCGGGCTGCGCCCCGACCGGCTCCGCTCCGTCTCCCCCACCCGCTGCAGCGACTGGAACACGCGCGCCATCTCCCGCGGCTCGTAGCGCTGCCCCACGGCGTACTTGAAGCCCAGGGCGTCCGCCTGGCGCTCGGCGTCGCGGCTGTAGCGCAGGAAGAGCAGCTGCAGCCCGCCGCTCGCCAGCCCGCCGAAGTTCTGCAGCTCCGGCACCAGCACGCTCCCCAGCCCCAGGCCGATCTGCGCGAGCTGGGCGCGGCTCATCATCGTCACCTGGTGCTTGGCGGTGACGTGCCCGATCTCGTGGCCCAGCACGGTGGCGAGCTCCGCCTCCGAGTTCATCAGCGCCAGCATCCCGCGCGTCAGGAAGATGTAGCCGCCCGGCAGCGCGAAGGCGTTGGGGGTGGGATCGTCCACCACGCGAAAGGTCCAGGGCAGCGCGGGCCGCTCCGACGCGGCGGCCAGGGTGCCGCCCAGCCCCTGCACGTACCGCTGCAGCGACGAGTCCGGCACCAGCCCGATCTCGCGCGACACCTGCACCGCCGCCTGCTGCCCCATCTGGATCTCCTGCGACTCCGGGACCAGCGAAAGCTGCCTGCGCCCCGTCACCGGGTTGGTCGCGCACCCGGCCGCCAGCAGCAGCACGCACGAGCGCGCCTTCCACGATACTCTCATCATTGCCTCCCTGTGGTGGTGCCCGCCCCGGGGGCAAGATCCGCTCCCGCCACCCCGGGGTGTCGCACGGAGGCACGGAGACACAGGGAGTGCTTTACCCCCGCTCCACCCTCGCACGCACCGCCTGGAGAGCGGCGCGGCCGAAGCGGCGCTGCAGGTGGTGGACGTAGGGGCCGCTGAGGCGGGCCATCCAGTGGCGGGCGGCGGCGTAGGCCAGGATCTCGAAGCGCACCTCGCCGCTGGCGCGGTTCCACTCCACGCGGAAGCGCTCCTCGCCGCGCTCGCTGTGCAGCGGCAGCGTGCCGATGGCGAAGCTGAAGGCACGCAGCGCGGGCGTCTCCTCTTCATCCACGTACACCACGCGGCACGGGTTGATGGACCAGAACCCCAGGTGCCGCACCACCGTCGCCACGACGGCGCCCTCCACCACGGGTGCCCCGGGCGGATGCAGCTCGGTGAAGGGCAGGTCGTACATCGCCCAGCCCCTCACGGCCGCGACGGCGCGCAGGTACACGTCGGAGCCGGTGCCCACGACGGCCTCGTGGTGATTGCGCGGATACCCGCGCGTGTCCGCGGAGCGCGTCATTCCCGCCTCCGCGTAGCTCAGCGGCGCGGAGTGCTGCGTGGCCAGCACGCGGGCGATGAGGGCGGCGGAGGGGCGGCGAGGCAGGAACATGGAAGCCCGGGAAGAAGAAGCGCACGCCCGCCGCTTTCGCGCGGCGTGTGCGGAACGGGGGGGCGCGGCGTGCACGGCAAACGCCGCCCGGCCGTCGCATGCTGAGCCCGCTCGCCCCGAAAGTCCCGTGCCCTGCTGAACGGCTTGCCTCGCGCAGAGACACGGAGGCACAGAGAAGAACTTAGATCTGGCCGAATCTTGTGAGCCCGGGATACCGTACGGACCGGCACACGTTGACCGCCCCACCCTGACCGCACACTGGAGCAGATGCTCGGGTATCTCATCGCCGCGGCCATCGCCGCCGTATTCGCGGGGCTGGCCTCCGCGGGCTCGCTCCCCGCCGTGGGCGCCGCCGCGCTCGTCGCCCTCCTCGTGGCGTACGTAGATCTTCCCGTGATGGCGTACGGGTTCATCGACCCGCTGCTCTATGCGGCGGGCGGGGCCGCCATCGGCGCCCTGACCGGCGGGCTGGTGGCGTCCGCGCGCAAGAAGCAGTTCCGCGGCGGGCCGGCGGTGCTCACCCTGCTGGCGGTGATGCTGGCCGGCGCGGCCGCGTTCCTGGCGAGCACGCCCATGCTGCACGCGTCGGCGTACCGCGGCCTGCTGGGCCCGGTGGACACCCTGAGGAACGACCCCGCCCTCGCGCCGGTGGACCCCAACACCATGCGCACCATCGGCCAGGGGATGGCCTCCCGTCTGGCCGAGCGCGTCCTGGGCGAGAAGGGAGCGCTTGGCTCGCAGGTGCGCATCGGGCGGATGGAGCTGCAGATCGTGCGGGGAGGATGGTACTGGGTGGCGCCGCTCGACCACTCCGGCTTCCTGCGCTGGATGGGCGCCGACGGCACGCCGGGCTACGTGATGGTGTCCGCCTCCGATTCGCGCGACGTCCGCCTGGTCACCGAGGCGGCGGGCAGGCCGCTGCGGCTCCGCTACAACGCGGGCGCCTTCCTAAGCCAGGACACCCGGCGCCACCTCTACCAGAACGGCTTCATCGGCAAGGGCCTCACCGACCTGTCGTTCGAGGTGGACGATGCCGGGCGCCCGTTCATCGTGGCCACGGAGTACGTTCGGCGCGTGGGCTTCGGCGGAAACGAGCCGGTGGGCGCGGTGATCCTGGACATGCAGACCGGCGCCGCGGAGCGCTGCGCGATCGCGAAGTGCCCCGCGTGGGTCGACCTTATCCAGCCCGAGGACCTTACGATGGAGCAGATCGACGACTGGGGGCGGTACGTCCGCGGCTGGCTCAACACCTCCGGGCGCGACAAGCTCACCAGCACCGAGGGGGTGGCGCGGGTGCTGGGGCGCGACGGGCGCCAGTACATCTACACGGGCATCACCTCCGTGAACGCGGACAAGGGGACCACGGGCTACATGCTGGTGGACACGCGCACGGGCAAGGCCACCTACCGGCTCCAGTCCGGCGCCACCGAGGGGGCCGCCATGGCCTCCGCGCAGGGCAGCGTGCAGGAGAAGCGGTACGCGGCCGGGTTCCCCACGCCGTACAACGTGCAGGGAACGTGGACGTACCTGGTGCCGCTGCACGACGCGGCGGGCTTCGTGAAGGCCGTCTCCTTCGTTTCGGTGCAGAACGACCAGATCGTGGGGACCGGCGAGGACGTGCGAAGCGCCATGAGGAAGTACCGCCAGATGCTCGCCAACCGCTCGGGCGCCACGGCCGACGACCGCACCGTCGGCACCCAGGTCAGCGGCAAGGTAGCCCGCCTGGGCCGCGACGAGCGAGACGGCGACACCTACTACTACCTGCTGCTGGAGGGCACGCCCAACGTCGCCTTCGTGGGCGCCTCCACCCTCTCGCCCGAGCTCCCCTTCGTGCAGGTGGGCGACAGCGTGACGATCCGCTACGAGGAAAGCGGGCGCGGCGTGGCGGACATGTCGGCATTCGACCACTCCGGCCTCGATCTGCGCTCCGAGCGCCGCTGAACTGATTGGCTCACACAGAGACACAGAGGCACAGAGGTGACTTCATCTCTGTGCCTCTGTGTCTCTGTGTGAGACCAATTCTAGTCCGCCCCGCGCGTCCTCTGCATCTCCTGAAGAAACCAGCGCGCCCGACGAGACATGGCGGGCCGCCGGATGCGTCGCCGGTGACAACGATCGGAATGGAACAGCCGGTGCAGGCGCGCCGCGGTGATCCACGCGATTCCGCTTCTGATGCGGCTGTCCTCTTCCACGCGGACGAGGCGAGTGACGACCAAAGTCCAGAACAGGGATCGCAGGACAGGCTCCCATGTGAGCAGGCGTACAAGTGCCTCACGGGGCGTCCACCACAGCGCGCCTCTCCAGTGACTCAACCCCTCGTCTGGCCGAAGCAGAACGTACCTGATCGCGCTACCCAGCTCAACCTGGGCATGGGCATAGACCGTCAGGTTGACGAAATCCTCGCCCCTCCTGGCAAAATGCTCGTTGATGTACCTGCACACTGGATGGTGATCGAGCGCAAGACTCTCCGCCGGAATCTCGGTCGATGGGGTTACGGAGATTACGCGCACCCGGTAGTCGTGGATGGTCTGGTACAAACCGTCTCCATAACGATATATCTCAAGCAGCGGCAGACTTGTCAGCGGCCATTCGGCGATGCCAGAATCGAGATCAATCTCGATCACCTGCTGGCGAGTGATTTCGCGTTCTGTGGCGTACAGGCGCACCGAAAGGGATTCGACTCGTGTATCGCAACCCGCCCGTCGTCGGAATCGAATGTATGATCTATCACCAAATCGCACGCTAGCCACGTCGGCGAAGTGCACGCAGTACTCCACCGAAGTGGTGAGCGGCTCCCAAAGGTCGTGGAAATAGCTGCGTAGATAAAGCTCGGTCGCACGCTCTTCGTGCGGACGAAGCAGCTTCGCCTTGGCACCAGAAACTCCCTTTCGCACCACCTTCCATCCCAACTTCAAGGGCGTGAAAAACGGCTTTAGGAGCGCGTATAGAGCTGTGATTCCCATGTCCTCCCCTCAGGCAGCGTTCGTCTTCTTGTTCTAGTGTGAATCGGCCAGCACGCGTAGAAAAACCTCTGGGGTGCCGTCTGTAGCGCCGGCCCGATCCAAACACCAGCAGTGAACGCATACCGATAAGCGCGAAGCATCATCACGCGCGTGGCACTCGCGACCCTCCCCGGTGTTCACGGATCCAGAAACCGGCACGGATTTGTGGACCGATCTATCGCGCAGGTGCCACGCCACATGCTCGAGTACCCGGAGGCCAAGGCCAACTGTAAATCCAACGGCTGCTTTGGGAAGGAACCACTCGAAGGAGAGCATATCGAGAGTCGTGTGCATTGTGTTTTGAAGAAAACGCTGTGCCTCTCGGTGAGATGATCGAGTGGCACCTCTCGTGGACTTCCCCCCTCCGAACTTCTAAGTACTCCTCACTAGTTGCCTCCTCCGCAAGGTGCCGTTTGGACGATGAAACGCTCTGCTTCACGCAACAACGCGTCTTCGACGGGACAGAGGCACAGAGATGACTTCATCGCTGTGCCTCTGTGTGAGCCCCTATTCTCCGGGGTCAGCCGGCGCTTCCAGGATTGCCTCGATCGCGTCGAGCAGAGGGGGGAGGTCCGCAACGACGGTGTTCCACACGATATCGCGGTCGATGTCGAAGTAGGCGTGGACCAAGGGATTCCGCATCGTCACGATCGCCTTCCACGGCAGTTCGGGGTGGCGGCTCCGGAGGTCCTCACCGATGCGGCTCGCCGCCTCGCCGACGATCTCCACGTCCTTGACGATGGAAAGAAGGAGCTGCCGGTCCGTTTCCAGGTCGCCGCGCGTCCGGCCGGCCGCGAAGCCGATGGCTTCGCGCGCGGCGTCGTGCATGTGGAGGAGGCGAACGCGGTCTTCAGGCCGCATACAGGAGCGCGGCGCCCTGGAGGACGTCGTTCCGGAAGTAGCGGCTCAGATCACCCGCCGTCCTGAGGTCCGCCTTTCGCCCCAGGAGATCGCCCAATTCCATCTCCATCTGCGCCAGGCCGAGAAGCCCCACGGCGGCCCCCGGCTCGAACTCCACCAGAAAATCCACGTCGCTGTCGGCGCCAAAGTCGTCCCGCAACGCCGATCCAAACAGGCGGAGCTCCCGGATCCCGTGGCGCCGGCAGAAGGCCGCGATTCGGTCAGGTGGAATGTCAATCCGTGCCTTGCTCATCCTTCTCCCCAGTCCCGGGACGCAGAGGCACAGCGACGAAGTCATCTCTGTGCCTCTGTGCCTCTGTGTGAGCCCCGCCGTTTACTGCCTCCGCGCCGCCGACGCATCGCGCGCGGGGCGGAACTCGGAGGTGGTGCGGTAGTTGGGCCACTCGCGCGAGTTGGCGAGGTCCAGCCCCAGGCGGTGGAGAACGGCGGCGTCCTGCGCGATCCCCTGGAAGTTCCAGGTGGCCGCGTCGAACTCGTCGGCGGGCTGGTGGTAGCGGTCGCGGGTGTACGACTGCGCCGCCGCCTCGCCCGCCGCGCGGCCGCCCGCCATCAGCTCCTCGCCGCTGTCCACGTACAGCATGGGGACGCCGCGCTTGGCCATGGGGAAGTGGTCCGAGCGGTAGAAGTACCCCGCCTCCGGCTTCGGGTCGCGCGCCACCACGCGGCCGCCGGCGGTCAGCACGCGGTCCAGCCGGTCCTCCAGCTCGCTCTGGCCGTAGCCGATGACGAGCAGGTCGCGCGCGGGGCCCGTGGGCGAGAGCGCGTCGATGTTGAAGCCCGCCACGGTGGTCTCCAGCGGGTACACGGGGTTGGCGGCGTAGTACTCGGAGCCGAGCAGCCCCTTCTCCTCCACCGTCCACGCCGCGAACACCAGCGAGCGCTGCGGGCGCGGACCCGCGGCGAAGGCGCGCGCCAGCTCGATGACGGCCGCGATCCCCGTGGCATTGTCCACCGCGCCGTTGTAGATGCTGTCGCCGCGCGCGTCCGGCGCGCCCACGCCCAGGTGGTCCCAGTGGCCGCCGTACAGGATCGTCTCGTTGGGGCGGGTGCTCCCCGGGAGGCGGCCCAGTACGTTGCGCGACCGGATGGTGGCGCTCCGCACGCCGTAGCGCGCGCTGAAGGTGGCGCCGTTCAGCGCCACCGGGCGGAACTCGCGGGTCTGCGCCTGGCGCTTGAGCGCCTCGAAGTCCTGCCCCGCGGCCCGCAGCAGCTCCACCGCCACGTCACGCTGGATCCACCCCTCCATGGCCGGGTGCACCGCCGCCGGGTCCGGGCGGACGATGTCGAACATGGTGTTGGTGTTGGAGTTCTTGACCGTGGCCCACCCGTACGACGCCGGCGCCGTCTCGTGCACGATCAGCAGCCCGGCGAGCCCCTGGCGCGCGGCCTCCTCGAACTTGTACGTCCAGCGGCCATAGTAGGTCATGGCCTTGCCGCCGAAGTCCCCCTGCCCCGTTTCGAAGTCGGGATCGTTGACCAGCACGATCCCCACCTTGCCGCGCAGGTTCTCGCCCTTGAAATCGTCCCAGTTCCGCTCCTTCGCCTGCACGCCGTACCCCAGGAAGACCAGCGGCGCGTTGTCGATGGCCACCCGGTCGCGGTTCAGCATGCTGGCGCGGATGGCGACCTGCTCGCCCTGCGCCAGGGCGCGGCGCTGCCCGGCCACGGTGTAGCTCAGCTCCGGCTGCCCCACGATGTCGGCCTGCAGCAGCGGCACTTCCTGGAACCAGCGCCCGTCGGGGCCGCCCGGCTGCAGCCCGGCCAGCCGGAACTGCTCGGCGATGTAGGCGACCGTCTTTTCCTCGCCGGGGGTGGCGGGCCCACGCCCCAGGAACTCGTCGGACGCCAGCGTGCGGACGTGCGCCGCCAGCCGCGCGGGGTCGATGGCCGCGGCGGCGCCCGGCGCCGTCCCGGTCCCCTGCTGCGCCGTCGCGCACGCGGCCAGCGCCAGCGCGGGAACGGCGGACCTGAGAAGCTTCATTGCGCATCCTCCCTGAAGTGGCAAACACCTGAGTCGCTGCCTACAAGATCGTAGCCCGGCCCCGCAACTGCAAATCTCACACAGAGGCACAGAGGCACAGAGATCACTTCGGACCGGGATCGCGATGATGTTCCTCGTTCCACCACCTGGAGAGCCGGTCGCGCGGCATCTCGGGGATGGCGAGGCCGCCGCGCTCGTAGTGCGAGGTGTCGTTGAAGAGGGTGAGGCGCGCGCGCGTGGTGCCGCGGAAGTCCACGATGTTGAGCGCGGCCGGGCTCTGGTCCAGGTTGTCGCGGTAGCGGCGCGGGTCGAAGCCCAGCAGCGAGCTGAGCAGGAGGCGGATCGTCGCCTTGTGCGACACCACCAGGATGGTCTCGCCGGGGTGGGCGCGCACCAGGTCCAGCACGGCGGGAAGGGCGCGGGCGGTCACTTCCAGCCCCGTCTCGCCGCCCTGGGGCGCAAAGGTGTACGGGTCCGCCTCCCACGACGCCACCTCGTCCGCGAACCGCTCCTCCACCTCCTCGCGCGTCATCTGCTCCCAGCGCCCGTGCGAGATCTCGCGCAGCCGCGGGTCCATCCGCACCTCCAGCCCGTGCGGCTCCGCGGCGATGCGGGCCGTCTCCGCCGCGCGCCCCAGCGGCGACGAGTACACGGCCGCCACCCGCTCGCCGCGCAGGCGCAGCGCCAGCCTGCGCGCCTGCTCCCGCCCCTCGTCCGAGAGCGGGACCTCGACGGAGCCGGCGAAGCGGTTCTCCGCCGTGAGGATGGTGGCCCCGTGCCGGACGAGGAAGACGCGCGTGGTGGCCGTCATTCAGCCGCCCGCCGTGAAGTCGCGCCACTCGAACGCCGCGGGCGGGTTCCAGCGCGGCCCCTGGTAGCGCGCCACGTTGGAGTCGTGCGGCGCGAACGCGCGGAGCTTCATGTGGCGCCTCGTGGTGAAGGGTTCTCCGTGCCGGTGGCGGGTTCCGCCGGGCTCAGGCGCCTCAAAGTAGCGGCGAAATCGGCCCGCCCGGAAGACCCATGAATCACACAGAGACACAGAGGCACAGAGAAGAACTCACCTCCGTGCCTCTGTGTCTCTGTGTGAGCCCCGCAGTTGACGGTAGCGCAGCGATGGCACGGCCCAGCTTCTACTCTGCTGAAAAAACTCGGGTGTTTCCGCGCGGGACGCACTATACTGGGCGAATCAACCAGCCACGCTCCCCAAACCCGGAGGCTCCATGCCGAGCAACAAGCAGGCGTACCAGGAAGCGTTCGAGCGCGCGCGGGAAGGCAAGCCGCGGCCCCTGCTGGACAAGATCCTCGCGGTGTTCACCGAAGACCAGTACACCCGCCAGTCCCGCGAAAAGGGCGAGCGCGACGGCATGGCGGCCCGCGCACAGAGCGAGGCCCCTCCTGCGTAACGCGCGCGGCGCATGACCGAGCCGCCATCCTGGACACACGCCCTGCTGCCGCTGGCGGAGCGCACCGGCTACCGCGTACCGCTCAAGACCCCCATCCACATGCCCGGCCGGGTGGTGGAGGACGTGGCCGGCGTATACCTGCGCTTCCCGCGCTGGCAGGGACCGCCGTTCGTGGACGACTTCGGCAAGAAGGCGGCGGGGATGATCGAGCTGGAGGGGGAACACCTCTTCGCGGAGCTGGCGGTGCTGCGGCTGCTGGAGCGCGGCGGGTGGAGCGGGCGGTGGGTGAACACCACCGGCGCCGGCGGCGAGGTGTGGAAGTACCTGACGCACTGGGACGACGTCCCCCGCGCCGCGCAGCGCAACCGCGTGCTCGAGGAGGACGAGCCCCGCCAGGTGCTCGCCGGCGTCGCCCGCCGTGCGGCGAAGCGCTACGCCGGCTGCTGGGACGTGTACGCATGGCGCGGCGACCAGTTCGCCTTCCTGCAGACCCGGCGCGGCGCGCCCACCGCGAAGGCCGAGGTGGGCGCTGCGCAGGTGGACTGGCTGCACACGGCCCTCCTCTTCGGCGACCCTCGCATCACGGTGGACTCGTTCGTAGTGGTGAGCTGGGACTACGCCTGACACGGAGGCAAGGAGACCTTCATCTCCGTGCCTCCGTGTCTTTTGTGTGAGCCCGGCATCGGTCGTGCGGTCGGACGCCCGGTCCGCATCCACCACCCGCCCGGAGAACCCAGATGAAGCCGCATCTATCGATCTTGCTGGTCGCCGTCCTGAGCTCGTGCGCCACGGCCGGCGGCGGGGGCGCCGGGGGCACGGGGATGAGCTACTTCATCACCAGCAGCGGCCCGGGCAACGGCGCCAACACCGGCGGCCTCGCGGGGGCGGACGAGCACTGCCGCAGGCTGGCGGAGGCGGCGGGCACGCGGGGGCGCACCTGGCGGGCGTACCTGAGCACGCAGGCCGCGGGCGGCCAGCCGGCCATCAACGCGCGCGACCGCATCGGCCGCGGCCCCTGGCACAACGCGCGCGGCGTGCGGGTCGCCGCCAGCGTGGCCGAGCTGCACGCCGACTCCAACGGCCTCAACAAGCAGACCTCGCTCAACGAGCGCGGCGAAGTGGTCGCCGGGCGCGGCGACACCCCCAACCGCCACGACATCCTGACCGGCTCGCAGGCGGACGGCACCGCCTTCCAGATCACCGACGACCGCACCTGCGCCAACTGGACGAGCAGCGGCACGGGGAGCGCCCAGGTGGGCCACCACGACCGTACGGGGGGCGGCCAGGCTCCCACCTCCTGGAACTCCGCCCACGCGTCGCGCGGCTGCAGCCAGGAAAACCTCCGCGGCACGGGCGGGGACGCGCTGTTCTACTGCTTCGGAATTTGAGGAGTCACACAGAGACACAGAGGCACAGAGAAGAACTTATCTCTTTGCCTCTGTGTCTCTGTGTGAGCCCCGCCGTTCAGATCAGCGCTGGGTGAAGCGCACCGTCCGGTACACCTGGAGCTGAACGGCCGCGGTGCGGGTGTCGCGGGACTCTCCGGAGATGTGCACCGCCTGGGGCGAGCTCCACTTCGCGCCGGTGTAGTTTACCCCCTCGAACTCGTTGTCCCACAGATCCGCCGTCGCGCCTCCGATGGGCTCGGCGAAGTTGCGGACCTGGCCCTGGGGCCCCGATGGCGGCGGCAGCGGGGGCAGACCGCCGGCGGCGCGGCCCGTAATCACGACGGTAGTCACGGTGGTGGAGACAACCTTGCCACGATAGGTGCCGGTTCCCCAGGTGACCGAGCCGGATCCCGCGCGCCAGGTGTGGGGGTCCACGCCGTTGCGGGCCCGTCCGGAGGGGCGCCACGTGGCCGGCACGCAGAAGGTGAACCCGGTAGCGCGCACCTCCTTCCACCCGGAAAGGTCGGCGCCAGGCAGCGTAACGGCGCACGGGCGCTCGGCGGCGGGAGTGCCCGCCTGCGGCGCTTCCTGCGCGGCGGCGCCGCAGGGTACGAGGAGGACGGAAAGGAGCAGCCAGGAAGCTTTCATGTCGATGATCCCACGGTTCTGAAGTGCGTTTACCTGCGGATGAGCGAGCCGATCCCGGCCCCCAGCAACGCCCCGCCCGTCGCCCCGAGCAGGGTCCCCCCGACGCTGTTCTCGCCGGCCGACATCCTTCCCTCGTTGATGATGTTGTCCATGCCAAAGCCGAGCGTGAAGCCCACGATCCCGCCCAGGATGCCTCCGGTGACGGCCCCCGCCTTCCAGCGGCTCCCCCCGGCGAGCACGTAGCCCCGGCCGCGTTCCGCGGCGGGCGGCGCGATGGCCGGGACCGGCTCGGCGGCGAGCACGAGGCGGGGATCGGAGGGCCGGCGCGGCGCGCTCGACTGCGCATGGGCGGTGGAGGCCGTGAAGACGAGCGCGATCAGCAGCGCGAAGCGGAGCATGGCTACCTGGATGATGTGTGTGTCCGCAGCCGCGCGAGGACGGCTTCGACGAATGGGCCCTTGGCCACCGAGTACGCGCTCTTGTCCCAGCCGACCGCCTCCGCCACGCGCCGCTTCTCCTGGGCGTAGGCACGCGCGAGAGCGGGATCGCCACGAAGCGCGTCGCGAAACGCCAGCTTCTCGTCCCACGCCCGGGCGGGGAGGATGTAGAGGTGGATCTGCGCCACCCGGCCGCCCTCGGCGTCGCGCACGTAGTAGCGCCGGCGCGGGTCGTCGCCGCAGGGCCCGCGGTAGTCGTACCCCAGCCCCTCCAGCGGCGCGACGCACGCGTCGGCCTCCCCCTCGCTCGCTACCGCGATCGCGACGTCCAGCACCGGCTTCCCCGGCAGCCCCGGCACGGCCGTGCTCCCCACGTGCTCGATGGCCGCACGCGTCCCCAGCGCATCACCGATGCGCCCCGCCTCGGCCGCGAAACGCTCCGCCCACACCGGATCGTACTCTACGAGCCTGAGCGTGCCGCCCACCGCGCTCCTCTGTGCCTTTGTGTGACCCGGCAGCCATACCCTCCGCCTGCCCAGAGGTCCGGCTCCACTCAGCGGCGCGATTGCCAGCGGCGTGGATCGCGGCGGGTGTGCATCACTGCGATGATCGAGATCTGACGACGTAAAATCACGAAGTACACGACATACGGAAAACGGCGGAGCGGTGCCTTGCGAATGTCTTCCGCGACGTTTGGGAACTGTCCCGGGCCGCGCTCGATCGCGGCGAGCTGAATGCGAACGGCTCGCGTGAACTCATGGCCTAGACCTGCGCTGCGCTCCTCGTCCCAGGCGAACGCCTTCTCCAGATCCGTGCGGGCCGTTTGCCGGATGAAGAGCCGGGGTGCCGAGGCGCTCACCTGCCGCGCGATTCGATCTCGTCGAGGACGGCCTCCCACGGTTCACCCGAGTCGCCGTCCGCATCCAGCTCCGCGCGCCGCTGGCGAAGCTCCGCGAGCTGCTCGTCCGGGAGGTCAATCTCCCCGTGATCCCGGGGTTCGAGGCTGTTCCACAGTTGCTCCGCGAGCTCGATCCGCTCAGCGGGGGTCAGATGGCTGAAGTCGATGATGGAGTCGCTCATTCGCAGAACGCGTTGGAAGTCGCCCTCATCGCGAACCGCTGACGCGAGGGTGCCACTAATGTACATGCAGGTTCCGGACGGTGTAAGAGCGCGGATCCGACGACAGCCGCACACCCTTGAGCCTACAACGGCGCGACACGGGCGGGGACCACCGCAGCCCGAAGGCGAATCATGGCCGGGCGGCGAGGACCACCGCGGCGGCGTAGGCCTGTGGAGGGCAGGACTCGGCGACGGGGCCCCGGACGTACACCTCCACCGTGTCCCCCACGCCGACCAGGGCGCGGGAGGCGGCACGGAGGCCGCCAGACGGGGCGCGCTGGAGATAGCGGGTCCGCGCGTCCACGGTGGCGGCGATGCCGCACGACTCGCGGGATCCCGGCCCGGCCCGCACCCGGAGGAGGGAGGCCGTCGCGCGGTGCGTGAAGGACTCGACCGGCCCTCGCACGTACGGATCACCGCCGAGCGGGGCCGGCCCGGACGCGCGAGCACACGCGGCGACAACGGCGAACGCGAGAACGGCCGCAAACTTCCAGGGGCGTTCCATCCCGATCTCCACGGGCGGGGCACGACTTCATCTCGCCAGAGAACGAACGGCGGACCCACACTGGGACAGGAGGAGGCCTGGAGATGAAGCGCTTCTCCGTGCCTCTCCTGTCTCTGCGCGAGACCCGGGTTTGATCTTGCGCGTGTTTCCATGGCGTGCTTGACAACCGCGCTTTCTAAGCTATGGTTCTCACGCCACCAACACCGATCCCGCCGTTTAAGTAAGCAGCCCACCATCCCCGCGAACATGGATGACGCCGTGCCGAGCGCATCCGTGACTCCGAGAACTAGCTGGGTAAACTCCTCACCCGCCACCAGGAGAGACAAGCGCTCACGCACCGGCAGGCCGATCACCATCCACGTTTTCTGCCCAAAAAAAGCTACGCCGACAACCTCTATCCCTACCCGCCTGGAGAACGTACCATGAGAGCAGCACCGCTCGCGCTGGTTCTGGCCGCATCGCTCGGCCTCGCCGCCTGCCAGGACGACAACCTCACCCCCTCGGCCTCCTCGTCGATGAGCGCCGCAGCCGCCGCCCAGGAGAACCTCCTCACGCTCGACCCGGGCGCCGCGCTCAGCAGCGCGCAGAGTGCCCGGCTCGCCAGCATCCGTGGCCGCTCGAGCACCGCCGAGGTGCACCTGGCGCGCATGGCCGCGGCCCCGGGCCGCATGCTGCGGCAGGGCGCGGCCATCCGCATGGCGGTGGCTCCGGGAGTGCACGTGGTGGCCGCCGGTGAGCGGGTCACGCAGCGCTCGGCGGACGACATCTCGTGGGCCGGCCCGGTGCGCGGCACCGAGGGTTGGGTGCAGATGGTGTTCATGGAGGGCGGGGTCACCGCCACCGTGCGGGTGGGGAAGACGCAGTACAGCATCGAGCCGCTGGGCAACGGGGTGCACGCCGTGTCGCGCATCGACCAGAGCGGCTTCCCGTCGGAGCACACGGCGGACAACCCGAGCGGCGCGCTGGACGCCAGCGCCGGCCCGGTGCTCAACAGCAAGAACTCCACGGGCGACCTCTCCACGATGGCGCTGACCACGATCAACGTGCTGGTGGTGTACACCGCCTCCGCCGCGACCGCCGCCGGCACCATCGGCAGCAAGATCCAGCTCGCCATCGACGAGACCAACCAGTCGTACGTGAACAGCGGGATCAACATCAACATGGCGAAGGTGCACACCGCGCAGGTGAGCTACAGCGAGTCCGGCCGCAGCTTCTCGCAGCACGTCAGCGCGCTCAAGAGCACCACGGACGGCATCATGGACAACGTCCACACCCTGCGGAACACCTACGCGGCGGACGTGGTGGTGCTGGTGGTGAACGACAGCGAGGCGTGCGGGCAGGCGGCGGCGATCAACGCGACCGCGACCTCCGCCTTCGCCGCCGCGCACTACACCTGCATCACGGGCTACTACTCGTTCGGCCACGAGGTCGGGCACCTGCAGGGCGCCCGGCACGACCGCTACGTGGACGGCAGCACCACTCCGTACGCGTACGGCCACGGCTACATCCCGCCGAGCAAGGGCTGGCGCACGGTGATGGCCTACGGGAACAACTGCTCCAACTGCACCCGCATCCAGTGGTGGTCGAGCCCCCTGAAGACCTACCCCTCCACGGGCGAGGTGATGGGCACCACCCAGTACGAGGACAACGCGCGGGTGCTGAACCTGACCGCGCCGACGGTGGCGGGCTTCCGGTAAAAAGCAGGGCTCACACAGAGGCACAGAGACACAGAGGAGAGCTTCCCTCTGTGTCTCTGTGCCTCTGTGTGCGCGGTTCGGGTGCGCCTCAGAAGTGGATAAAATTCTCGACGGTGGAGATCCGGATGCGCCTTGTACCGTACCGGCACCGGTGCGAGTAGTTGTACTCTTCCACGAGAATCTCTCCCGTGTTCAGGTACACGGCCGCCACGTACGCCACGTGGCCATAGTCGCCCCAGTTCCACTGCGCCACCGCCCCCACCTCGGGCGACTTGTCGACCCGGAGCCCCAGCCTGCGGGCCGACTCGTCCCAGCAAACGGCATGGGTCCATCTGGCCACGACGCTTCCGTTGGAACAGGTATACGACTGCCCATGGTTGTTCATGATCCGCTTGCCGTCGCCGTCGAGACGCCACGCCACGAACGAAGTGCAGTTCGACCTCACGAAGTTGTACGAGTCCGCGCCGAGCTCACACGGCGGCCCGATGATCCATGACGCCAGATAGTCGTTGCGCACTGTTCGGAAGGCGATCTCGGGGGAGCGGGCGGTGCCCGCGTTCTGCACGCTCACGTACCAGGTCGCAGCCGTGGTCCCCAGAGTCACGGAGGCACGTATCTCCGTCGGGCTCACGACCTGGATGTCGCCCGGCGGGAGCTCGCTCGTCTGGTAGCGGTTCCGATAGAACACGCGCGTGCCGGAGCCGAAGCCGGTGCCGGTCAGCGTCATTACCTGCCGCGTATTCAGTGCCTCCACCAGGTGCGGATTGAGGCCCGCGAGCGTGGCGGTGACGCTGGATGCGGGGGTCGTGAAGCTCGACGCGGCCGGGTACTGCCCCTGCCTGCTGTCGGTGTTCCATCCCTGCACCTTCCAGTAGTACCGCGTGTTCGGACTCAGCGCGACACTCCGCCCGCTGAAGGGAAATGCCTGCGGCAGCGTGTGGCTCGTCGCGCCGGTATTGCCGCTGACCGTGCACCCGGGGCAGCTCGTTGCGCTGGGGGAGGTGGGGAATGCCGCCTGATCCGTCGCGATCATGAGCCAGTAGCGGTTCGCCCCCGGCACCGCGGACCAGCTGAACGCCGGGCTCGTCGCGACGTCCGTCGCGCCGTTCGCGGGGGAGCCGTGCGCGGGCGCCGCGAGCAGCCCGTCTGCCATGGTAAGCGTGACCCCCACGGTGCGCGGGCTGCCGTCCGCTCCCGGAGCGGAGAGGGTGATGGTGCCGCGGTGGGTTCCGGCGCTCAGCCCTGCCGTACTCACCGTGACCGCCACCGATGCATTGTCCGCGGCCTCGAGGCTTCCCGCCGAGGGGCCGACGCTCAACCAGGGGACGTTCGCGGCGGCGCTCCAGCGGAGCGTCCCTCCTCCCGTGTTGCTGATCGTGAACGACTGGCTTCCCGGGGTAGCCGCCGGGCCCGCCGAGAAGGTGAGTGTCGCGGGAGTCACTCCAAGAGCGGGGGCCTGTGGCGCCGCGGAGATCCTGAGCGTGACGGAGATATTTCGCGGCGATTCCGTCGCGCCGGCGGCCGTGACGACGACGGTGCCCTCGTAGCTGCCCGGCGCCATCCCGGCCGAGTTCACCGTGATCCCGAGGGAGGCACTCTCTCCCGCGGCAACCGATCCGCCCGCCGGGCTGCCGACGAGCCAGGGAATCGGCTCGGATGCGCTCCAGGTGAGCGTGCCACCCCCCGTATTTGAAATCGTCAGCGTCTGCGCGGCGCGGTTCGAACCCTGGTCAGTCGTGAACGCGAGCGTGCCTGGACTCACGCTGAGCGCCGGAGCGGCGGGACGCGCGGCGACGGTGAGCGTGATTTCCACACTCCGGGGTGCCCCCGCCGCACCTGGCGCGCTCACCGTAATCGCGCCGGTGTACCTGCCCGCGGCGAGCCCGCCGCTGTTCACGGCGACCGAGAGCGCCGCGCTCTGCCCCGGCGAGAGGGTGCCGCTCGCCGGGCTCCCCACCAGCCACCCGATCGGCTCGGAGGCGGTCCAGCTCAGCGGGCCCGCACCCGTGTTGGAGATCGTCACCGTCTGCCCGGCGGGGCTGGTTCCCTGTTCCGCCGCGAAGGCGAGGGATGCCGGGCTCACATCCAGCGCTCCCGCGGGCGGTGGAGCTACGGTAAGTGCGACCTCCACCGTACGCGGAGTGCCGTTCGCGCCCGGCGCGGCGATGGTGAGGGTGCCCGTGTGGCGTCCGGGGGCGAGCGCCTCGGCGTTGATGCTCAGGTTCAGCGCGCCACTCTGGCCCGGTGCGAGCGTGCCGCTCGCGGGGCTGCCTACGAGCCACGCGATCGGCTCAGAGGCGGTCCAGGTCAGCGGGCCCGCACCCGTGTTGGAGATCGTCACGGTCTGCCCGTCGGGGTTGGCTCCGTGCTGCATGGTGAAGGAGAGCGAGGCCGGGCTCACTTCCAGCGTTCCCGCGGGCGGGGGAGCGACGGTGAGTGCCACCTCCACCGTGCGCGGCGAGTTGGCCGCGCCGGGCGCCGCGATGGTGAGGGTGCCCGTGTAGCGTCCGGAGGCGAGGCCCTCCGCGTTCACGTTCAGGTTCAGCGCGCCGCTCTGCCCGGGTGCGAGGGTGCCGCTCGCGGGGCTGCCCACGAGCCAGGCGATCGGCTCGGAAGCGGTCCAGGCGAGAGCGCCGTCCCCGGTGTTCGTGATCGTCACCGTCTGCCCGGCGGGGTTGGCTCCTTGCTGCATGGTGAAGGAGAGCGAGGCAGGGCTCACTTCCAGCGCTCCCGCGGGCGGAGGAGCGACGGTGAGCGCCACCTCCACCGTGCGCGGCGAGTTGGCCGCACCGGGCGCGGCGATGGTGAGGATGCCCGTGTGTCGGCCCGGGGCGAGCCCCTCGGCATTGACGCTCAGGTTCAGCGCGCCACTCTGCCCCGCCGCCAGGGTACCGCTCGCGGGGCTGCCCACGAGCCAGGGGATCGGCTCGGAGGCGCTCCAGGCCAGGCTGCCGCCTCCGGTGTTGGTGATCGTCAGCGTCTGCCCGGGCGGATCGGTGCCCTGCCGCATGGCGAAGGAGAGCGAGGCCGCACCGAGGGTGAGTGCGGGCGGGGGAGTGAGCGCGAGCGTCACCGGCACCGCACGCGGGCTCCCCGTGGCTCCCGGCGCGGTGAGCTGGATCGTGCCGCTGTACGCTCCGCTGGCCAGCGCCGCCGTGTTCACCGACACGGCGACAGGCATGCTCGCGCCCGCGGCCACGCTCCCGCTGGACGGGGTGAGGCGCAGCCAGGCCGGCCCCGCTCCCGCGCTCCAGCTCAGGGTCCCCCCGCCCGCGTTGCGGATGGTGAGGGTCTGGGGAGCGGGGGTGGAGTCCTGCTGCGCGGAGAAGGAGAGAGACGCCGCGCTCGCCTCCAGCGCCGGAGGCGGAGTGATGACGAGGGTGACGGTCGCGATACTGGGGCTGTTGGCGGCCCCGTCCCCCTTGAGCTCGATGGTGCCGGTGTAGGATCCGGCGGCCATCGCCGCCGTGCTCAGCGAGACGGTCACGGACGTGCTCGCCCCGGCGGCTACGCTTCCGCTGCTGGCGCTGACGCCGAGCCAGCCGGTGCCGCCGAGAGAGGCGCTCCAGTCGAGCGTCCCCTTGCCCGTGTTGCTGATCGTGATCGTCTGCGGGCCGGGGCTGCTTCCCTGCTGCGCGCTGAAGGTGAGCGACGACGAGGAGACCTGGAGGACGGGGGTGTTGCTGCCTGAGATGGTGTCCTCGCGTTTGTCGCCACACCCCGCGAGCAGCGGCAACAGTGCAGTGATGGCCAACATGTGGCGAAGCCTGAAGGTGGATCTTCCCATGGCGAGTGCGGGGGCGGGAGGGGTGGAGGAACGGGCCGGCACGGGGCTGCATCGCCCCGGCACCGCGGGTGCACTCCGCCATGCTAGGGGGCGTATTTTGGCGAGAAAAGGGCCACATGTATGGCACAGGAACCGGCACCCACAGACAGGAAAAGCACAGGGAGAATCTGGCGTTCGGACCCCGGCCCCGGTGTTCCAGGAGAGGCATCCCGAGTGGGGCCTGATTCGCACCGGCCCGGCCCGCGAATATCTCCAGGAGCCGTGCGGCCCACCTCCGAGCGGCGGGCTCGCACGACCCACGAGTGGGCTCACCTCCACCGGTTCGGTACCACGACCGGCTGGGAAACGGTGTCCGCCCCCGGAACGACCATGGTTTCCGCGGGGGCGGCCGGTGGCATCGGCGTAACGACGAGGTCGCGCCGGTAGGCCGCTTCCGCGCTGTCCGGAATGCCGGCGTACAGCGTGTACGGCCCGCCCCCCCGCTGGGAGAGGCTCGTCACCTCGATGAAGTAGATCCCGAACTCCCGGGACGTGATGTCGACCCGTGACGTCCGAAGGCTCTCATAGTCGTCATTGTTGGCGAGCTCCACGAGCTCCCCGTTGGCACGGAATCGGAAGACACGCATGAACGAGTCGAAGTTCTCGGCCCGCATGAGCGCAGTCAGCCGGTCTCCGGGCATCAGGACGATTCCGTGGTAGACCTTGTCTCCGTACGGAACCGCGCCCGCATAGACGACGGTGTCGCGGCGTACGATCCTGGCACCCGCTCCGAGGACGCCCGCGCTACGCACCAGCGAGGTTTCTTTGCCGGGCAGCCCCGCCAGCACACTTCCGCGGAACGTCTCGGGCAGGTAGCTGAACAGTGAATCGAGCTGCGCGAGAGAGGTCACCGAGGCCGTACGGACCGGCGGCCGGATGGCTCGCCCGGCCCGATCCACGTACCCGAATCCGCGCTCGTCCACCACCCACGCACGTCCGTTGCGGAAGCGCCGCGCGGCGTCATCGAACCGGGGCTGCACCACGAGCGCTCCCGTCTGGTCGACGAACCCGACCTTCTGGCCGACCTGCACTCTGCCTAGCCCTTCCTCGAAAGACTCCGCTCCGGCGAACTGGGGGTTGATCACATAGCTTCCGTCCCGGCCGATGTATCCCCAATCGCTCCCAGATCGTACGGCCGCCAGACCCGCGCGGAACGGCTTCGTTTCCTCGAACTGGGGATTGATGACGATCTTGCCCGCGAGGTCAACGAATCCCTCCTTCCCGCCCAGGCGCACCGGCAGCAGGCCGTCGCTGAACTCCGCTGCGGCGTTTTCGAATTGGGGATTGATCAGGTATTTGCCCGTGCGGTCGATCACGCCGTACTCCCCGCCCGTCATCACCACCGCCCGCCCCTCCGCGAAATCGTGCGCCACGTCGAACTGTGGGTTGATTACGTAGTTGCCCCCGGCGTCCACGTAACCCCAACGGTCGTCCCTAGAGACGCGGCCCAGGCCGTTGGAGAACGGATGCGCGGACGAGAACTGGGGATTGATCACGTACCGGCCGTCGCGATCCACGTAGCCCCACTTTTCGCCGAGCCGCACGGGCGCCGTTCCTTCGCTGAAGTCCAGCGCGGCACTGAACTGGGGGTTGATGACGTACCGGCCCTGCCGGTCTATGAAGCCCACCTTGCCCTTGATCCATACTCGCGCGAGTCCATCCCGGAATGCCTCCGCAGCCTCGAACTGGGGGTTGATCGCGTACTGCCCCGCCCGGTCGATGAATCCCCACCTCGCACCCACCGCCATGGGCGCCAGATCCTCCGAATAGACGTCCCCGTAGAGCGCCGCTACCGCCGCGGACACCGGGAACCGGGGCTGCACCACCACCCTGCCCGCCTCGTCCACGAATCCTAGCCGACCGGACTCGATGAGCGGGTACATCCCGCTGTACGGGCGGTCTTCCGGCTTCACCGCGGATGGCTTGGATTCACATCCTGCGAGCAGCACGGGCACTAAAAGGATCGTCAAGAGTTGGTTGTACATGGTCGTTGCTCAGGGGATTAGAATGGCACACATCAGCAAAGCGGGAGTGCTCACTCCCGGAATCGCCATAGAAGAAAGGGCGCGCGGTGGGTCGCCGGCCAGGCATGCGGAACCGCCCGGCCGGCGTACACCCTGCCCCTGGCTTAGAAGCGGATCGAAAGCCCCATCCGGGTTGCTCTCTGCGGGTCGGCGGTGATTACGGGCGAAAGTCGGGGGGGAAAGCCGCCGACGAGCCCGCGTCTCGCGTTCATGCGCTGCGCGCTGTCATCTGCGTCGATGACCCCGTAGATCCAGGAGCCCAGGAACACCGCGTACCCGAGCGCCATGGGCAGGTAGTTGGTGTCGTCTTGGCAGTTGAATGCCTCGTCGCAGCTCACACCGGCACTCGAAACCGTCGCCGAAACCCCGAGCGCCACCCCGCCCAGGCTGACGCCGAGCAGGGCGGCCCCCCTTCCGGTTTCGCCGGAGTAGAGCTGGCCGCCGCCGGGAATCGCGAGGCTCACGAGAGTCGCCGTACCCGGGTCTTTGTAGCCGATGCGGGCTTCCCGCTGAGCCGCCGCCGGGGCCGCGGAGACCACGCACGTAACGATCAGGTGCAGAAGGGTCCTGGTCATGCTCGTTCTCTCCCGTGTGGGTTCTGTTTCGTTGCGCGGAATGCACTGGCGCGCCGGCGACAGGGCGGCCACGAGGCTTGAGCCGGCAGACGGATAACCCTCCTCTTCCGCTGTGAGCTGGAGGGGGGCCAACACCACGCCCCTGCCCCGCAGGGCGTCTCCTTCCAGACAAATTCCTTCCGTCCCCGATGCTCGCGGCGTATCATAGAAGTTCTTCCTGATCAGGACCTTGTTTCTACGTTTACGTCTCCTGTGGAACCCCGTTCATCCGTTCTGATAGACCACATGCCTGATGGGTCGAGTCATATGGGCCTGTTCCTGAAAACGCTCGGAGGCGCCGTTCTGAGGGACGGCGACGGACGCACCATCGACCTGCCACCGAAGCCACTCGCGGTCCTGGTGCTCCTGCGCCTTCACGACTTCGCCTCACGCCGCGAGCTGGAGCGCCTCCTATGGCAGGGTGTGGCGGGGGATACCAGCAACTCGCTAAGCCAGGCGCTCGGCGCGCTTCGGCGCTACTTCCCCGACCTGCCTCGCGGAAAGGGATCGGTCTCCTGGACCGGGCGGGAGCTGCTGGCCTGCGATGTGGACGTGCTGAAGAGGGGTGAGCGGGAGCCCAGCGCCCGGTGGGACGCGATCTTCGCGTACCAGGGCATCTTCCTGAAGGGCTTCCGGGCCGAAGTGGGTGAGGGCGAGTTCCGCCTGTGGGTCGCGCAGCGGCAGGACGAGCTTGAAGTGCTTTTCCGGCGGCTCTGGGAGGAGGAAGTGGCGGACGCGGTTGCCGGCGAAAGGTGGGACCAGTTGGAGAAGCTGGGCCGGCATGCAGTGGCGCTCGACCGCTTCTGGCAACGCGGGCACGCGGCGCTGGTGCGGGCGCTGGCGAGCAATGGCAACTCCGACGCGGCGCGCCGTCACTTTGGGGGCGTTCGGCGCCAGCTCGAAGAGGACGAGGACGGCGGGTACGAGCTGGAGGAGGTGCTGGAAGAAGCCGGTGCGCGCATCGAGGAATGGGCAGCCCCCTCGCCCGGCGTGCGGGCGCTGCTGGCCGAACCGGCGGAGCCTCCCATGGAACCGGTTCCGGTGTCCGCGTCAGAGAGCGACCTCGGGGCGCCAGTGGTCCAGCGGAAGGTGGGCGCGGTGGACGACCCGCACGTGCCCTCGCGCGTGCGTCGACGTGGGGTGCGGTTCGTGATCGGCGGGGTTGTTGTCGCGCTCTCCGCCCTGGTGCTCCTGGCCCGCCTCCCCGCCGGGAGGGAGGCGACGGCATTGCGCGGCTCCCACGCGGCGACAACGGTCAGTCCGGCTGCGACCTGCCGGCCCGGCGAAGCCCGCGCGGTACTTGTAGACCAGGATTTCAAGGCCGACCCCATGAACGTGGTGCCTCCACGGAGGCACTTCACCACTGTGTGGCACCTGCAGAACGTGGGGACCTGTGCGTGGCCGGCCTCCTTCCGACTGCACCGGGACGGGCCGAAGCCACTCAGCATATCAGACCGTGACATCCCGGCACAGCGCGTGGTGCCGCCAGGAGACACCATCCAGTTTCCGTCGTCCATGGTTGCACCGGCCGACACCGGGGTGCACGGGGAGAGCTGGTCGCTGCTGGAGGAGGGAGGGCGAAGGGTACCCCTGGGCGGTGGTCGGCCGTCGCTCGCGGCACGCATCCGCGTGCTGGCCGGCCCGCCTCCGCCATGCACGCCGGCCCAGGTGGAGGCGGACCTGGAGACAAAGGGGTACCCTGACGATTGGCCCGTCCACACCGGTGAGCGCTTCACCTACGAGTGGACGTTCATGAACCGGGGGGATATCTGCGCGTGGGACGGCTCGCTCGCGCTTCGCTTCGTTTCCGCCACACCCGCGCGGATGAGTGACGACAGCGTACGCGAGCTCCGGGTCGAAAGCCGCGTTCCCGCCTCGCAGGGGTATACCTTCCAGATCCCCATGCGCGCGCCGCTGCGGGCGGGTACGTACACGGAAACGTGGCGCCTGGTGCACGGCGGACGCCGCGCGATTCCGGTGAACGAGGCACCAACGGTTACCCTTCGTATGGACGTGCGAGATGACATGTCGAGTCTCCCGGTCCCAGCCATGTGTGGTCGAGGGCAGTACGCGGTGGCCTGGATGAGCACCGAGCGGCCCCAGGATGGCATCGTTGTGCCGGCGAATGGCCGGTTCGTGAGGAAGTGGACCCTGGCGAACAAAGGCCGCTGTACCTGGGACCGGGGTGTCAGCCTTGTCCACGTACGGTCGGTCAATGGCGAGCGGAGGCTTCCCTCACGGAAGATTCCCACCACCCGTATGGTTGCGCCACGATCCTCGTACACATTCGATGTTCCCATTCAGGTGCCCGGGACCCCGGGAATCACCTACGAGGAGCACTGGTCGATGGTTGATCCCTTCGGTGACACGCTACGCATCTCGCTGACACCTACCATCTGGGCGGAGGTAAGGGTCGGCCCCCTGCAATGAGGTGGTACTTCGCCGCAGGCCGGCGAGTACAGGATACGAGAGGGCTCACACGGAGGCACAGAGGCACAGAGACAAGCTTTTCTCCGTGTCTCTGTGTCTCTGTGTGAGCCCAGCTGTCGCCGGTTCGTATCTTGCCGGATGCGCCTCTCCCGAGGCGATCTCCTGATACCCAACCCGGTGCCATGTCCGGACTCGAAGGGCTCCTCGCCGGCCGCACCCTCGCGGGGCGCTACCGCATCGAGGAAGTGATCGGCAGAGGCGGCTTCGCCGCCGTGTACCGCGCCGGCGACGAGCGGCTGGGGCGCACGGTGGCCGTCAAGGTGATCACCGTGGTCGCGGCCGACCTGGCGACGCGCGACCAGGTGCGGCGGCGCTTCGAGCGCGAGGCGCGCATCGCCGCCAGCCTGGACCACCCCAACGTGGTGACCGTCTACGACGTGGGGACGGATCCCGACCTGGAGCTGGACTTCCTGGTGATGGAGCTGCTGCGCGGCGAGGACCTGTCGCGCAGGCTGGCCAGGCCGGTGCCCTTTGCGCTGCCCATGGCGGCGCGCATCCTCCGCGACGCGGCCCGCGGGATCGCGGCGGGGCATCGCGGCGGGCTGATCCACCGCGACGTGAAGCCCGCGAACATCTTCCTGGCCGAGCACGAGCGGGAGGAGCGCTTCCGCGTCTGCATCCTGGACTTCGGCATCGCGCAGATCCGCAGCGGCGAGCACTCGCTCACGCGGCTCACCCGCGGCGCGGCGCCCCTTTCCCCCCGCTACGCCTCGCCCGAGCAGCTCCAGGAGGACGTGGAGCTGACGCCCGCGTCGGACGTCTTCAGCCTGGGGGTGATCGGGTACGAGCTGGTGACCGGGGAGCGCCCCTTCGGCCGCGACCAGGTCCGCTCCATGACGCGCGGCGAAACGCCCTCCCCGCCGTCTTTCGACGCGGTGCCGGGCGAGGTGCGGGACATCATCCGGCGGGCGATGGAGTGGGACCCCGCGCAGCGCTACCCCGACGCCGGCGAGCTGGCTGACGCCCTGGAGGCCGCGCTGCGCACGATGCGCAACGACACCCCCGCCGTGGCCGCACCGGTGGGAACGGACGCGCCCACCGTCGCGGAGCCGCCGGTGCTTCCCGCGTCCCCTCCGCCGCTGGTGTCCGCGCCCGGGCCAGCCGTCGCTCGCGAGCCAGAGCCCCTCGACGCGGTTGCGGAGTCCGCAGCCGCACCTGTTGCCGAGCCCGCATCCGCACCTTCCGTCGTACGTGCGCCCGAGCCTGCGCCCGCGCAGCCCCCGGTGCGCGACCGAGCGCCCGTGGTCGCGACACCCACGCCTTCCGCACCCGCACGGCCGCGGGGCGAGGCGGAACCCGCGCCCAGACGCACCCGCCGCACCTCGCCGCTGCTGCTCCTCGCGATTCCCCTGCTGCTGGCGATCGGCGGGCTGGCGTGGTGGGCGATGGCGCGCGAGCAGCCCGCGGAGCCACCCCGCGCACAGGTGGAAGCGCCCCGGCCAGCGGCGGCCGCGACTCCGTCCGCGCCAGCCCAGCGCACCCCCGATTCGCTGGCTTGGAGCGCACCCGGCGGAACCGGCGCGGCTCCAGGAACCGCGCAGGGCCCCGCCGCGGCACCGGGAGCCGCAAGCACGGGTGCTCCCGCGGCGGGAACTGCGGCGGGCGGAGGCGCACCCGGCGGCGTACCCCGCGCGGGCACGCCCACCGGCACCCTAGCGGGAACCCAGCCCCAACGCGCACCCGCAGCCGCCGGCGGCGCGGCGGCGGCCGGCTACGCGCGCGAGGCCGAGGCGAACTTCGAGCGCGGGAACCTTCCGGCGGCGGTGGCCGGCTTCCGGCGCGCGGTGGCGGCCGCGCCGGGCAACGCGCTCTATCGCAACCAGCTGGGATGGGCGCTCTTCCAGGCCGGAGACCTGGCCGGCGCCGAGCGGGAGCTGCAGGAAACGCTGCGGCTGGACCCCGACCGCGCCATCGCCCACGCCAACCTGGGCGAGGTCCGCCGGGTGCAGGGCGACACCGAGCGCGCCATCGGCAACTACCGCCGCTTCCTGGAGCTGAACACGGACGAGCGGCGGGAGCGGATCGCGCGTGAAAAACTGCGGGGGATGGGCGCTACTCCCTGATCCGCGCCGCCCGCACGTACGCCGTGCGGTGGCGCACGGCGAGGATCTGCGAGGGGAGCACCTTGGCGAGCGAATGGTTGGCCCACGAGCGCGAGTAGTAGGCGGTGAGCACGCGGTCGTAGCGCACCAGCCAGGCGCGCTGGTCCGCACGCAGCCGTTCGCGCCCGGCCGGGGAGAGCGAGGCCATCTTCGCCGCGTACACCCGGTTGAGCTCGGCGTCCGCCACGGCGAAGTCGCGCCGGAGGCACTCCACGATCTCCGTGCGCGTCACCATCCAGAAGTCCTGGCAGGGATGCGGCACGTTCTCCCTGAACTCCTGCGCCCCCGCCGGCGCGGCGATCCCCAGCGCGGCGGCCACGGCCAGCGCACCTGCACGACGTATCCCCCGGCCTTTCCGCATGGACGCACTCACGTTGTGGGCTCTCTCCCACGTTGCGCACATCGGATGCCCGTGAACAGCGGGGCTCACACAGAGGCACAGAGGTGAACTTCATCTCTGTGCCTCTGTGGCTCATGCGGCTTCACCAAAGCCGTCGAACGGAATACGCGTCGAACACGCCGTCCGCGCTGACTACCGGGATGCTTTCGGAGATCGCCTGGGCCACCAGGAGCCGGTCGAACGGATCGCGGTGGTGCAGCGGGAGCCGCGCGACCGCGAAGGTATGGCGGAGCTGGATCGGGAGCAGGGCGATCCGGTTCGTGCGCAGATGCTCGGGGATGAACGAATCCAGCGGCTCCGGGATCGGGAGGCGCCCGAGGTTCTGCTTGATGGCGGTCTCCCACACGCTCGCCACGCTCAGCAGGAGACGATTCCCGCTCGCGCGGATGACATCCTCGGCTTCAGCGCTGAGCTTTGGGCTGGCGGTTACGAACCAGAGGAACGTGTGCGTATCCAGGAGCAGCCGCATGGATCACGTGTAGTCGCGGAAATCGTCGAGTGGCTCGTCGAAGTCATCGGGCACGGTGAATAGTCCCTTCGCGCTTCCGGGCACGCGGTCGGGGAGCGGCCCCGACGGGGGAACGAGGCGGGCGACCGGCTCGCCATTGCGGGTGATGACCACCTCCGCGCCCGTGGCCACTTCCTGGATGAAACGAGCCAGCCGGGTCTCCATTGCCGCAAGCTCCACCGCGAACGTCACCACGTCCCACCTCTCAGCGTAAGTAGTTGATCCCATCCAGCTCCGCTGGCAGGGTTCCCACCCAAGATAGACTGAACGCCGATAGAAACAAGCTCCTCCGAAGTGCCGTATCCACATTGGTTTACGCGGTGTCTCGGAGCGAGCGGCAGCGCTCTTTAGGAGCTCGCACAGAGGCACAGAGGCACAGCGGTGAACTTCATCTCTGTGCCTCTGTGTCTCTGTGTGAGGATGCTGTTTCAGCGGACGCGGGCGACGAATGGGCGGGGCTCACACGGGGATGCAGACACACCGAGATAGTGCACCAAAGTGGGAGGGGCGCACCACATTGATCCGCGGGCGGCAACCGGGGTTTCACGGGATGTTGTTGCGGGGAGAGGACTTGGAGAAAAGGCCGTTTCGGTACGGATATTCCCCTGAACGGGAGCCCCGTCACTCCTCCCACAGAACAGGTGCGCTCCATGCGTTTCCGACACATCGCGGCCCTGGGCGTGGCCGCGCTCCTGGCGGGCTGCCAGGACGAAGCCGTCACGCCCGCCGTTCCCGGACCGGGCACGGACGCGCCGGCACGCACGCAGCTCGACGCGATGTTCGCGCGGGCGGCGGCGGAGTTCGGGGTGCGCGCCGACCTGCTCAAAGCTGTCGCGTACGAGGAGACCCGCTGGTCCGTGGGCGAGCCGGGGCACGAGAGCGACGCGCCCTTCCAGCACGGGGTGATGGGGCTGGAGCCGCACCAGGTGGCGCTGGCCGCGCGGCTGGCCGGCGTGCCCGCCGCCAGGATCGACTCGGACGTGGAGACGGGGGTGCGCGCGGGCGCGGCCCTCCTGGCGCACTACGGCAGGGAGCTGGGGGTGAGCGGGCCGGAGCTGGCCGCGTGGGCGCCGGCGGTGGCGCGGTTCGCCGCGCTGGGCGACGAGCGGAGCCAGGCCGCGTACGTGCACGACCGCGTGTACGCCACGCTGCGCACGGGCGTGCAGGCCACGGGCACCATGCTGCGCGCCACCCTCCCCGGGCAGCGGGTGGGGCAGCCGGCCTTCACGCGCTCCGCGAGCTCGTCCGCTGCGCTGGCGCCGGACTGGCCGGTGGCGGGCACGCTGTGGTGGCCCGCGCTGGACGACGAGGGCACCGGCGGCAACCGCATGCAGCCGCGCCCCTATCCGCTGCACATGGTGGTGGTGCACATCTGTGGGACGTACTCGTACAGCAGCTACACGGGGTGCCGGAGCTGGCTCTCCACCGACCGGGCCAACACGGGCAACAGCAGCGCGCACTACGTGGTGGACGACGTGGTGAACGCGTCCGGCCACGTGGAAGTGTCGCAGCTGGTGGTGGAAGACTCGGCCGCGCACCACGCCGGGAGCCCCAACTACGATTGCACCAACAACGCCAGCATCCTGCCGGAAAACGAGATCCACTGCACCGAGTTCCACAACCGGTGGGTGAACGGCTTCACCATCGGCATCGAGCAGGCGGGTGACGGGCGGCAGACGCGCCCCGCCGCGCAGCTCAGCCGCACCGCCGCCCTGGTGTGCGACATCACCCGCGACAACCGCCTCCCGGTGGACCGCCAGCACATCATCGGGCACGCGGACGTGTCCGAGAGCCGCCGCGGCAACCTGGACGGCGATCCTTCCACGGGGATCAACGGGCGCGAATACCTGGAAGACCCGGGCGCGGGCTTCAGCTGGGCCAGCTTCATGGACCAGGTGCGCTCCTGCCGCGCCCGCGAGGACGTGGTGGTGGTGGACAACAACGCCACCTACAACCTGAACGACCTGGACCGCGACGCCGTGCGCGGGCGCTTCGAGGCTTCCACCAACTGGAGCACCGGGACCAGCGCCACGGACAAGTACAAGACCGACTACCGCTACGTCTCCGCCTCGCCGGTGACGGACGGCGCGGCGTTCTGGTTCTACCTCCCCGCTTCCGCCACCAAGACGGTGTCCCTCTGGTGGTCGGCGGGAACCAACCGCTCCACCTCGGTGCCGGTGATCAGCTACAACGCCGCAGGCACGGAGCTGGGCCGGCTGAACGTCAACCAGACACTCAACGGTGGGAAGTGGAACACGGTTGGCACATACAACTTCACCGCCGGGTGGAACAAGGTGTACATCTCGCGCTACACGACCGCGACGGGCACCATCATCGCGGACGGCGTGCGCGTCCAGTAACCGCTTTGGCTCGCACGGAGACACAGAGACACGGAGGGAGGGCCCGGAAGGCTCTCTGGGCGCTTGTCTTCCTGACAGCCTGCGGGGGAGGCGAGCCGCGCACCGAGATCGCGGGGGCGGGCGACACGCTTTCTCTTGCCGAGCGGGAGAAGATTGCGGGGAGCCTCGTGTTCTCGTCGAAGCGCGATGGGAACGCGGAGCTCTACCGGGTGCGGCCCACGGGGGCGGCGCTCCAGCGCATGACGAACAGCCCGGAGACGGACGATTTCACGGGGCCGCTGTCGCCGGACGGGCGGGAGATGGCGGGGGTGTGGGCGCGGCGGATGTCGCCGAAGCTGCGGCTGTCGCAGCTCGTGGTGGTGCCGCTGGCGGGGGGCGCGGCACAGCCCCTGGGGGCGCGGGGGGTGCGGCTGCGCAGCCCGAGCTGGTCGCGCGACGGGCGGTGGCTGGTGTACGAGAGCGACTCGGCCAGCTTCCGCGACCTGTACCGCGTGGAGCGCGGCGGCGCCACCGTGCGCCTGACGGACAATCCGGAGGGGAACTACTCGCCCGAGGTCTCGCCGGATGGAGCGTGGGTCCTCTTCCAGAGCAGCCGCACGCGGGACGGGGTGCAGGTCTTCCGCATGCGGGCGGACGGGAGCGGGCAGCGTCGGCTCACGGACGTGGCGCGCGACCACTGGGGCGCGCGCTGGTCGCCGGACGGGCGGCGGATCGTGTTCTTGAGCGACCGCCAGGGCGCGGACCGGCTGTGGGTGATGGATGCGGACGGCGGGAACCAGCGCCGCCTGACGCGCGAAGACACGCTCCCCGGCACCATCGAAGCCCAGCCCGCGTGGGCGCCCGCGGGCCCCGAGCGGATCGCGCACGTGCTGCGCCGCTCCGGCGAGCCCACGCGCATCCGCATCCAGCAGGGCGGCCGCGTGCGCCAGGTGCCGACGGGCGCCCGCGGCGGCGACGACACGCCGGTCTGGTCGCGCGACGGCCGCTACCTGGCCTTCGTCTCCACGCGCGACGGCAACGCGGAGCTGTACATCGCCCGCGCCGACGGCACCCGCCCCACCCGCCTCACCCGCGCGGACGGGGACGATTTCGATCCGGTCTGGGTTCCGTGACCGATTGCCTCGCACAGAGGCACAGAGGTGAGCTCAGGCGTAGTGATACCGGGCCTGGAGCACGTCGATTCCATCGGCGAGGACGCGGTACACGAGGCGGTCTTCCTGGGTGATCCGTCGGCTCCACACGTCGGGGCCCAGGTGGCGGAGCGGTTCCGGCTTTCCTTCGCCCTCGTACGGCGTGCGGCGCGCCGCCTCGATCAGCTTCAACAACTTCAGCGCGACCCGGGGGTCCTCGTCCACCCAGTACCGGAGATCGTCCAGCGGCTCGGGCTGCAGCTCCAACCGTCCCGCCCACGCTAATTTGTGCTGCCTGGCGGCCGGCCTGTCCTGGCGGGGCACGGGCTACTCGCTGAGCCCCACCGCGGCCGCCAGCGATTCCACGGACTCGAACTCCTCGCCGCCGTTCTTCCGTGAACGCGCGAGCGCCGCCATCAGCCGCGCGGCGTTGCGCGGGGAGCGGAGCAGATGCGCCGTCTCCTTCAGGCTCTTCAGCTCACGCGCGGGGATGAGGGCCAGGTCCTCGTGGCCGCGCCGGCGCAGGATCACTTCCTCCCGGCTGTCCTCCACCTCGTCCCACACCTCGGCCAGCCTCTCCCGCACGGCGCTGTAGGTAAGTACCGTCATGGATGCTCCCTGGGGGTAGATGTACAGACTAGTTGTACAACCATCGCCACCGGCGGGTGAGTTGTCAATCGGCCGCCAGCGCGCGCACCGCCGACACCACCGCCTTCCACGCTTCGGACTGGGGGGCGATGACGTCGAAGTGGCCGGCGCCTTCCACCACCGTGAGCTCGGCGGATTCGCCGGCGGCGCGCATGCGGTCCAGCAGCGCGCGGCTCTGGGCGACGGGGACGATGGGGTCCCGGGCGCCGTGGACGAGGCGGACGGGGACGCCCAGGGGGACGCGCTCGATGGGGCTGACGGCGGCGTAGCGGTCGGGGTGCTCGGCGGGGGTGCCGCCCAGGAGGGGATGCACGGAGGAGTTGCACCCGCCGGGGGCCGCGCCGTAGCCGCGCAGGTCGGTGATGCCGGCCAGGCTCACGACCCCCGCCGCGCGCAGCGGGAACGCGCCGCCCAGCGCGTCGCCCGCGCGGCGCGAGGCGGCCCAGAGGGCGAGCTGCCCCCCCGCCGAGTGGCCGGCCAGGACCACCCGCGTGGTGTCCAGGCGCGGCGCGGTGGCGGCGAGGATGCGCAGGTGGTCCACGCCGCGGGCGACGTCCTGGAAGGTGCCGGGCCAGCCGCCGCCGGGGTCGCCCAGGCGGCGGTACTCCAGGGCCCACACCGCGAAGCCGGCGCGCCGCAGCGCTTCGGCGGCGCCGGCCACGTGCGACAGGGTGTACTCGTTCTGCCAGCATCCGCCGTGCACCAGCACCACCACGGGCGCGGGGCCGCCCCCGTCCGGCAGGCGCAGCTCGCCGAACTGCAGGGGGCCGGCGCCATAGGCGACGCGCTGGCCGGCCGGGGCGCCGGTTTCGAGCTCTTCGTACGAGATCATTCGCGAACCCGTGGGGTTGCCGCCGCACGCCGCGGCCAGCAGAAAGGCGCAGAGGGAGAATCGGACGAGGGAGGGAGCGGCCACGTTGCACCAATCTGTTCGAATCGCACCAAATTGCTCCGCGGCCGCATCCGGGGCGGCGGGCGCGCGGGGGACCGCGCGCGCCGCGATCGCGTTGCGGCGCAGACACTTGCCATGCACGGGGCGTTCCCTGTCGTTTTCGGTATGGATATTCCCTGCTTTCCGCCCACCGAAGCGTTCCGCCACCTGAACCCGCCGGGAACCCGATGACCCATCCACAAGCCAGGCAGGCGCTGGGCTCCACCCGCCAATCGCTGCTCCGCCGCCTGGCGCTCTTCGCGGCGCTTGCCGCGGCCCCGCTTCTCGGCGCCTGCGAGGGAGGGAGCGGATCGCAGATCACCGCCCCCGACGCGCCATCGCGGACCCTGTCCGGCACCGCCGCGGTCGCCTGGGTTTCGCCCACGGGGACGTACGCCGTCAACCCGGTGACGTTCAAGGCCGACGCCACCAGCGACATCGTGACCATCAAGTACTGGGCCGACGGCACCTACCTGCTGGGCTCCAGCACCGACCGCGCGAACTACTTCCCGGTGAAGTACAAGTTCTCCGGCGTGGGGGTGCGGCGCATCTACCTCCGCGGCTACAACTCGGCCGGCACGCAGGTGGCGGGGACGTACAAGGACATCACCATCGCGGACCTGATCCCCAACGTCCCGTACTTCTACCAGTACGCCAACACGTACGAGCCGGGCTCCACCTGCGCCAACACCACTATGGCGATGCTGTTGAAGTACTACGGCGCCAACTACACCCCGGACCAGATCTACCTGGAGTTCGGGAAGAAGTCGCAGGACGAGTTCAAGTTCGACACCATCTTCAACAAGCTGGCGTACCGCGCAGGCATCAAGCAGCGCATCCGGGTGCACATGGAGACGGGCTCCGTGCCCGAGCTGGACGCCGAGCTGAACAAGCAGCGCCCGGTCATCATCCACGGCAAGTTCACCAGCTCCGGCCACGTGATGCTGCTGATCGGCAACGACGGCACCAACTACACCATGAACGACCCGGCCGGCAGGTGGGGCCAGAGCCTGTGCAACGGAACGGGGTACGGCTCGTCGTCCACGGCGGGGATCGGGGTGAAGTACGGCCGCTCCATCGTGGGCAAGGCGATCACCACGCCATGGCAGGGCAACTGCACCTACTTCGATCCCAACACCGTGCGGTACCACGAGACCTACCTGGTCCCGTAAACGGCGGGGCTCACACAGAGACACAGAGGCACAGAGAACGGCTGTTCTCTGTGCCTCTGTGTCTCTGTGTGATGCCTATCTGTTTACGATCTCGACGGGATACGGAAGCTCGCGCAGCCCCGCTTCCACCTTGGAGCGATCACCGACCACGACCACGGCGAACCTGTCGGGCGAGAGGTAGCGCTGGGCCACGCGCTGCACGTCTTCGCGGGTGACGGCCTGGATGCGCTGGTTGTAGGTGGAATAGTAGTCCATCGGCAGGCCGTAGAGGACGAGCTCCTCCAGGCGCGCGGCGATCTGGGCGTTGGTCTCGGAGCGCAGGGGCTCCGCCCGGATCAGCGATGCCCGGGCGAACTCCAGCTCCTGCTCCGTCACGGGCCGGGTGCCGCGGATCTCCTCCAGCTCGCGCATGAACTCCACCAGCGACTCCTTGGTCACCGGGGTCTGCACCCCCGCCTGGGCGGTGAAGGGGCCCGGCTCGCGCCGCTGCGTCCAGCCGCTGCGCGCGCCGTAGGTGTAGCCCTTGTTCTCGCGCAGGTTGAGGTTGATGCGGCTGGTGAACTGGCCGCCCAGGATGGCGTTCAGCACCAGGAGCGGGAAGTGGTCCGGGTGTTTGCGCGCCACCCCCAGGTGCCCGATGCGCACCTCGGACTGCGCGGCGCCCGGCTTGTCGATGAGGTACACGCGGGTGGCCGCCTGCGGCTGCGGGGCCGCGGGGTAGCGCACCGGCTGCGCGGCGCCGCCCCTCCACCCCGCGAACGCGGATTCCAGCTGCGGGATCAGCTCGGCCGCGCGCACGTCGCCCACCACGATCAGGCGCGCGTTGCCGGGACGGTAGTGCTGCTGGTGGAAGGCGCGCAGGTCGCCCGGTGCCAGCTGGCGCACCGTCTCGGCCGTGCCCTCCAGCGGGCGCCCGTACGGGTGCCCGCCGCCGAACACGCGCGTGGCGAACTCGCGGTTGGCCAGCGTGACCGGCTGGTCCCGCTGCTGGATGAGCCCCGTGAGCCGCTGCCCGCGCACCCGCTCCAGCTCCGTGGCGGCGAAGGCGGGGCGCGCCACCACGTCCGCCAGGATGCCCAGCGCGGGACGCACGTTGCGCGAGAGCGTGTTGAGCGTCACGCTGGCGATGTCGTACCCTCCGCTCGTGGACAGCTCCGCGCCCAGCAGCTCCAGCTCGTCCGCGATCTGCAGGGCGGAGCGGGTGGCGGTGCCTTCGTCCAGCATCTCGGCCGTGAGCAGCGCCAGGCCGCCGCGCCCCGCCGGTTCCGCGGCGGCGCCGGCATCCACCACCAGGCGCATGGTGACCATGGGCACGTTGCGGCGTTCCACCACGTACACGCGCAGCCCGTTGCCCAGCGTGTGCTGCCGCACGGCGGGGAAGGAGATCACCGGGGCCGGCCCGGCGGGGGGTACCACCTTGCGGTCCAGCGTCTGCGCGCCGGCCGCCGGGGCGAGCGCGAGCAGCGCCGCGAGAGCGATTCTCTTCATCGTGCCACCTCCGCCACCTGGAGTCGCGTCTGGCCCTGCGGCACCACGCTCAGCACCACGCGGGCGTCGGTGAGGTACCGCCGCGCCGCGCCCTGCACCGCCGCCGGGGTCACGGCGCGGAAGCGCGCGAGGCGGTCGTCCACGCACCCCGGGTTGCCGGAGAAGGTGTAGCACTGGTTGAGCGCGTCGGCCCGGCCCAGCGCCGACTCGTAGCCCTGGACGAGCTCGCTTTCCAGCGTGGTGCGCGCCCGCTCCAGCTCGCGCGCGGTGGGGGGCGTGGCCTTGAGCCGGGCGATCTCCTCGTCCACCACGCGGGCGATGCGGCTCAGCTCCACCCCCGGCTTGGCCTGCACGGTGAGGGTGAACTGCCCTCCCAGAGAGCGCGGCCCCTGCCCGCCGAAGACGGCGCTGGCGATCTGGTCGCGGTACACCAGCCGCTGGTAGAGCCGCGAGCTCTTGCTCCCCACCAGGACGTTGCCCAGCATGGCCATCTCCGCGTCGCCCGGGGCGTAGCGGGCGGGCGTGTGCCACGCCAGGTAGAGCCGCGGAAGCTGCACGCGGTCTTCCAGCACGATGCGCTTCTCCCCGGTGAGCGTCACGGGGGCGGGTCGCGGCCGGGTGATCTCGGACCCGCCGGGGATGTCGCCGAAGTACTTCGCGATCCACTGCCTGGCCTGCGCCGGGTCGAAGTCGCCGACGACGGCCAGCGATGCGTTGCGCGGCGTGTAGTACGTGCGGAAGAAGCCCTGCACGTCCTCCATGGCGGCCGCGTTCAGGTCCTTGAGGCTGCCGATGGTGGTCCACGAGTAGGGGTGCCCCGCCGGGTACAGGGCCGCGGCTATGGTTTCCGGCGCCAGGCCGTACGGCTGGTTCTCGTAGCTCTGCCGCCGCTCGTTCTGCACCACGCTGCGCTGGTTGTCCAGCTTCTGCTGGGTCATGGCGGGGAGCAGGAAGCCCATGCGGTCCGCCTCCAGCCAGAGGGCGCGTTCCAGGAAGTTGGCGGGCACCGCCTCGTAGTAGTTGGTGCGGTCCACGTTGGTGGATCCGTTCAGCGTGCCGCCCGCCTCCTGCACCATCTTGAAGTGCGCGTCGTCGCCGATGTTCTCCGAGCCCTGGAACATCATGTGCTCGAAGAGGTGGGCGAACCCGGTGCGCCCCGCCGCCTCGTTGGCCGATCCCACGTGGTACCACACGTTCACCGCCACCACGGGGGTGGAGCGGTCCTGCGACAGGATCACGTTGAGCCCGTTGGGAAGCCGGTACTGCTCGTACGCGATGCGCACCGGGCCGGTGGTCTGCCGGGTCTGCGCGGCGCCCGGCGGGGCCACCGCCACCACGGCCGCGATCAGGCCGGCCGCGCCTGTACAGAGTCGTCGCATTGCACACCTCTGCGTCGGGAAAAGGGGTGCCGAATCGCCGCCCTGCCCGGCGGGGTGCCGGGATGGCGGCTATGAAAGGGGGTGCTTCCGTTCCCTGCAAACGTAGTACCTGCCCGGCTCTCCGTCGCCATTCCTCTATGTGAGATCGCCCTTCCGCGCTATCATACAGTCCCCGCGCCATCCTCCCCCGGTACGGGGCCCTCCCATGCGCCACCTCACCGTCCCCGCGGCCATCCTCGCCGCGGCGCTCTCCCTGTCCGCGCAGACGCCCGCGCAGCACTGGCTGGCAGATGCAGAGCGCCTGGAAGATGCCGACGCCGACTCCGCCCTCGCGCTGGTGCGGCGCGCCCTCCCGCGGCTGACCGACCCCGCGCAGCGCATGAAGGCGCTCAGCCTGCGCTGCTGGACCGCCGCATCGGCCGCGCCCGACTCCGTACTCGCATACGCCGCCGCGGGAATGGCCGAGGCCGCGCGCGTGGGCGATGCGGGCGCGGCGGCCCGGCTGCGCGCCTGTCGCGGGTACGGCCTGGAAGCGGGCGGCAAGCCGCTGGAGGCGATGGCGGACTACGACTTCGGGGTGGCGGAGGGGCGCCGCCTGGGCCAGCGCGACCTCGCCGCCACCAGCCTGCTGCTGCGTGGCCAGCTTCGCTACTACCGCGGCGACTTCACGGCGGCTCTCGCGGACCTGGACGCGTCGTACCGCCTTGCCGCCGCGCTCGGTGACGAGCCGCAGCAGCGCAGCGCGCTCAACTCCATCGCCAACCTGTACGCGGATCCCCGGGTGGCGCAGTACGATCGCGCCCTGGAGTACTACCGCCAGGTGCTCGCCTCCAACCAGCGGGCCGGATCGGAGCGGGGGATCGCGACGGCGCACTTCAACGTGGGGAGCACGCTGGAGCGGATGGGGCGCCTCCCCGACGCGCTGGCGCAGTACCGGCGCGGGCTGGAGATGGACATCCGCCGCGGCGACTCGGCCGAGGTGGCGATCGACCGGCGCGCCGTGGGCATCGTGCTCTACAAGATGGGCCGCCCCGCGGACGCGCTGTCGGTGCTCGCGCGCGTCCAGTCGTACGCGCGCGGCGCCCGCGACGTGGAGCTCGCGGCGCAGACGAGCCTGTCGCGCGGCGTGGCGCTGCGCATGCTCGGCCGCACCACCGAGGCGCTGGACGAGCTGGAGCGCGCCCGCGCCCACTTCACGGCGACCGCCAACCATCGCTTCCTGGAGAAGGTGCACGAGGAGCGCGCCCTGGCGTACGCGGCCAGCGGCGCCTGGCGCGACGCCTTCCGCGCCCGCGGCGAGCAGATGGAGCTGCAGCGCCGCCTGGACGCCGTGGCGAAGGAGGAGCAGAACACCCGGCTGCGCGTGCGCTTCGACGCGGACAAGAAGGAGGCCGAGAACCGCGCCCTCCTGCGCGAGAACGCGCTGCGGCGCGAGGCGATGGAGGCGGCGGCGCGGGTGCGGCGGCTGCAGGTGGCGGTGCTGGTGCTGAGCGCGTTCGTGATCGGCGCGCTGGTGCTGCTGGCGGTGCGGCAGGTGGCCAGCGCGCGCCGGCTGCGCGCCATGGCGCTCACCGACGAGCTCACCCGCCTCCCCAACCGCCGCCACCTCTACCTCCTGGCCGATGCCGCCGCGCGCACCGCCCGCTCCCGCGGCGCCGGCTTCTCGGTCCTGGCCCTGGACGTGGACCACTTCAAGCGCATCAACGACCGCTTCGGCCACGAAGCCGGCGACACCGTCCTCCGCCGCGTCGCCGACGCCGCCCGCCGTGCCCTGCGCGAGGGCGACCACCTCGGCCGCACTGGCGGCGAGGAGTTCGTCGCCGTCCTCCCCGGCGCCCCCGCGTCCGCCGCCTGCCAGCTCGCCGAGCGCCTCCGCGCCACCGTCGAGACCACCTCGTTCACGGACATCGACCCCTCGCTGGTCGTCACCGTCAGCGTGGGCATCGCCGCCTGGGCCGCCACCGACGCCGACTTCCACGCCACCTGCCGCCGCGCCGACGACTCGCTCTACCGGGCCAAAGCCGCCGGGCGCAACCGGGTGGAGCTGGCGGCCAACTGATTGGGCTCACACAGAGACACAGAGGCACAGAGGTGACTTCGTCTCTGTGCCTCTGTGCCTTCACGGCGGCTTGCTCTTTGCGCCTGGGCTCCTCCCATTCCGCCACCCGAACCCCGGAGCCCCATGAACGCCAGAAAGGTCTTCCGTCTCGTGCTGATCACCGCGGCGACCGTATTCCTCCCCGGATGCCTGGTCTTTACCTGCTGAGCGATCGCGGGTCCAACTGATTGGCTCACACAGAGACACAGAGGCACAGAGATGAAGTTCTTCCTCTGTGCCTCTGTGTCTCTGTGTGAGCTTGCTTTTTACGGTACCTCCCGCCCCGCACCCGTCCGCGGGTGGTGGTACACGCGGAGCAGCGCCGCTTCGGACACGCGGTCGGCGGCGGAGGCGGAGAGGGTGTGATTGTTGACGAGGATGGCGAAGACCATGCGCTCGCCGGCGGCGGTGGTGAGGTAGCCGGCAAGGGAGCGCACGCCGGAGAGGGTGCCCGTCTTGGCGTGCACGTTCCCCTCCAAAGGCGTGCCCTTCATGCGGTTGCGCAGGGTGCCGTCGACACCCGCGACGGGCATGGCGTTGTAGAAGACGGTGTAGTTGGGGCTGCGCGTCATGCGCTCCAGGAGCGCCGTCAGGAACTCGGGGGCGACCAGGTTGTAGCGCGACAGGCCGCTGCCGTCGGCGGGGCGGAAGGCGCGAGGCGGGAGGGCCCAGGCGCGGGCCAGGGAGTCCTCCACGGCGAGCCCCGCGGCGGCGGTGCCGGCGCCGCGCAGGTGGCGGCCCATCGTCTTCAGCAGGATCTCGCCGAACTGGTTCTGGCTGGGCTTCAGGAAGGCGGCCAATACCTCCGGCATGGGCGGCGAGGTGTGGACGAAGAGGCGCGTGGCCGGGCGGCGCGCCGAGTCGGGGCGCGCGTCGTCGTCCAGCGCGGGGCCGTCCACGCGGATGCCGGCCTCCATCAGCGACTCGCGCAGCGCGGTGGCGAAGAAGAGCGTGTTGTCGCGCACCGCTACCTCGAATTCCTCGGCGGCGGAGTCGGCGGGGGCCGTGCCCGTCACCACGATGCCGGGGCCCAGCGGGGCGCGCGTGGCATCGGCGGCGCGCGCGGTGCCGGGGGCGCCGGTGGTCGCCTGGTTGATGACCGGCGTGTAGGCCGTGGCGGGATCCAACGTGACCACGACGGGGTCGCCGGGGCGGGCGCCGGGACCCACGCGCACGGTGACGTACCCCTCGTTGAGCTGCAGCCCGGACACTTCGGCGGAGTAGGACGCGTCCAGGTCGTCCCACGCCCACCCGCGCCCCAGCGGCACGTCGTCGAACACGTCGTCGTTGCCCACCACCGCGCCGGCGATGCGCGTGATGCCGCGCGCGCGCAGCGAGTCCGCCCAGGCGCGGAAGAGGGGGCGCACCCCGCCGAAGCGCGGGGAGATGGTGGGATCGCCGCTCCCCCGCACCACCAGGCTGCCGGCCAGCACGCCGCCGCTCACCGGCCCCTCCGCCTCCACCGAGGTGCGGTAGCGGAAGTCCGGCCCCAGCGTTTCCAGCGCGAAGGCGCCCGTCACGATCTTCTGGTTGGACGCGGGGACGAACAGCTTCTCCGCGTTCCGCCGATAGAGCGTCTCCCCCGTATCCAGCGACCTCACCAGCACGCCCCACTGCGCGCGGGCGAAGAGCGTGTCGCCGAAGATGGAGTCCAGCGCCGCGGCGATGGGCGCGCGTGCGGGGGCCGGGGCCAGCGTGGGGGCGGCCGGGGCGCAGGCGCCCAGCGCGGCGGCGAGCGAGCCCGCCAGGATCAGTCGGTTCATGGATAGGGGCGGATGAGCATGTCCTGGAGGCGCGCCCGGACGGCGGGCCACTCTTCGTCCACGATGCTGTACCACGCGGTGTCGCGCACGCGGCCGCTCTCGGTGACGCCGTGCTTGCGGAAGATCCCTTCCTCGCGCGCGCCGATGCGGAGCATGGCGCGGCGGGAGCGCTCGTTCAGCGCGTCCGTCTTCAGCTCCACGCGCAGGGCGCCTAGCGTGTCGAAGGCGTGGCGGAGCATGAGGAACTTGGCTTCGGTGTTGGCGGGCGTGCGCTGCCAGGGGCGCCCGATCCACGTCCACCCGATCTCCACGCGCGGGTGCGGCGGCTCCACGCTGCCGAAGCGCGTGCTGCCGATCACGCGCCCCGTCGCGGCTTCCGTCGTGACGAAGGGGAGCGCCGTGCCCGCGGCCTGCAGCCGCAGGGCGGCGTCCACGTAGCGCTCCAGGTCCGCCTCGGTGCGCACGGCATTCCAGGTCCAGCGCCACAGCTCCTCGTCGCGCGCGACCTCCCAGAGCGCGGGGAGGTGCTCGCGGGCCATCGGCACCAGGCGCACGTGCCGGCCTTGCAGGGTGACGGGTTCGAGCTTCATGGCGGGTGAAAGTACGGTGTGCGGGCCGGATTCAACAGAATGGGCTCACACAGAGACACAGAGGCACAGAGAAAAACATCTTTCTCTGTGCCTCTGTGTCTCTGTGTGAGCCCGCAACTTTGCCCTTAGTCTTCGATCTCCAACCAGTCGTGGCAGGGGCCATCCGGGTCGAAGACCATGTCGTCCTCCAGGTAGATCAGCCCGTGATCTCGATGCGCGTCGACGTAGCGGCGCACGCGGGGCAGGGTCTCGTGCACGAGGGCGTGGCTCTGCTCGTCGGGCGGAGGGTTCCAGTATTCGTGGCAGGCGAGCAGCCGCGCCACGTCGATCCACTCCCCCATCACGGCCACTCCCGGCTCTTCCAGCGTCCAGTACGCCCAGCGGTATCCCGCATCGACGTAGGTCCTGCACCGCGGACAGCCGAAGTGGCGGCAGTTCATCGAGCGACCCGTTCAGGTGTGCCCGCGGTACGCACCGGCTCCAGCTCGTCGGCGGTGAAGTCGCCCAGCCAGATCGTCACGCCGTCGGCCCCGGAGCACTCGACGACGTAGCCGGGCTCCGCGCCCGGGGCGCTGAGGATGTCGACCAGCGTGCCGACGTCGCCGACCCGAGGCGCACGCTGGTTGCACCCCCAGCCGTCGTAGGCGCCGGGCGGACGCAGCAGCAGGCGGACGCGGACCTCCTCGTACTGCCGCAGGGCCGTCCTGGTCACGACATCACCAGCATGTAAACCTCCTCCACCTCCCCCCCGCGCACGATGGCGTACCCGCCTTCGCCCGTCTCGCCCTCGAAGGGGATGCAGTATTCCCACAGCTCGGCGCCGCCGTACAGGCCCGTGAGGAACTCCTCCCAGCGCTCGCCCGATGGAGGCCAGAACCACTCCGAGTCCGTGAAGCGCGCCGCCCATTCCGGGGGCCGGGCCTGCGCTTCCCCGCGCGTGGTCCGCCGCGTCAGGGCCCGCGTGTACCGCTCCAGGTCGCTCTCCACGAGCTCGTCGGCCATCACCCGCACCGAGTAGCCTCCGCCGGTGCGGTCGTACAGGCGGATCACGCGGGCACCCGTGGCCACGCGGAGGGAGCGGATCGCGCGGCCGATCAGCCCATGGCGGAGGTCGTCCCGCGTCCACACGGTGGGATGCACGAGCGTCAGCTCGCCGGGTTCGTCGTCATAGCTCCGAAAGATGAGCGCGTGGTCGCCCTCCGAGACGTGATAGTGAGTACCCCGGTACTGGTACTCGTACATCCCATCCTCGCCGGGCGGGCTGCTGTCGTCGAAGCTCTCCGTGCGGATCTCCATCGGCTCAATGTAGTCAGTTACGGTCAACTGCCGTTCGACACGTGGGACAGGAGGGCGTCTGGGTGCTGCTCCACGACTTGGAGGAGGCGGAGCGATGGGCCATCCGGTTCTCGCGCGCCCTGTTCCCAGGCACGTACGGTGCTGCCGCTCACGTTCAGCATCCCCGCGAACACGGGCTGGGACACCCCGAGCCCCTTCCGCAGCGACCGGACCCGCTCCGCTGAATAGCGCGGAGGCGGGCTGACCACCGCACCGCGCGCGGTGATCTCGACCCGGTCCACACGAGCGGAGAGGCGCCCTTGCTGATGCTCGACCGCCTCCTCCAGCGCGCCGATCAGCATCTCGCCGAAACCGTCATTCCTCGCCATTCACCGCTCCTCTCTCAAACGGACCACCAGCGCACGAACCCGCCGTTTCTGCTCACCGGTAAGGTTCGCCTGTGCGTTTTTGGGGTACGCCAGCAGAAGGTAGATCGTTTCCCGGATCTCGACGTAGAGATCACCCGGCCACTTCCACGCTTCCCGCGGCCCTCGGTCGCGGCACGGAGCTTCCGCACGCCACCCGTGTTCGCGACCAGGTCCCCGGCCCACGGATCGGCGATCAGCCGCTCCTCCACGAGCCGAATCTCCTCCTCGGTGAGGACCCCGTCGCGCTTCTCTCGAACGAGGGAAGACGAACGAATTCAAACCAACGCTTCCCCAGGTTCACACACTTACTATACCACCCAGTGTTACAGACTGCAAGAATACGCGGAGGCACAGAGATGAGTTCTCCTCTGTGCCTCTGTGCCTCTGTGTGAGCCAGGTCAGCGGATGCGCACCGCGTCCGCGACGACGTACGAGCCCTCGGTGGTCCAGCGGGAGAGGACGACCTTGTTCCAGCCGGCGGTGAAGCTCCAGGTGCCCAGCGTGTTCCACTTGCCGCCGTTCACCTGCTGGTTCACGGAGGCGCGCCCCACCTCGGCGCCGGAGGCGTTGTAGGCGATGTACGGGGCGGTGGAGGAGCGGTTGGACAGGTCGGTCCACCAGGCATCGATCGTCTTGCTGGCAGCGGCAGGGAGGTAGAACCAGAAGATGGACGGGTCCGACACGGGCCCGGTGGGCGCGTGATAGTAGCCGCCCCCGTAGTACTCCGGGATGTTGTCCGACTGCGTCCACGATCCGGACGTTCCCAGCTCGAAGCGCTCCTTGGCGGGATCGTTGAGGTTGTTGTTGTTGTCCACGATCAGCGCCTCACCGGTGGAGCAGTACGAATTGACGCGGTTCATGTAGTCCGTCCAGGGCCAGTTGGGGCCGGGATCGGTGCGGTCGTACGGCTGCAGGCGCGCGTGTGAGACGATGTGGTTGCGGTCGCGCGGGATGTCGTGGCGCTTGGAGATCTGGCAGGTCAGCTCGGCGGACTCGCGGATCTGCCCCAGCGGAAAGGAGCTCTGCGACGCGTACCCCGCGTGCTCGATGCCGATGGTGAAGTGGTTGCTGCTGTAGCCGTCGAAGCGGCAGTCCGTGCTGTTGTTGCGCGAGCAGTAGTAGGTGGCGCCCACGTGCCAGGCGCGCTTCGACTCGTACACCAGCTTGGAGATCTCCGACCCGTCCGAGTTGACCACGTAGTGCGCGCTGGCCTGCGCCGCCGAGTTGGTCAGCCAGCTCCAGCACGAGCTGTACGAGCTCTCGCAGGTGTGGATGACCACCATGTGCGGCGTCCCCACCGCGCCCGACGGGCGGTCGTTGTAGTTGGGCGAAGGGCGCCACACGATGTTGAGCGTGGCCGCCGCCGTGCTCGTGGAAAGGCGCGCCGGGCGGGGGAAGCGCGGCGCCACCTCCCGCGGCGCCAGCGTCGCCACCACGCTCCCCGCGGCGTTCCTCACCTCCGCGCCGGAGCGAAGGGCGGCGTACACCTCGCCGTGCACGTAGGCGGCCTGCCCCTCGGCCCCCTGGATCCCGCTGTAGCGCGCCACCACCGGGGCCCACGCGCCCAGGTCCCCGCGGTCGATGCCGAGCTGCTTCGCCGCAGCGCCCAGCACGGCCGCGGCGGCGCGGATGTTGGCGGCCGGCTGCATGCGCGCTTCCTGCACGGAGACGCGGGCCAGCGACGCCCCCTCCTCCACCGCGGCCCCGCGCAGCGCCATCAGCCCCCAGGCCCGCGGCTGTCCGGGGAACTCCTCTTCGCCCTGCACCATCTCGAAGCGCGTCTCGGCCATCGCCACGGACTTGAGGATGGCCGCCGGCACGCCGAACTCCCGCTCCGCGCCCGCGAACACGGGGTCCAGCCGGGTGGCGGCGTCGGGCGCGGGGGCCTGCACGGTGGGCCCGTCCGCGCAGGCGGCGAGCAGCGCCGCGGCACCCAGCGCCACGGCGAGGGATCGGTTGAGCTGCATCGGGATTCTCCGCTGGAAGGGTAACGGACACACGGATTCCGCAATTTATCGTCGCCAGGCCGCCAGGCCAGGGGGACTCACACAGAGCCACAGAGACACAGAGGAAGTGTTCACTCTGTGTCTCTGTGTCTCTGTGTGAGTCATTGCATCCTGTCCACTTCGTAAATAGTTGCATAGAGAGCATTTGTGCACTCTGTACTCATTGCGCGCGACCGCTTGATACGGGTTTTCTTCGGGCTTACTCTTGCACCATGTCGGCCCAGGTCGCCGCGCTCCGGCGCACGCTCGAAGAACGCTTTCCCGGGGCGGTACCGGTTGCGTTCCGCACGGCCCAGGCGATGGCCACGGGGTGGTCCGCGCTGGACGCGGCGCTCCCCGGCGGCGGCCTTCCGCGGGGGCGGCTCTCCGTGTGGTCGGGGACGGGGGCGACGGCGGTGCTGCGCGGCGTGTGCGCGGCGGCGCTGGCCCGCGGGGAGCGCGCGGCGTGGGTGGACGCGGCGTGCACCACCTCCGGCGAGGCGGAGTGGGGAGGGATCTCGCTGGTGCGCTCGCAGGGGGCCGGCGCCCTGCTCTGCGCGGAGGAGTTGCTGCGCTGCGGCGGCTTCGGGGTGGTGGTGCTGGCGGGGGCGGCCACCACGGGCACGGCCCGCGTGCGGCTGGTGCACGTGGCGCGCGAGGGGGGCACCGCCTTCGTGGAGACGGGCCCCGGCGACGGGTGGATGGCGGCGGTGCGGGTGACGTCGTCGGTCCCGCCGGGCGGGGTGCGCTGGCGGCGCGACGCGCTGGGGGAGGCGGTGGAGGTGGAATCGGTGGGGGTGCGCGTGTGCGCGACCGCGCTCGGCTGGCGCCGGGAGGCGGAGGTGGAGCTGCCCGTGGGTGCGCGTGACGTTCGTCTGTCTCTGGAGCCCCGCCTGGGAGACCGCAGGGGCGCCGCTCGCTGAGGTGGGGGCCTCGCTGATGGAGGCCGCGCCGCGCGTGGCCGTGGGCCACGGCGTGGTGTGGGCCGACGCGCGGGGGCTGGACGCCGCCGCCCTCGCGGCCTCGCTCCTGGCCCGCGCCGGGGCGC
>CADCTW010000113.1 GCA_902805735.1 uncultured Gemmatimonadota bacterium | reverse complement strand
TCCTCGAGGTGCTGGCGGGCGACGTCCTCGTAGTCCTCCTGCTCGAGGTCGACCGCGCCGTTCAGGGCGCGCATCTTGTCGGCGTTCAGGCTGGCGGAGACCTCGTCCAGGATCTTCTTGGCGTCGTCGTTGTTGTCCAGGAACTCCTGGGTGACGACCGGGGCCGGGTAGTACTTCGGCCAGATGTCCTTGACGTCCTCGATGACCTTCAGCTTGGGGGAGGCGAGCTGGCCGTCGGTGGTGAACCCGATGCCGACATCGGCCTCGCCCTCGGCCAGGGCCTTGTAGCGGATGCCGAGGTCGTTGACGATCTTGATCTCCTTGAAGTCGAGCTGCGGGTAGTTCTCCTTCATGTTGTCGAAGCCATCCGAGCGGTTCTGGAACTCCGAGTACGAGGAGAACACGAGCTGGTCGGACTTGGCCGCGAGGTCGTCGAGGTTCTCTATGCCCATATCTTCGGCCTCTTTGGTCAGCATCGCGATGCCGTAGTTGTTCTCGAAGGGCGCCGGCTCGAGCATCTGCATCGGGGTGTCTTTGCGGTTCTTGTAGAACTCGGCGACCTGCTTGTAGGTCTCATCCGCCGACTTCGGGTAGGACTCCGGCGGCTTCTTCAGGATGGCCACGTAGGCCGTACCCGTGTACTCGGGGTACACGTCGATGGTGCCGTCCTGGAGCGACTTGTCCATGACCTGCTCGGAGCCGAGGTTCAGCTTGCGCTCGACGTTGTAGCCCTCGTCCTCGAAGGCCTGGGCGTACATCTCGCCGAGGAGTATCTGCTCGGTAAACTTCTTGGAGCCCACGGAGATGCTAGGGCCGTCGCTGCTGCTACCGCCACCGCCGCCGCTGCTGCCTCCGCAGGCCGCCGCGACGACCACCAGGGCGGCGACCAGCATCGCCGTTACCGCCCGGATCAACCTGTTCTTGCTCTTCACTCTCTCTCCCGTCATTTGGTTGCTCTTCCTCTCTTCTGGGCTATGCGCAGCCCCTTCGGGGTGAACGTGCGCTCCAGGAACCCGAACCCGACCTCGGTGAGGATCGCCAGGAACGCCACCGAGAAGGCTCCGGCGAGCGCTATGGAGGTGTCGTTGCGCTGGAAGCCCTCCACTATGTAGTCACCGAGGCCGCCACCGCCGATAAACGTCGCCAACGTCGCGCTCGCCACCACCTGCACGGCCGAGGTCCGGATGCCGGCGAAGATTATG
>CADCTW010000112.1 GCA_902805735.1 uncultured Gemmatimonadota bacterium | reverse complement strand
GGCCGCGAACAGCAGCATCAGCCCGCCGAAGAAGTACACCCAGTACGACAGCGCGTTGAGCCGCGGGAAGGCCACGTCGCGCGCCCCGATCTGCAGCGGCACGATGTAGTTGAAGAAGGCGGCCGTCAGCGGCATCAGCGCCAGGAAGATCATCGTCAGCGCGTGCTGCGTGAACATCTGGTTGTACGTGTCCGCGCTGATGAAGTTGTTCTCCGGCACGATCAGCTGCGTGCGGATGAACAGCGCCTCCACCCCCCCGACCAGGAAGTAGAAGATGGAGGTGAAGAAGTACAGGATCCCGATCCGCTTGTGGTCCACGGTGGTGATCCAGCTCCACACGCCCGTCTCGTTGTGCGGTGCGGCTGCAGGCGCGTGCGGGGCAGCCACGGTCGCGGTCGATGCCATTCCTACTCCATCAGGTTGCGGCGCCGCGGGTGGCGCCGGGAGTCACTGGGTGCGCGGCCCCGCCGCACGTGCGGCGGAGCGCCCGTCTCACTGCAGCGTCTGCAGGTAGGCCACGATGAACCGGATTTCCTCGTCCTTGAGGTTCAGGTTCGGCATCTTGGACCCCGGCTTCACCTCGGGCGGGTTCTTCAGCCACTTGGCGAGGTTCTCCGCGTTGTTCTCCAGGATCCCCGCGGCCAGCGTGCGGCGGCTCCCGAAGTGCGTGAGGTTGGGGCCGGTGCGCCCCACCGTGGCCGAGTCCCTGGACGCGCCGTACTGGATGACGTGGCACCCGGCGCACGCGCCCTTGGTCACGAGCTGCTTGCCCAGCGCCACCGCCGAGTCGCGGGGGGTGGGGGCGGGGCCCGCCTCGTTGCGCAGCCACTCCTGGAAGCCCTCGGGAGTGTGGGCGATCATCCGCATCTTCATGAGGGCGTGCGAGTCGCCGCAGAACTCGGCGCACTGCCCCAGGTACACCCCGGGCTCTTCGGGGGTGAAGTTGAGCGTGTTCACCTTGTTGGGGATCACGTCGCGCTTGCCGCCCATCTGCGGGATCCAGAACGAGTGGAGCACGTCGCCCGAGGTCATCCGCAGCTGCACGGGGGTCCCCACCGGCACGTGGATCTCGTTGGCCGTGACCACCGTGTCGCGCCCGCCGTTGACGGCGTAGCGATACTCCCACCACCACTGCCACCCGTGCACCTCGATGGTGAGCGCGTTGGCCGGGGCCTCGCGCTGGGTGGCGAAGATGGTGCGCACGGTGGGCACGGCGATGGCCGCCAGGATCAGCGCCGGGATGAACGTCCACAGCAGCTCCAGGCGGGCGTTGCCGTGCACCTGCTCCGGCTCAGGGTGCCCGGGCTGGTAGCGGAAACGCCAGACGATGTAGCCCAGGAGGCCGAAGACGAACAGGCCCACCAGCACGCCCAGCACCAGGGTGTACTTGAAGAGCCAGTCCGACTGCCGCGCGAACTCCGTGACCGGCGCGAAGGTCGTCTGCGGGTAGGTCTTCAGGTGGTCTTCCCCGCACGCCGCAAGGAGCGTGAGGAGCGCGAGCCCGAAGGCCGGCATCCGCAGGGAGTACCCGGAGCGTTTCGCTCGTGACTTCATGGACGGTGGGGTGTCGGTTGATCGCTCGGGAAAGCGGCATTATAGCCGTGGCCGATGCGAGCCGCTAGGCCCGCACTTTCCCCGCGCGCACACGGGCGCACACATCGCAAATCCTGTTTCGGAGCGTGAATGTAGCGGCCGGATTCCGGCGCGTCTGTAGGGAAGCGCCCGACACGGGGTAAGGGGGGCTCACGAGGATACAGGGAGACGCGTTCTTGTCTGTGCCTCTGTGTCTCCGTGTGAGATTGTTTTACTGTTGGTGCATGGCTCCACCCGGCACACGCTCCCGAGGCAAGGCGCCGCCCACCTGGGCGGAGCGCTCGCGCGCCATGCGCAACCTTCCGCCCTTCCTGCGGATGGTGTGGGAGACGCACCGCGGGTACACGGCGGCCATCGTGTCGCTGCGGGTGGTGCGGGCCTTCCTCCCCCTCGCCACGCTGTGGCTGGGCAAGCTGATCGTGGACGCCGTGGTCCGCTCCGCCCAGTCCGGGCAGCCGGAGTGGCGGCGGCTGGCCACGCTGGTTGCGCTGGAGCTGGGGGTGGTGGCGCTGGGCGAGCTGCTGGCGCGCAGCGGGGCGCTGCTGGAGTCGCTGCTGGGCGACCTGTTCTCCAACCGCATGAGCGTGCGGCTGATGGAGCACGCCGCCGAGCTGGACCTGCAGCACTTCGAAGACCCCGCCTTCTACGACCGCCTCGAGCGCGCCCGCCGCCAGACGGTGGGGCGCATCGCCCTCCTCAGCCAGCTCCTGGGGCTGGGGCAGAGCACGCTGACGCTGCTCACCCTGGTGGGGACGCTGCTGGCCTTTTCGCCCCTCCTTTTCCTCCTGCTGGTGGCGGCGGTGCTCCCCTCGTTCCTGGGGGAAACGCACTTCGCGGCGCTGGGGTACTCGCTCCTCTACTCGTGGACGCCGGAGCGCCGCAAGCTGGACTACTACCGGCTCCTCGCCGCGTCGGACAAGACGGCCAAGGAGGTCAAGCTCTTCGGCCTCTCCGCGTACCTGATCGACCGCTACCGCGCACTCGCGGACGACTTCTACCTGGCCAACCGCGCGCTGGCCATACGGCGCGGCGTGGTGGGGATGGCGCTGTCGCTGGTGAGCACGCTGGGATACTATGCGGCATACGCCACCATCATCTACCGCGTGGTGCTGGGGCGGCTCACCCTGGGCGACCTCACGCTCCTCTCCGGGACCTTTTCGCGCTCGCGCGACCTGATCCAGGGGATGCTCCTCTCCACCAGCGACCTGTACGAGCAGGCGCTCTTCCTGGAAGACCTCTTCATCTTCTTCGGGATGCGCCCGCGGATCGAGCGGCCCGCGGATCCGGCGCCCTTTCCGCGGCCCATACGGCGGGGGTTCGAGTTCCGGGACGTGTGGTTCCGCTATCCGGAAGGGGGAACGGGGAACGGGGAAGGTGGAACGGGGGTGGACGACGACGACGCGGCGGGGTGGGTGCTGCGGGGGGTCTCGTTCCACGTGGCGCCGGGGGAGCGGCTGGCGCTGGTGGGGGAGAACGGAGCCGGCAAGACGACGCTCACCAAGCTCATCACCCGCCTTTACGACCCCACGCGCGGCGAGATCCTGCTGGACGGGCGCCCCCTGCGGGACTACGATCCGGCGGAGCTCCACGCCAACGCCGGCGTCATCTTCCAGGACTTCGTGCGCTACGACATGGCGGCCGAGGAGAACATCGCCGTCGGCCGGATCGCGGCGCTGGTCTCGGACCCCGAGGGCTCGCGCGCCGCCATCGAGGACGCGGCCCACCGCTCGCTCGCCGCCGGGGTCATCGAGGAGCTGCCGGAGCGCTACCGCACCATGCTGGGGAGGCGCTTCGAGGGTGGCGTGGATCTTTCCGGGGGGCAGTGGCAAAAGGTGGCGCTGGGCCGCGCCTACATGCGCGACGCGCAGCTCCTGATCCTGGACGAGCCCACCGCCGCCCTGGACGCCCGCGCCGAGTTCGTCGTCTTCGAGCGCTTCGCCGAGCTCACCGAGGGGAAGATGGCCATCCTCATATCCCACCGCTTCTCCACCGTGCGCATGGCCGACCGCATCCTGGTCCTGGAGCACGGCCAGGTCCTTGAAGAGGGCACCCACGAGTCGCTGGTGGCCGCCGGCGGCCGCTACGCGGAGCTGTTCGCGCTGCAGGCGGCGGGGTACCGGTAGAAGCGGCGGGGTACCGGTAGAAGATGTGCAGGAGTGCGTTTCGCCGGTCGCCGGGCGTCGAAACGCACGCGTGGAACCACGGGGAGCCCGCTGCAGCGGACTCGCGTCGATCGGAACCCGGAAGAACGAACCATGTAGGGGCGCGATTCATCGCGCCCGCCGCGTCGGCACCCGGGAGCCCGGCTCGCCGCGGCGCGGGCAGGCGGCACGGAAGGGGTGGGCGCGATGAATCGCGCCCCTACGAAGTACGGGTGGGTACGAGCGAGGAACAGACGTTCGGATGGGGCCGGCCGATGCCCTGGGACGCGCCGGGACGAACGCCTTGCGGCGAGGCAAAATGCGGGAGCGGGAGGAGGATCTACCGCAAGGCCGACGGTCCCACTCGCGCCCGCCGTTCCCTGCCGTCCCGAGAGCAGGTCCTTTCGACGCCGCGAGCGTGGAGCGCGCACGGATGCGGCTCCTCCAGGATGACAGGAAGGGGAGGCACGCGCTTCCCACGCGCGACAAGTCTCGCCGGGAAGCGATTTTAACGCACTCACGCACTCACGCACTCCCCATGCAGCCTCCGGCCATCCGCCTCCCCTTCATCCGCCTCGACCGCGAATGGGTGCCGTCGTTCCAGACGTATCCGTTCAACCTTCCCGTGGTCCGGGCGCTGGAGACGCTGCACCTCCATCCCGCGGTGACGTTTCTTGCGGGGGAGAACGGATCGGGGAAGAGCACGCTGCTGGAAGCGGCGGCCGTGGCGCTGGGGCTGAACGCGGAGGGCGGCGGGCACAACATCCGCTTCGCCACGCGCACCTCGCACTCCGTGCTCCACTCGTACCTGGACCTGGGACTGGAGGGGAGACGGCCGCCGGACGGATTCTTCCTGCGCGCGGAGAGCCTGTACAATCTCGCCACCGAGGTGGAAAAACGGGATCGGGACGGCGCGTTCGGCGGGGCGCTGGCGCAGGCGTACGGGGGGCGGCCCCTCCACGAGATGTCGCACGGCGAGGCGTTCACGGCCCTGTTCGAGAACCGCCTCAGCCGGCCCGGCGTGTACCTGCTCGACGAGCCGGAGGCGGCGCTCTCTCCCGCCCGGCAGCTCGCGCTGCTCCGCACCATCCACCGCATGGTGCGCGCGGGATCGCAGCTCGTGGTGGCCACGCACTCGCCCATCCTGCTGGCGTATCCGCACGCGTGGATCTACGGGCTGGGCGCCACCGGGATCGTGCGCACCCCCTACGAGCGCACCGAGGCGTACCGCGTGACGAGGGAGTTCATGGCCGACCCCGGACGGGTGCTGGACGAGCTCCTGGCCGAAGCCGAAACGTAGCGCAAGGACCAACTCCCCCTGCATGACCCTGTTCCCGCCGGTGAAACGTTCTTAGTTTCTGGCCGGAAACAGTGCCGGCACGCGACAGTTTCTCCATTTCATCCCACCAGGGTCCGATGAAGCTTCCCTCCTCCGCGCGTCCACGTCAGGCCCGCTGCTACGTTCCCGCCCCCCCGCTCACCCGCACGGGGAGCGCCGCCGAAGGGGCCGAGCTCCTCCGCGAGCTTCCCGGGGAGCGCGGAGTGGTGCTGTGGGCCACGCTGCGCGACGTGATGCTCTACCTTTCCACCCCGGCCGCGGAGCGCGGCGCGCTCTACCCGCACGGGTCGGCGGCGGCCCGGCGCGCCGAGATCGCGGCGGCGTGCGTGGAGCCGGAGCTGTGGGGGCCCCTGCTGGTGGTGGCGGAGATGCTGGAAGACCCCGCCGGGGCCAGCCGGGCCCGGCTGGCGCACGCCTGCCGCGCCATTTCGCGCTGGGCGGAGGGGCGCGCGCCGGCCACGCGCCTGG
>CADCTW010000111.1 GCA_902805735.1 uncultured Gemmatimonadota bacterium | reverse complement strand
GCCGCCGCGGCCGCGCTGGGCCCCGGCGGCGCGGATGCGGAGCGCGACCTGGCGATCCAGCAGGAGGCCCTGCGGCGCGGCACCGTGCGCGTGGCCATCCTCCCCATCGGCACCGAGGGCGCGGCGGGCACCCGCCTCCCCGCGGAGCTGACCGCCGCGCTCAACGACGAGCTGGAGCTGAACCGCTGGCCGCGCGCGCCGCTGTTCGTGGAGGTGCTGGACCCGCGGACGGTACGCGCGACTGGGCGCCGCCACGGCTACACGCGCCCCGCCCCCTCGCTGCGCGACGCCGTGCAGCTTGGCCGCGCGGTGGGTGCGGACCTGGTGCTGCGCCCCGCCATCGACAGCGTCGCCGTGGTGGAGAGCGACCTGCGCGAGACGCGGCGCCCGGCCCGCACCGTCGCGGGCGCGGACACGGCGTACACCCTGCGCGAGGGCCGGCGCGCCATGCGCGTGCGCGTCACCTACCACGTGGTGCGCGTGAGGGACTTCAGCGAGTCGGGGGAGGAGGAGGTTTGGGGCTCCGCCGACGTGCGCTTCCGCGAAGCCCGCTACGCCGGGAACCCGCGCGACCTTTCCCTGGAGCGCCGCGACCGCCAGCTCTTCGACGAGCGCCCCAGCCGCGAGCTGGTGGACGACCTCACCCGCGACCTCGCGCTGCGCCTGGAGCGCGACATCTTCGACCGGCTGCTCCGCGAAGTCCGCTAGTTTCTCCGTGCCTCTGTGGCTCCGGGTGAGGCCTTAAACGATCTTGTCCGCCAGCTCCATGACCCGCGGGTCCGCTTCGGGGATCTGCGGGTTCATGGCGGCGAGCACGTCCACCACCACCTGCGCGACGAGGTAGTCGCGCACCCCCTTCTCGTCCGCGGGGACGATGTACCAGGGGGCGTGCGGGGTGCTGCAGCGCGTGAGGGCGTCGCTGTACGCTTCGGTATACTCGTCCCAGAGCATGCGGTCCTCAAGGTCGCTGGGCGCGAACTTCCAGCGCTTCTCGGGGCGCTCCAGGCGCTTCAGGAGGCGCTTCTTCTGCTCGCCCTTGGAGATGTGCAGCATGAACTTGACGACGGTGGTGCCGTTCTCCGTCAGCATGCGCTCGAAGTCGTTGATCTGGTCGTAGCGCTTCTCCCACCGCTCCCGCGGCGCCAGCCCGCGCACCCGCGCCACCAGCACCTCCTCGTAGTGCGAACGGTTGAAGACGCCCACCTGCCCATATTCGGGCACCACCTGGTGCACGCGCCACAGGTAGTCGTGGCGCAGCTCGGCGCCGGACGGCGCGGCGAAGCTGGCCAGGTGCATCCCCTGCGGGTTGATCGCGCCGAACACCTTGCGGATCAGCCCGTCCTTGCCGCCCCCGTCGCGCCCCTGCAGCACCACCAGCAACGACCGCTTCCCCTCCGCCGTGAGCGCCGTGGCGAGCTCCGTGAGCCGCGCCAGGAGCTCCTCCATCTCCTGCTCCCGGCCGCGCTTCCCCGGCAGGCCCGGGGGCGCGGCGGCGTCCTCGTCGCCCAGCTTCGGTCGTTGCGCCGGGTCGTGTGGCTTGAGCAGTGTCATCGATGGCCGCGTGTGGGGGTGGATGGTCGGTGCGCGGTCCTCTCTTCAAGGGCCGGGCCGAAGGGAGGGCCCTCACCCCCCCGACCCCCCTCCCCCAAACCGCTGGGGGAGGGGGGCGCACTCCAGCCATCCAGCCGCAGCCGGGCATCCCCAAAGCCGCGGGGGCGAGGGGCTGCTTCGTCGCGCGGGTCTGTGGAAATCGCCCCCTCTCCCAGCGGTTTGGGAGAGGGGGACGGGGGGTGAGGGCCTTCATTCGGGCGCAGGAAGCCTGGGGCTCCGGCGCCCGTGATCCCTCGGGGAGGGTGCCGCGGGTCCGGCTCAGGGCAGCTTCTTCAGCCACGCCTCCGCCCGCGCGGCGATCCGGTCCGCGCGATCCAGGCCGTTCACCACCCGCCGGGCGTTGTGGAAGTCGGTCCGGCCGGAGCTCACGAACCCGTCCAGGCGGCCGCCCGTGTAGGCGCCGCGCCACATCCCGTCCACCAGCACCCAGGCGGAGAGGGCGGGCCAGTTCGTCAGCACCGGCGGGAGCAGCTCCAGGTGGATGCCGGAGAGCCTGGCGTACTGCCGGTAGTGGTTGCGCCCCGTCAACTGCACGTAGCCGCGCCCCTTGAAGCGGGGCCCGTCGCCGGGCTGCGTGTTCCCCAGGTCCGAGCGCCCCTCGTACGCCGCGCCGCTCGCGTACTCCTCCAGTGTGGCGAAGCGGTCGGACTCGTGCTCGGCCGTGGCGAGCACGTACGCGAGCTGCGGGCGCGAAAGCCCCAGATCGTGCGCGGCCGCCCCGATGGCTTCCACGCTCCGCGCCTCGTTCTCCGCGCGGTGGCCGCGGCGGAACTCGTACTCGGGCGGGATCCGCACGGCGAGCCTGCCCACGAACGAGTCCGGCGCCGCCGCGGCATCGGCCAGGCGGCGCGCGCCCGCCACGTCGATCACCGCATTGGGCGGGAGGCCCGAGGCGCGGCGGAAGAGCTGCCACCCCGCCTGCGTCCGCGGCCCGGCGGCCCCGTCCACGTCGTCGGAGGGGTTGAGGAGGAAGACGGCGCCCAGCGCGCGCTGCACCGCCAGCGTCGTCCCGCCGCCGAACCCGGCGCCCACGCCCGTGATCTCGCGCAGGAGCGCGATGGCGTCCTCCAGCGGCATGTCGCCGGGGCCGGCCAGCGACGGGGTGTGCTGCAGGTCCAGCGGCGAGGCGCCCGGCTCCACGGCGGGCGCCGCGTCGAGGGCGGCCCAGGTCCGTGGGCCCACGATGCCATCCGCCAACAGGCCGTGCTCGCGCTGGAAGCGGCGCACGGCCGCCTCCGTCTGGGGGCCAAAGATCCCCAGCGGCGCCACCCCGAGCCGTTGCTGGATCATCTTCACCAGCGCGTCCGTCATGCCGCGCCGCAGGGTGCGCCGCCCTTTGGAGCCGGGCTCCCGGGCCGGGATCAGCGGCAGCGTGAGCTCCCCCTTCATCGCCTTCGCCACGCCCGCGCGGAAGGCGTCCATGTCGAAGATGGGGTCCGTCTTGCGCCCCGCGGGGAGGGCCCATTCCAGGTGCCCCACGCAGAACTCCGGGCCGGCCCCGATGTGCTCCAGGATCGCCGCCACGCCGCGCATGTACGCGTCCATCTGCGCCTTGGGCCAGGGGAAGTCCGCCCGGGTGCCGCGGTTCTCGGCCTCGATGCCGATGAAGGCGCGGTTCCCCGCCCTGATCCCCTTCCACGCACCCTCCCCCGCGTGGTGGCAGAACCCGGCCGCGACCACGTAGAACGTGCCGTCGCGGCCCAGCCCGAGCTGCGCCAGCGGCCCGGAAAGGTCGCTCCGGCCTCGCTTCAGCGTTTCCAGGGTGGGCATGTTCCCGTCCGCTTCGGTGCCCGTGTGATGGCAGATCACGCCAGTCACCTTCCCCATCTCCTTCCCCGGCACGGCGCGATCCTCCCACCCCTTCACCAGCGACACCTTGAGCCCGGCGTCGAGCAGAACCTTGGGGAGCCAGATCAGCCGGTTCTCCATCTTACTCCACGCCTCCGTGCGCCGGGGGGAGGTCCTCGTCCGCGGTGACGACTTCCACACCGCCGCCGCAGCCATCGAGTTCCTCGCCGGGATCGTGTGCCGCACCCGCCGCCGCCGCGCCGCCGGCCGCCGCGACACCCGCGGGCAGGGCCGCCGCGGCGCCGGAAGGGGCCGTCGGCGGCGTTCCTCCGCTGGAGGCCGGCCGGCGGTCGTTCTTGCGGTCTTCGGAGCCCTCTTCCCCGCTCTTCTCGTGCGGCTTCACGGTGGAGCGGATCACCATCACCTTGTTGAGCACGTCGAACCAGAAGGGCGCGCCCAGCGTGGCGGCGAACGCCGTCATCAGCCAACCCAGCACCGGAATGGCGTACTCCACCCACAGCGTCCGGAAGCTGTCGATCGGCGGGAACGCCGGCTCGTTCCTCTTCCAGCCGATGGGGAGCGGAAGCGCGTCGAGGGCGTCCCGCGCTTCCCGGTAGCCGACGCTGTCGATCCCCGTGGTCGTAAGCGCTCCCGCCCGCGCCACCACGGCCGCCCGCGCCCCGCTGTCGCGGTACAGGTGCCCGGCGACCTCCACCGTGTCCACGTTCAGCGCGACCGCGACGAACAACCCGATCCCAAAGAGCACGTAGTGGGTGGACCGCTTGTACCAGCCGGAGACGCGGTCCATGGCGCCGTCGTACCACGCCTCCAGGTTGGCCTGGGCGCGGTTCAGGTCCCCCTGCGCCGAGTCGATGGCGACGAGCAGCGCGCGCTGCACCTTTTCGTTCCCGAGGTTGGCGACGCCGTCGCGGAGCGACTGGAGCGAGATCACCGGCGCCCCCGCGGAGCTGTTCGCGGGCGTGATCTCGCGGCCGCGCACCGCCAGGTCCATCAGCGCCACGGCGAAGCTGCGCGAGGGGATGTACGACGGCAGCCTGCCCCCGCGCGCCAGCGCCCCCGGCCGTTTCCTGCCGTCGCGCGGGCGGCGCGCTACCTCGTAGTCGTTCTCGTACAGCGCCGCGACCATGGGGTGCTGGAACAGGTCCCTGGCGAGCCCGGTCCCTTCGCGGTCGTGCAGGAGCTCGCGGATGCCGTGCTCCAGGTGCGCCGCGCGCGTCTTGAGCACGGACTCGATCCCCTCGCGTATCGCGGAGCACACGATGCTCACAAGGATGAACACGAAGATGACGCCGATGGCGACGTCGAGAACGATGGAGCCGAACATGGGGAGTCCCTCACGGGGTGGAAGGGATGCCGCGGGTCGTACGAGAGTGGATGGACCGGCCGCGCGGATTTCACAAAGAACAGAGGCACACAGATGAAGTCATCTCTGTGCCTCTGTGTCTCTGTGTGAGCCCGCGGTTGCGGACCTCAGACCAGCTTCATCACCACCGGCTCGGGGCCGCTGTAGTCGTAGAAGCCCTTCCCGGACTTGCGGCCGAAGTAGCCCAGCGAGACCATGCGCTTGAGGAGCGGCGGCGAAGCGTAGCGCTTCTCCTTGTACTCCTCGAACATGATGCCGCCGATCTTGTCCAGCGTGTCGAGCCCCACGAAGTCCGAGAGGACGAAGGGGCCCATGGGGTAGCCGGTCCCCAGCTTCATCCCCTTGTCGATGTCCTCGATGGAAGCCACGCCCTGCTCCAGCGCGCGGATGGCGTCCATCATGTAGGGGACGAGGAGGAGGTTGACGACGAAGCCCGAGTTGTCCTTGCAGACGATGGGCTCCTTGCCCAGCGACGCAGCGAAGTCGAAGGCGGTCTGGAACACCTGCGGGTCGGTGGCGATGGTCTTCACCACCTCCACCAGCTTCATCACCGGCACCGGGTTGAAGAAGTGCAGCCCCACCATGCGCTCCGGCCGCCGGGTGGCCGCGGCCATGTCCGCGATGGTGAGCGACGAGGTGTTGGAGGCGAAGATGGTCTCCGGGCCGCACACCTCGTCCAGCGTCTTCCACATCTCGTTCTTGAGCGCGAGGTCCTCCACCACGGCCTCGATGATGATGTCGCAGTCGCGCAGCTCCTCCAGCTGGGTGGTGCCGCGCAGGCGCCCCACGATGGCGTCGCGGTCTTCGGCGGCCAGCTTCCCCTTCTCCACCGACTTGCCGAGCTGCTTGGCGATCCCGCCGATCCCCCGCTCGCACACGGCGTCGGACACTTCGCGCACGATCGTCTCGTACCCGGCCGCGGCGCACACCTGCGCGATCCCGCTCCCCATCAGCCCGCACCCCAGAACCCCCACGCGCTTGATCTCGGCCATCCGGCACTCCCTGTGGAGAGGTTGTAGTCTTCTCTGTGCCTCGTGTGAGGCCCTGCAGTCTCAGATCCCGAGCTGGCGCCGCCACTCCGGGCGCTTCTTGGCGGGGTTCGGGAGCTCCCCGTGCTCCACCCGGTCCAAAAAAGCCTCCAGCCTCTCCTGCACGCCGCCGGCGACGCCGCGGTAGATGAGCCGCGCCCCGAGCACCGCCGCGCCCAAGATGGGGAAGCCGATGAGCGCGAACGGGTCCGCGAACATGATGGCGGTGGAGATCCCCGCCGCCGCGCCCGCCCCGCCGCCGCCGACCACGCCGCCCACCGTGAGACCCGTGCGCACGGACCCAAGCGGCACGGAAAGCTCCACGTACGCCGTGTCTTCGTCCACGGGCGAGACGTGCACGTCCACCTGGCGGAGGTCCAGCATGGGGCTGCGCTGGCCCATCTTGGCCGCCGCGCGCCCGAGCGCCGCGCCCATCCCGTTGCCGCGCAGGTAGCGGGTGCGGTCCGGGAAGCGGCGCGCGACCACCATGAACTCGCAGCTCACCAGGTACTCTTCCAGCGTCATGCCGAGCGCGGCGGCTGGACGGCGGATGGTGCGCCCGGCGCGGACGGTGTCCGGCCCCATGACGCTCACCATCATCCCCTTCTCCTCCCGCACCCGCCCCCGCACCTCCGACATCGCGCGGCGGACGTGCGCCGGCTCCAGCCCCAGCTCCTTCCCGATCCTCATCACCTCCGCCTCGGACAACCCCTCTTCCACGTCGCCGCGCGCGAACTGCAGCTCCGTGGCGCGCCGGATCACGGCCTCCAGCTCGGCGCTGGAAACGCGGCGGGCGGGGGAGTTCGCGTCGGAAGGTTTGTCGGGGAGGTTGGGCATGTGTTGAGAAGTGCCTAGTGCCTAGTGCCGAGTGCCTAGTAACAGAAGTCCTGAACCCTGTGTCCTGAGTCGTGACAGCAGCACGTAGCGCCTAGCACCCAGGGCTTCGAAGTAGGCACTAGGCACTTGGCACTTGGCACTAGGCACTTCTCGTCAGTCCGCCGCCACGGCCGCTTCCGCCGCCGCCGGGAAGGCTTCGACTACCACCGCGATGCCCTGGCCACCACCAATGCACGCGGTGCCCAGGCCGAAGCGCTTGCCCTGGCGGCGCAGCTCGTGGAGGAGGTGCACGGTGATGCGCGCGCCGCTCATCCCCAGCGGGTGGCTCATGGCGATGGCGCCGCCGGAGACGTTGGTGCGCTCGCGGTCGAGGCCCAGCTCCTTCTCCACCGCGCAGAACTGCGAGGCGAAGGCCTCGTTGACCTCCACCAGGTCCATCTGGCCGATGTCCATCTCGCCGCGCTTCAGGGCCAGGCGCGAGGCGGGGGCGGGGCCGATCCCCATGTGCTTGGGATCCACCCCCGCGATGCCCCACGACACCAGGCGGCCGATGGGCGCCAGGCCGTTGCGGCGCGCGTACGCCTCGGAGGCGATCAGCACCGCGGCACCGCCGTCGCCGATGCCGGAGGCGTTGCCGGCCGTCACCGTGCCGCCCTCCTTGAAGTACGGCTTCAGCTTGCCCAGCATCTCCATGGTCGTTTCCGGACGCATGTGCTCGTCGCAGGAGAACTGCGTCTCGCCCTTGCGCGACTTCAGGGTGATGGGCACGATCTCGCTGTCGAAGCGGTTCTGCTCGCACGCCGCCTTGGCGAGCTGCTGGCTGCGGAAGGCGTACTCGTCCACCTGCTGGCGGGTGATGCCGTAGTGGTCGGCCAGGTTCTCGGCGGTCACCGCCATCGAGCACCCCGCGAAGGTGTCGGTGAGCGCCTCCCAGAGCGAGTCCTCGTACAGCTTCCCCACCGGGCCCAGCCGCTGCTCGCCCCAGCGCGCGCCGCGGATGACGTGCGGCGCCTGGCTCATCGACTCCGTGCCGCCGCACAGCGCCACCTCGGCCTCGCCCAGCATGATCTCCATGGCGCCCGAGATGATGGCCTGGAAGCCCGAGCCGCACAGGCGGTTCAGCGTCAGCGCGGGTGTGTCCTGCGGCAGCCCGGCGCGCAGGCCGATGTGGCGGGCCAGGTAGATGGCGTCCGCCGAGGTCTGCAGCGCGTTGCCGAACACCACGTGCCCCACCTCGCCGGCGGGAACGCCGCCGCGCTCGAGGGCGGCCTTGGCGGCGAACACGCCCAGGTCCGTGGCGGAGAAATCCTTGAGAGAGCCGCCGAACGTACCCATCCCGGTGCGGGCGGCGGAAAGGAACACGACCTCGGTGTCTTTGCCCTGGGTTGCCATGGAGCTCACTTCCTGGAAGATGAAGGCGATACGGAGCGCCACAATATGCCCGCTCCCCCGCCCCGGTCGCAAGCGGGCGGCGCGGCGGGGCACCCGCTCCCGTAAAATGATTGTTTGCATTATCTTGCCTCCGGGGTCGCGGCCGCGCGCGCGAGGAAGCTCGGCCGCGGCGCCTCCCAAATCGGCGCCGCGCACGGCTCCGCCGCCGCTCCAGCTTCAAGAAGTATCCGTATGTCCCGCTCACCCGTGGAAGAGCTTTCCGCTCCGCTTCGCAACGGCACCGACGGCGGTCGGCGTCCGTCGCCGGCCCTGCGGCGCCGCACCGTCGCCGCGGCGCTGGCCGTGGCGCTCCTCGCCGCGCTCGCCGCGTGGGGGTGGATGCGTCCGCGCCCCGCCGAGGTGCCGCGCATCGCCTACACCACCCTGCTGCGCGCCATCGACGCGCGGCGGGTGGAGTCCGTCGTGGTGCGCCCCGGCGTGGACGTGCGCGGCGAGTGGGCCGGCTCCGCCGGTGACGCCAACGGCGCGGAGCCGGACTTCGCGGTCGCCTACCCCGTCAGCGAAGTGGACGGGCTCGCGGCGCGCGCCGAGCGGGGGGGCGTGGCGCTCTCGCTGGAGCAGGCGCCCGACCCCGCGCCCTGGCGCGACGCCGTCCAGTACGGCTTCACGGCGCTGCTCCTGGCCGGCGTCTTCTTTTACCTCTACCGCCAGTCGCGCGGCGGCGAGATGGGGGAGCTGGGCGCCGCCGGCGCCTCCGACACCACCTTCGCGGACGTGGCCGGCACCCAGGGCGCCGCCGAGGAGCTGCGCGAGCTGGTGGAGTTCCTGCGCGCCCCCGAGCGCTTCGCGGCGCTGGGCGCACGCATCCCCAAGGGCGCGCTCCTGGTGGGCCCTCCGGGGACCGGGAAGACGCTGCTGGCCCGCGCCGTGGCGGGCGAGGCCGGCGTCCCCTTCTTCTCCCTGAGCGGCTCGGAGGTGACGGGGTTCCTGGTGGGGATGGGCGCGCACCGCATCAAGGGGCTCTTCAAGAAGGCCCGCAAGCGCGGCGGGGTGATCTTCATCGACGAGATCGACGCCCTGGGCGGCAAGCGCGGCCGCAACCGCTCGCACAACGAGGACGACCGCACGCTCAACCAGCTCCTGGTGGAGATGGACGGCTTCGATCCCCTCGCGGGCGTGGTGGTGATCGCCGCCACCAACCGTCCGGACGACCTGGACGAGGCGCTCAAGCGTCCCGGCCGCTTCGACCGCATGGTGACCGTCGCCAACCCCACGTCGCAGGGGCGCGAGCAGATCCTGCGCCTGCACGCCGTGCGGCGCGGCGTCCCCCTGCACGAGTCGGTGGACCTGCCGCGCCTGGCCCGCCTCACCCCCGGCTCCAGCGGCGCGGAGCTGGTCAACCTGCTCAACGAAGCCGCCATATCCGCGGCGCGCGAAGGGGCGGCGCAGGTGCACTGGTCGCACGTGGACGGCGCGCGCGACCGGCTGCTTCTGGGCAAGGAGCGCCCGGGCTTCCGCGCGCTGGACCAGGAGCGCTCCACCATCGCCTACCACGAGGCGGGCCACGCCCTCGCCGGCGTGGTCTGCTCGCCCGAGGACGGGCTGCACAAGGTGACCATCCAGGCGCGCGGCCAGGCGCTGGGCGTCGCCTTCTTCTCCCCGGACGACGACCGCTTCCTGCACCGCCGCAGCTACCTGGAGGGGCTGATCGTGAAGGGCCTGGCGGGGCGCGCGGCGGAGGAGCTCGTCTTCGGCGCCGAAGCGGTGACCAGCGGCGCGCAGAACGACCTGATGCAGGTGAACGGGATCGCCCGCCGCATGGTCTACCAGCTGGGGATGGGGAGGGAGACGGGGCTGCTGATCCACGACGGCGAGCCCGGCTCCCTGAGCCCCGAGGCCCACGCGCAGATGGACCGCGAGGTCCGCGCCCTCCTGGCGCGCCTCTACGGGCGCACCCTGGACCTGCTGCGCGCCAACCGCGAGCCCCTCGCCGCCCTCGCCGTCGCCCTGCTGGAGCGCGAGACGGTGGATGGGGCGGAGGCGGTGGAGATCATGGAGGACGCGGGGCTGGACCGGGGAGCGGTGCTTGCCGTGGCGTAGCGGCGGCGGATAGCTTGGCGAACGGCGATCTCACACAGAGGCACAGAGACACAGAGAGAATTGATCTACGACCTGCTGCGTCCCCTCCTCTTCAACCTGGAACCCGAGCAGGCGCACCACGCGGGCGTCGCGGCGCTGAACGGGGCGCTGGGCACGGCGGCGGCGCGCGACGCGGCACGGGCGCTGTACGGCGTGCGCGACCGGCGGCTGGAGGTGGAGCGCTTCGGCATCCGCTTTCCGAATCCCGTGGGTCTGGCCGCGGGGTTCGACAAGTCGGCGGAGTCGTTCAACGCGCTGGGGGCGCTGGGCTTTGGGCACGTGGAGGTGGGCACGGTGACGGCGCTGGCGCAGCCGGGAAATCCGCGGCCGCGCCTCTTCCGCCTCCCCGAAGACGAGGCGCTGCTCAACCGCATGGGCTTCAACAACCCCGGCGCGGAGGCCGTCGCCGCCCGCCTCGCGCGGGTCCGCGCGGAGCCCGTGCTGGGGATCAACATCGGGAAGAGCAAGGCAGCGCCGCTGGCGGATGCCACGGCCGACTACCTGCGCAGCTTCGACCTGCTGGCGCCGTTCGCGCGCTACGTGGCCATCAACGTCAGCTCGCCGAACACTCCGGGGCTGCGGACGCTGCAGGACGCGGGGCCGCTGCGCGAGCTGCTGCGCGCGCTGCGGGCCCGCGAGCGCGCCCGCGGCGGCGCGCCGGTGCCCCTCCTCCTCAAGATCGCCCCCGACCTCACGGACCCGCAGGTGGACGAGGCCGCCACCATCGCGCTGGAGGAGGGGATGTCTGGCATCATCGCCACCAACACCACCATCTTGCGCGACGGGCTGAGGACGGCGGTGGACGCGCTGGGGGCGGGCGGGATCAGCGGCGCGCCGGTGCGCAAGCGGGCGCGCGCCGTCGTCGCGCGCATCTTCCACCAGACGGGAGGGCGCATCCCCATCGTGGGCGTGGGCGGGATCTTGGACGCGGCGGACGCGTGGAAGATGATCCTGGCCGGCGCCTCGCTGGTGCAGGTGTGGACGGGGTTCATCTACCGCGGCCCCGGCATCGCGCGCGACATCAACCGCGGGCTGCTGGCGTACCTGGAGCGCGACGGGGTGCGCTCGCTGGACGAGGCGGTCGGCCTGGGGCACCGGTGAGGCCGCGCACCGCCCGCTTCCTGCGCGCCTACCTGCGCGGCGGCAAAGGCGGCTTCCGCGAGGAAGAGACGACCATCGACGTCGGCGGCGAGGCGCGGGAGGCCACGCTCTACCTGCCGGACCGGCCCACCCGCGCGCCGGGCTGGGTGGTGCTCCACGGCCTTACCGTCCCGGGCCGCCGCCACCTGGCGATGTCGCGTTTCGTGCGCTCCCTCGCCGCCTCCGGCGCGACTGTGCTGGTGCCGGACGTCCCCGCGTGGCGCGAGCTGCGGCTGGACATCGAGGCCGCGCGCGAAACCCTGGCCGCCGGCACGCTGCACCTGGCCGACCACCCGCGCGTGCAGCCGGGCGGCGTGGGCACCATCGGCTTCTCCTTCGGCGCCACGCAGGCCCTCATGGCCGCCGCCGATCCGCGGCTCACGCAGGCGCTGCGGGCGGTGGTGGGCTTCGGCGGGTACTTCAGCATCGAGCGGATGTTGCGCTCGGTGTTCACGGGCGAGCACGATTGGGAGGGCACGGAGTACCGCATGGACCCGGACCCGTACGGCCGCTGGCTGATCGCGGGCAACTACCTGACGCTGGCCCCCGGGTACGAGCACATGCACGCGGTGCAGGAAGCCGCGCGCGGGCTCGCCATCGAAGCCGGCGTCCGCGGCGCCTTCGCCTGGGAGGCCGAGTACGACGCCATGAAGGCCGAGATCCGCGCCACCCTCGCCCCAGACGAGCGCCCGGTCTGGGACCTCCTCGCGCCCCCCTCCGGCCAGCCGCTGCACGATGTGGAGGCCGCGCGCCGCCTGGCCGCGGCCTTCGCCGAGGGCGCCCGCCGCCAGGACCCGCGCGTCGATCCCCTCCCCTACCTCCCGTCGCTGCACGGCAAGATCACCCTGAGCCACGGCCGCGAGGACCGCCTGATCCCCTTCACCGAGTCGTTGCGCCTCGCCGCCGCCCTCCCGCCGCACCTGGACGCGTCGTGCACCATCACCGGCCTCTTCGCCCACTCCGCCGGCGCCGGCCGCCTGCACCCCATGGCCCACGCACGCGAGACCCTGACCTTCGTGCGGCTCCTGAACCGGGCGCTCTACTCGATGTAAGGCCTCACACAGAGACACAGAGGCACAGAGACGAACTTATTCTCTGTGCCTCTGTGTCTCTGTGTGGCCCCAATCAGTTGCGGATTACGTGCAGCGGCGCGATCACCTGCCGGTGCTCGCCGACGACCAGCTCGAACAGGTAGGTGCCCTCGACCGGGAAGATGAGGCGGTCGATGGGCATCAGCACGCGCGTCTGCGGCGGCCCCTGGTCCAGCTGCTGCTCGGACACCTCCGTGTGCCCGCCGATGCTCAGCGCCGGCGAGCGCGACGGATCCAGCATGTCGATGGAGAAGTGCACCTGCCCCTTCTCCCCCGCGTCCCACTCGATCACCACCGCCAGCGTCACCTGCTCCTGCTGCGCCGGGAAACCGGGCGCGTAGAGCTGATGGAAAATCCCTTCGATGTCGATGCGCCCATCGTGGCGCTCGTCCGCGTGCTCACAAAGAACTGCGTACAGGACTCGCATATCGCTCAGAAAGTTAGCGTGAACTCGTGGAACGGAGAGGGCTGCGGCGTGCCGAGAGGGGCCCTCACCCCCCCGACCCCCCTCTCCCGATAACGGGAGAGGGGGGCGCATCTTCTGTGGCGACGCGCAGCCCGGCCATCCTCGCTGCTGCGGCCCTGACACTGCCTGGGACGCGCCTGGAGGGATGGAGTGCGCCCCCCTCCCCCAGCGGTTTGGGGGAGGGGGGTCGGGGGGGTGAGGGCCCCCACGCACGCACTTCAGCCCATCCTCACCCGCACGGCCTCGGCGTGCCCGTGCAGGCCCTCGGACTCCGCGAGGCGCACGACGTCGGCGGCGTGGGCGCGGAGGCGCTCGGGGGAGTAGCCGATCAGGGAGGTGCGCTTCACGAAATCGTACACGCCCAGGGGCGAGGCGAAGCGCGCCGTGCCGCCCGTGGGGAGCACGTGGTTGGGCCCCGCGAAGTAGTCGCCCATCGGCTCGGGCGAGAAGGCGCCGAGGAAGATCGCGCCGGCGTTGCGGATACGGCCGGCGAGGGCCAGCGGCTCCGCTACCAGCAGCTCCAGGTGCTCGGGCGCGCGCAGGTCCGCCACGGCGGCCGCGGCGGCCAGGTCCGGGACGACGATGAGGGCGCCGTTCGCCTCCAGCGCCGCACGCGCCACGTCGCGCCGCGGGTTGCGCTCCAGCAGGCGCTCCAGCTCCGCCGGGACGCGGGCGGCAAGGGCGGCGGAGGGGGTGACGAGCCAGGCGATGGCGTCCGGATCGTGCTCCGCCTGCCCGATCAGGTCGGCGGCGACGTGCACGGGGTCGGCGTGCTCGTCGGCGATCACCAGGATCTCGGAGGGGCCGGCCACCATGTCGATGTCCACCTGGCCGAACACCTGGCGCTTCGCCTCCGCCACCCACTTGTTGCCAGGGCCAACGATCTTGTCCACGCGGCCGATCGTCTGCGTGCCGTAGGCGAGGGCGGCCACGGCCTGTGCGCCCCCGATGCGCAGCACCTCGTGCACGCCCGCCACGTGCGCTGCCGCCAGCACCACCGGGAGCATCTCGCCGCCGGGCGCCGGCGACACCATCGCGATCTCGTCCACCCCGGCCACGTGCGCGGGGATGGCGTTCATCAGCACGGACGACGGGTACGCCGCGCGCCCGCCGGGGACGTAGATCCCCACGCGGCGCAGCGGGGCCACGCGCTGCCCCAGCACCGTGCCGTCGGGATGCAGGTCCAGGAAGCCGGACTCGCGCTGCCGCTCGTGGAAGTCGCGGATGTTGGCGGCGGCTCTCCGCAGCGACGCCAGCAGCTCGGGCTCGATGGCGCGCGCCGCCTCCTCCATCTCGTCGCGACCGACGCGCAGGGCCGAAACGTCGGCCACCTCCAGGCGGTCGAAGCGGCGCGTGTACTCCACCACGGCGTCGTCGCCGCGCGCGGCCACGTCGCGCACGATGGCGGCGACGGCGTCGCGGAGCTCGGGGTCGTCCGTCGATGCCGCGGCGGCCAGGGCGCGCAGCTCGTCGAACGGGGGCTGGACGTGCAGGGTGCGGATCATGACGGCTCAGGCGGTGGATTCCAGCGCGCCCGCCAGGTCGGCGATCAGGCGCTGGTGTTCTTCGAGGCGCAGCTTGTGGCTCGCGCGGTTCACGATGAGGCGCGCGGTGGAGCGGCTGATCTCCTCGAACACCACCAGTCCGTTCTCGGCCAGCGTGCGCCCGGTCTGCACCAGGTCCACGATCCAGTCCGAGAGGCCCAGGAGCGGCGCGATCTCCACCGAGCCGGAGATGTGGATCAGCTCCACCTGCATCCCCCGCCCCGCGAAGTAGCGCCGCGCGCTCTCCAGGTACTTGGTGGCCACGCGCGGCGTGCGCCCGTGCGGAAGCTCCGGGAAGGGCGTGTGCGCGGGCCCGGCCACGGCCAGCCCGCACCCGCCGAACCCCAGGTCCAGCGGCCGCAGCACGTCCGCCTCTCCCTCACCCAGCACGTCCAGCCCCACCACGCCCGCGTCCGCCACGCCCGACTCCACGTACGTCGGCACGTCCCCGCTCTTCACCGGCAGGAACTCGAAGCGCCCATCGGCCGACGGCAGGATCAGCCGCCGCGACGCCAGCACCGACGGCTCCACGGACGACCCCACGCGCGCAAAGAGCGTCAGCGCCTCGTCCATCATCCGCCCCTTGGGCAGCGCGATGCGCAGCGGCCTCATACCGCCCCCCGCGGAATCGCCCCCGCCCCGCGAGGGGATGAATCCCCCCGCTGGAACCATGCGAAGCACGCTGAAGCGCGCTCGCACGCGTCAGAATCCCGAGCCCGCTTCAGCGGGCTTCGCGTGGTTCCAGCCGGGGGATTCATCCCCCGGCGGTTCGCCCGGCGACCCATCCCCCGGCGACCCATCCCCTGGCCATCCATTCCGGGGCCATCTATCCCCCGGCCATCCAGCTCCCAGGGGTTCGCGATCGCCGCCATCATCCCTCCTCCCGGATCAGCTCCGCCAGCGCGTCCGTCTCCAGCGCGAAGCCGACGGCCGGGCGGTCCGCGCCGTAGAGGGCCAGCAGGCTGTCGTAGCGGCCGCCGGCGCCGACGGCGCGGCCCACGCCGGCCACGAACACCTCGAACTGGATCCCCGTGTAGTAGCCGAGCCCGCGGATCTCGCCCAGGTCGTACACCACGTGCCTGCGCTCCTCCTCGGTGAGCAGCGCGTCCACGGCGCGCAGGCGCTCGATGGCGGCCTCCGCGTCGGGCCCGCTGGCGAGGGAGCGGGCCCGCAGCAGCACGTCGCTGCGCCCGATCAGCTCGGGCAGCTCCACCAGCGCGCGCGCCACGGCCGCCGGCGCGCCGATCTCGCGGGCGCCGGCCGCGAGCGCCGCGCGGTCCTTGCGGTCGATGGCCGTCCTCAGCGCCTCCGCCGCCTCGGGCGACAGGCCGGCGAGCAGGGGGCGCACGAAGCGGATGTCGCCCAGGTTGATCTGGAAGTCGCGGATCTCCAGCGCCCACAGCGTGCTGAGCGCCAGCCTCAGCACCTCCACGTCCGCCGCGGGCGACGCGTCGCCGATCAGCTCCGCGCCCAGCTGGAAGAGCTCGCGCCGGCGCCCCACCCCCTCCGCCTCCTGCCGGAACACCTTGCCGGCGTAGCACAGGCGCAGCGGCAGCGGGGCGGACGCCAGGCGCGTGGAGACCACCCGCGCGATCGCCGAGGTGAAGTCGGCGCGCAGGGCCACCAGGCTCCCGTCGCGGTCCACGAAGCGGATCAGGCGCGAGGCCAGCTCGGGCCCCGCGCTGCGCGTGAAGACCTCCTCGTACTCGAAGGTCGGCGGGATGACCTCCTCGTACCCGCTCTCCTCGGCGAGCCCGAACCAGGTGCGTTGAACGCGGCGGCGGCGGCGGACGTCCCCGGCGAGCAGGTCCTGCGAACCGGGCGGTACGTGCGAAATACGTGTATTCGGCATAAGGCGGGGGAAGATACGGGCACCCCCGCACCCCTGCAACCAAGGTTCGCCCAACCTCCTGCGATTATGCGCGTTTCAGAATGGCACGACCGTTGCCCTGTGTTACAAGCGACAGCCGTAGTACGACCAGCCACCGTTACGTGAGAGGAAAACCATGGACCTGATTCTCCTGATCGGGATCATCCTGCTGGTGCTGGCGCTGCTGGGTGTCGGCGGTGTGTTCGCCGCCCTCAAGAGTGTCGCGTGGATCCTGCTGGTCATCGCGGTGATCGTGATCGCCTGGCGGATCATTACCGGGCGTCGGCCGGTCTGACAGAAGTCTCACACAGAGACACAGAGGCACAGAGAATTAGCTTTTCTCTGTGCCTCTGTGTCTCCGTGTGAGGAAATCGTCGAAGAGGGCTCCCACCTCTGCGGGATCGCGCAGGTAGGAGCGTGCCAACGTCTCCGCGCTGGGATTGCCGACCAGGATGCCTTCAACCGCGGCGAACGCGTCTTCGTCGGTGCGGTCGTCGCCCAGGTAGAGGACGGGGGCGTTCTCGGGGGGGCGCATCTGGTCGAGGAGGAAGAGGACGGCTTTGCCCTTGTCCCAATCCACGCGAGGGCGCACCTCCAGCACCATCTTTCCGGAGGTGATGCGCAGGTCATCGCGCACCGCCTGCTCCACGGCGGCGCGCACGTCGGCGTGGCGCTCGGCGGGGGATTGGCGGAAGTGGATGCTGAGGGTCATCCCCTTGTCTTCCAGGAACGCACCGGGGATCCGCGAGAGAGCCGGCTCGATGCGCTGCGCCGCCGCGGCGAGGGCTGGGCGCGCGGCGACGGCGTCGGGGTGCATGCGATGCAGGCCCGCGCCCTCGATCTCCATCCCGTGATTGCCGGCGTAGGCGATGCCGGGGATGGCGGCGCGCTCGCGCACGTCGGCCAGCCCGCGGCCGCTCACGAGGGCGACCTCCACGCCGGGGAGCGCCATCAGCCCATCCAGGGCGGCGCGGGTCGCGTCGGGAATGGCGGCGAGCTCCGGGCGCTCCACGATGGGCGCCAGCGTTCCGTCGAAGTCCAGCAGGAGCACGATCCGCCCGCTCTCCCTCCATCTGCGCAGCCAGACCGGCACCCGCTCCCGCGCATGTGGCAGCATCCCCCTCCTCCGTGGTACATTCCGCCCGCTCAACCCGATCTCCCGCTCCCCCACGACGCGATGACCTGGACCGAAGGGCTGAAGTTCGACGAGCGGGGGCTGGTCCCCGTGATCGCGCAGGACGCGGCGACGGACGAGGTGCTGATGCTCGCCTGGGCCACCGCCGAAGCGCTCCGCCTGACCGCCGAGACCGGCCGCGCGCACTACTGGAGCCGCTCCCGCGACTCGCTGTGGATCAAGGGCGACACCAGCGGCAACACGCAGGAGGTCGTGGACGTGCGCGTGGACTGCGACGCCGACGCCGTGCTCTACCGCGTGCGCCAGACCGGCCCCGCCTGCCACACCGGCGAGCGAAGCTGCTTCCACCGCCTCGCCCCGGAGCTCACCGAGGCCCCCGACCCGCGCACCGTCCTCACCCGCGTGCAGGAGATCGTCGCGCGCCGCCACGAAGAGCGCCCGGAGAACTCGTACACCACCTATCTGTTCGCCGCCGGTCCCGACAAGATCCTCAAGAAGATCGGCGAGGAAGCGACGGAGACCATCATCGCCGCCAAGAACGGCGACCCGGCCGAGCTGGCCAGCGAGACGGCGGACCTCCTCTTCCACCTCCTCGTCCTCTGGCAGGCGCAGGGCCTCCCCTTCGACGCGGTTTACGCCGAGCTGGACCGCCGCTTCGGCGCCG
>CADCTW010000110.1 GCA_902805735.1 uncultured Gemmatimonadota bacterium | reverse complement strand
CGCCCGCCCGGCGACCCCGGCCCACGCGGCCCCGGCCCCCGCGACGCCGCAGCCGAAGTAAAAAGAAATCTCACACAGAGACACAGAGGCACAGAGGCACAGAGAAAGAACGCTTTTCTCTGTGCCTCTGTGTCTCTGTGTGAGATTCTGTTCGGGGGAATGGAACTTGCTCTCCGCCGCGCCGACGACCATCGCAAACACGGAACAGTCCGGAGAAGCGCAAGTGGCCCTGAATCGCAATACGACGCGCGCCCTGCAGCGGCAGATCGACCTGACCACGGCCGTCTGCCAGGAGCGGCTGCTCGCGACGCATGTCCGCCACGTGCTCGCCCTCGTAGACCTCGTCTCGCCCGAGATCCCGTTCGACAGCGCGCTGGACATCTACGCGCGCATCCTGCGCCTCTCGCCCGAGCAGGCGCGCAACGTGGGGAGCCGCGCGCTCGCCTCCATCGGGCACCGGGGCGGGCTGCACGAGGCGGAAGAGCCGAGCGTCGAGCTGATGGAAGACGACGCGACCGACCGCGAAGACGCGCGCGCGGCCGCGGAAGCGGGGCCCGGCGGGCGCTTCGACGCCATCTTCGGCCGCGTGCGCCGCCGCATCCGCGGGCGCGTGCACGACAAGCTGCGCGACCGGATCAACCTGGCCACGGCCCGCGCCGAAGACTCGCTCTTCAACACGCACGTGGAGAACGCCCTGATCTTCGCCCGCGCCCTCTCGGACGAGGTTCCGCTGCACGAGTCGGTGGACCTGTACCTGGAGATCATGGCCGTGCCGGAAGGCTACTCGGACGTCGTGTTCAACCGGGCCCTGCGCACGGTGGCCGACGACACGCTGCCGCCGCTGGCCCCCGCGCGCACCGGCGGGCGAGACGCGGCCGCCGAGCCGCCGCTGCCCACGGCGTAGCGGAAAAAGGGGGAGGCGGGGCCGCCTCCCCCCGTTCGGACCGGCCGCGGCCGGGGGTGGGCTGTGCGTACCAAGGCACGGCACCTGCATGGGTCCGGCGCCAACCGCGAAGGGCTCACGAGGTGCGTAACGGGGAGGGGACGGGGTGAGCTGGAGCGCGACCATCTGGTCCGGTTTTGTGGCGAGCGTCCTGACGGCGTGCGTCTTCTGGCTGTTCCGAACCTTCAACCTCACCCTCTTCAGCCCCACCACCCAGCTCGGCTGTCTTTTCCACGACGAGCCGCGGGTGCCGGTCACGGAGACGGTGGGGCTGGCGATCTACCTGCTCCTCGGGGTGACCGTGGTGGCCGCGGTCTACGGGATGCTGATGCGCGTCCTGGGCGGCGCCGGGTGGGACGCGGGGGTTGTGGTCGGTGCGGTGCACGGCGTGCTCACGGTGGCCGCACTCCCCTTCCTGGGACGGGCGAGCCGGTGCGTGCGCAAGGGCCGCATCCCCCACCCGGGAAGGCTGGGGCTGCAGTGGGGAGCCTCCACGCCCGCCGTGGTGGTGCTCGGCCACATGGTGTACGGCGGGGTGCTGGGCGCGGTGCTTTCGGGCTTCGCGGCGACGGTGAGCCCGTAGGACAGGGAGGTGCCGGAAACCTCTGGAGATCAAACCGGCGTTGCAGGGAGCGCGCAGGGGCGCGCCACGGGGCGGGGTGGAGCGGTGCAGGGTCGGGATAGTGGAGTATCCGCCGCGGGCGAGGGCCCGGGAGGAGATTGCCACCTGGTTCGGAGAGGACGCGATGAGACGTAAGTTGACATCCGCTCTAGCGGCTGCGGCTGTGATGGCGGGGATGGGGATGGAGGCGCAGGCGCAGGACATGATGTACTCGCGCCGCGCGAGCCAGTTCGACCTGGGGATCTACGGCGGTGGCGCGTACACCACCGACTGGTTCACCACGCCGGACCAGGGCAACGAGGAAGAGGGCTGGGCCCCCGGGTTCTCGGGGATCGCGGGCGCCATCGCGCAGTTCTGGTTCACGCCGTCGCTGGGGCTGCGCCTCCACGGCGCGTACCTCCCGCAGAACCTGCCGGAGGCCGAGGGCTTCGAGTCGGACAAGCTGGTGACGAACAGCTACCTGTACGACCTGGACCTGGTGTTCCGCCCGTTCTTCTCTCAGGCACCGGGCTTCATGCCTTCGGTGTACTTCTTCCTGGGCGGCGGCGGCTACACGGCGGACATCGGCGACTTCATGACGCCGGGCGTGGATGACAGCGACGCGATCGCGTGCATCCCGCAGGTGCAGTGGGCGCGCGCCGGGGTGTGCGTGAGCACGAGCCCCGAGTTCTCGTCCACGGGGATGGGCGTGGTCGGCGTGGGCGCGGACTTCTTCCCGCTCGGGCCGGTGTCGCTGTTCGGCGAGCTGGCGGTGCACGGCTACGACTCGCCGGCGCACGTGCGGCAGAACGGGCCGGGCGAGGACAAGTTCACCTTCACGCCGCGCGCGGTGCTGGGGCTGAAGGCGATGTTCGGCGACATCCTGCCGCCGCCGCCGGTCGTCGTTCCGCCGCCGGTCGTGCTGCCGCCGCCGCCGGTCGAGGTGGCTCCGCCGCCGCCGGTGGTCGACACGCGCCAGGACATCCAGATCTGCGTGCTGCAGGCGGATGGCAGCCTGACCACGGTGACGGGCTCGTACAGCCCGACCGCGGGTGACACGCTGGTGAACGGGCAGCCGTTCGCGACCGCCTTCCCGACGGGCGGGCAGTACGCGGCCAACGCCACGTGGTTCATCAACAACGAGCCGGTGATGTTCCAGAACCGCCGCTTCGTCAAGTACGGCCTGCCGCGCGTGCTCGGCGTCAACGAAGTCACCCGCGTGGGCGACTTCCAGGGGGTGCCGGTGTTCGCCGAGGCCGGCCAGACGCGGCCCGACGTGATCTACGTGCCCGTCCGCCCCGGCTGCGAGTTCCAGCCGTACCAGACGGAAGTCAAGACCGGCGGCGTCCGCGGCGAGTAATCGCGGCGAGCTGACGGAGCTGTGACGGGGTCGGGGGGGTGCCATCGGGCACCCCCCCGATCTTTTGGACCGCGGGCTCACACAGAGGCACAGAGACACAGAGGAGAACACCGTGGAGAAGGCGGAGGCGTTGAAGCGGGCGGCGGCGGAGCGGGCCGCCGGGTGGATCGAGGACGGGATGGCGCTGGGGCTGGGGACCGGCTCCACCGTGCGCCACCTGCTGGACGTGATCGCGGAGCGGCGCGCGGCGGGGGAGTGGGGGAGCATCGTGGGCGTGCCCACCTCCGAAGACACGGCGGCGCGCGCGCGGCGGCTGGGGATCCCGCTGGGCTCGCTGGCCGAGTACCCGCGGCTGGACCTGACCATCGACGGCGCGGACGAGGTGGACCCCGAGCTGCGGCTGATCAAGGGCCTCGGCGCGGCGCTGCTGCGGGAAAAGGTGGTCGCCTCCGTCTCCGAACGGCTGGTGATCGTGGCCGACGAGTCCAAGGTGGTGGAGCTGCTGGGGACGCGGGCTCCCCTCCCCGTGGAGGTGGACCCCTTCGCCGAGCCGGTGCTGCTCGACTACTTCCGCTCGCTGGGCGCGGAGCCGGAGCTGCGCCTCGGTGACGGGGGCGAGCCGCGGGTGACCGACGGCGGGCACCACATCGTGGACTGCCGCTTCCCGGAGGGGATCGCGCACCCGGAAGCGCTGGAGGCGGCGCTGCTGGTGCGCCCCGGCGTGGTGGAGACGGGGCTGTTCCTGGGGATGGCCACGGCGGTGGTGATCGCCGCGGCGGACGGGGTGCGGGTGATGGGGGAGGCGGGATGAGCCGCGTCAAGATCGCGCCCTCCATCCTCTCGGCCGACTTCACGCGGCTGGGCGACGACATCCGTGAGGCCGAGGCGGCCGGCGCGGAGTGGATCCACGTGGACGTGATGGACGGGCACTTCGTCCCCAACATCACCATCGGGCCGCTGGTGGCCGCGGCGGCCCGGCGGGCCGCGCGGGGCGTCATCGACGTGCACCTGATGATCGAGCAGCCGGAGCGCTACGTGGCCGCCTTCGCCGAGGCGGGCGCGGACATCCTCACCGTGCACGTGGAGGCCACGCGCCACCTGCACCGCACCGTGCAGCAGATCCGCGAGCTGGGGATGCGCGCGGGGGTCACCCTCAACCCCGCCACCCCGGCGGTGGCGCTCGCCGAGATCCTCCCCTACGTGGACCTGGTGCTGGTGATGTCGGTGAACCCCGGCTTCGGGGGGCAGTCGTACATCCCCACCAGCACGGCAAAGGTGGCGGCCATCCGCCGCATGCTGGACGAGCGCGGACTCTCGGAGGTGGAGCTGGAGGTGGACGGCGGCATCACGCCGGAAACGGCGGGCGCGGTGGTGAGCGCAGGGGCCACGGCGCTGGTGGCGGGCTCGGCCGTCTACAACACGCGCGCCACGGTGGCCGAGAACGTGGCCCGCCTGCGCGCCGCCATCGACGCGGCGCCGTGACCCCTCCACACCCACCCGCTTCCCGTATTATCTTCTGCGGCGGGCGGGCCCGGGTGGTGAAATGGCAAACACAGAGCACTTAAAATGCTCCGCCCCACGGCTTGCGGGTTCGAGTCCCGCCCCGGGCACTGCAACGCACAGAGGCACAGGGACTCCGTCTCTGTGCCTCTGTGTCTCTGTGTGGGCCAGGCAGTCACTCCCCTTCGATCGCGGCGCGCCCCTCGGCGGTGAGGCGCGCAAGGAGGAGGCCGCACGCGTTCTCGCGGATGGTGGCGCGCGCCACGCCGGGGGTGAGCGGGTACGCAGCGCCGCACCCGCTGCATCGCCATGCGCCGCCGTCGCGCCGCCAGCGCCCGGCGCAGTCCGGGTTGTCGTGCTCCACGCACTCTCCGCCGCTCTCCATCCTCCCCTCGCGTCTCGGTCGCCGTGCCCCGCCGCACCGGGCCGGGCGGGACCGGCGCCTGTATGCAAACGCCGTACACAGCGGCGCGCGGCGTGCTCAGCACCTCGCGGGTGGGGCGCCGCACGCGTATGTTGCCGAGCTCGGCTGTGTCCTGGTCCAGGCACAGCGCACCTGCACCCGTACGGAACGGGCGATGGCGGAGGAGAACGACGTTCGGGCGGGCGAAGAGGAGGCGGTCGTCGCCGAGGCGCAGACGCTGGGCGAGGAGGAGCGCTGGGACGAGGCTCACTCCCTGCTGGCGGGGGCGCTGGAAGAGCACGGCGACAGCGCCGTCCTGCTGTGCTGGGCGGGGATCGCCGCGCAGCGCCTGGGGAACGACGGCGAGGCGTACGACTTCTTCCGGCGCGCGCTGGCGCTGCAGCCGGAGGACCCGTTCGTGCTGGCCGCGTCCGGGAGCGGCGTGGCCCTGTTCGACGACCCGGACGCGGAGGGGGCGCTGCGCATGGCCGCCCTCACCGCGCCCGACTTCCCCTTTGCGCGGGCGGCGTACGGAGCGTACCTGGCGCGCGAAGGGCTCTTCGCCGAGGCGGTCACCGAGCTGGAGGCTGCCCGCGGGCTGGCCCCCGAGGACGCGGACGTGCAGGCGGACCTGGGGATGACCTACCTCCTCGCCGGGCGGCCGGAGGATGGGCTGGGCACGCTGGAGGAAGCGCTGGCCCTGCGCCCGGACGACGGGTGGCTGCGCGGGCTGTACGGGCTGGCGCTGGTGGAGGCGCGGCGCACCGAGGAGGGCGCCGAGCAGCTCCACCGCGCCGCCGCCGAGCGCGTGGAGGACGTGGAGCTCCAGCTTCTCTGCGCCCTGGCCTCCGCCGGCGAGGGGTGGGCGGACGAGGCGTGGAACGCCGTGGCGCGCGCCGAGGCCGCGGCCGATTCCAGCGACCGCGAGATGATCGAAGAGGTGGAGGAGGCGATCGAGGAGGGCGACGACGCCATCGCGATCCTCCGTGACGACCTGGCCCCCTCGCTCCTCCGCGAGCGGCTGCTGCAGCGCGCGTGAGCACCCGCCCCGAACCCACGGGCGCCCCAGTGCCCCCGCCGCCGCCCTCCGGGACCGCCGCGCCGCGCACCGCGAAGCGCCCGCTGCCGCTGCGCATCGCCAACTACGCCCTGCGCTTCCTCATCCTGGTGGTGGCGCTGTGGGCGCTGACCGTGGCGGCCATCCACCTGTACGGCCGGCGCGACGAGGCCCGCCGCGTGGACGCCATCGTGGTGCTGGGCGCCGCGCAGTACGACGGCCGCCCCTCGCCCGTGCTGCGCGCGCGGCTGGACCACGCGGTGGCGCTGCACCGCCGCGGCCTGGCGCCCGTCATCATCATGACCGGCGGCGTGGGCCCCGGCGACACCGTGAGCGAGGCGGTGGTGAGCCAGCGCTACGCGGTGCGGCAGGGGATCCCGCGCGACGCCATCCTCACCGAGCGCGAGGGGCTCACCACGCTGGAGTCCATGACCGGCGTGGCGGGGCTGATGCGCGGCCGGGGGATGAGCCGCGCCGTGCTGGTGAGCGACCCGTTCCACATGCTGCGCCTCAAGCTGCTCTCCCTGCGCGTGGGGATCCGCGGCTTCACGTCGCCCACGCCGGACAGCCCCATCTCGCGCAACCGCGCCCAGGAGCGGCGCTTCCTGATCCGCGAAAGCTTCGGGCTGCCGGTGGCCGTGCTCGGCATCCGCTGACCCGCGACAGAATCCCAACAGGCCAACGGATGCACATCCCGATCGAGAGCTTCTCCCTGGACAACGGCCTGCGGGTGGTCTTCTCCGTGGACTCCAGCAACGCCGTGGTCGCGGTGAACCTGTGGTACAACGTGGGGAGCCGGAACGAGGCGGCGGGGCGCACGGGGCTGGCCCACCTCTTCGAGCACATGATGTTCCAGGGGTCCGAGCACGTGCCGGACACGCAGCACATCGCCTACGTGGAGCGCGCGGGCGGCAGCATCAACGGCTCCACCTGGCTGGACCGCACCAACTACTACGAGACGCTCCCCGCGCAACAGCTGGAGCTGGCGCTCTGGCTGGAGAGCGACCGCATGGGCTTCTTCCTCCCCGCGCTCACGCAGGAGAAGCTGGACAACCAGCGCGACGTGGTGAAGAACGAGCGGCGCGAACGGGTCGACAACCAGCCCTATGGCGACTGGGACGAGCGCATCCAGGCGATGCTCTTTCCCCCCGACCACCCGTACCACCACTCCGTCATCGGGAGCATGGCGGACCTGGACGCCGCCTCGCTGGACGACGTGCGGGAGTTCTTCAGCACCTTCTACGCGCCCAACAACGCGGTGCTCTCCATCGTGGGCGACTTCGACCCGGCGGAGGCGCGGCGGCTGGTGGAGCAGTACTTCGGGCCCATCCCGCGCGGGCCGGAGCTGCCGCCCATCCCGGGCCGCCCCACGCTGGAGCCGTTCACCGTGGGGCGCGAGGTGCGCGAAACGGTGGAGGGGAGCTTCGCCCTGGCGCGCGTTTACCTGGCCTTCCGCGTGCCGCCCCTGGGCACGGACGAGTTCTACGCCGTGGACGTGCTCACCGAGGTGCTCTCGGCGGGGAAGAGCAGCCGGCTGTACCGCGACCTGGTGCGCGACCGGCGCATCGCCCGCGCCGCGTCCGCCTTTGCCTTCCCCGTGGTGACGGGGGCCGCGCTGCTCATCGTGCGCGGCGTGGTGCCGCCCGGCGGCGACGTGGCGGGGCTGGAGGCGGCGCTGCTCCAGGAGCTGCGCTCGCTGGCGGAGGAGGGGCCCTCGCCCGAGGAGATGGAGCGCGCGCTGACGGGGGTGGAGGCGCGCAACACGCTGGAGCTGCAGCGCGTGGCCGAGCGCGCCGACCGCCTGTCCATGCTCACCACCTTCTTCGGCGAGCCGGAGCGCATCAACACGGAGCTGGACCGCTACCGCGCCGTGACGCCGGACGACGTGCGCCGCGTGGCCGGGCGCTACCTGCGCGAGGACAACCGCGTGGTGCTCACCTACGTGCCGCGCGTGGAGGTGGCCGCATGAGCCGCGAGCGGGCGCCTCAGCCGGGGCCGGTGCGCCCCTTCCACTTCCCGGCCGTGGAGAGCCGCACCCTGTCCAACGGGCTGCGGCTCCTCGTGGCGGAGACGCACCGCTTCCCCCTGGTGTCGCTGGAGCTGGTGATGAACGCCGGCGGCACTTCGGAGGAGGAGGCGCGCGCGGGCGTGGCTAGCCTGACCTCGGGGCTGCTGGAGTCGGGCGCCGGGGGGCGCACGGCGGACGAGATCGCGGAGACGGCCGAGGGGCTGGGGCTGTCGCTGGAGAGCAGCACGGGGTGGGACGTGGCGCAGGCCGGCTTCACCGCGCTTCGCGCGCGGATGGAGGATGGCCTCGCCCTGCTGGCCGACCTGGTGCGCCGCCCCACCTTTCCGCAGGCGGAGGTGGAGCGGCTGGTGCAGGAGCGGATGGGGACGCTGGCGCACCGCCGCAGCGACCCGTCGGCCACCGCCAGCGAGCTCTTCAGCCGCTACGCCTTCGCGGCCGATTCGCCCTTTTCGCGCCCCCTGGGGGGGAGCGAGGCAACGGTGCTCACGCTGGGGCGAGGCGACGTGGCGGCCTTCCACGCCGCGCGCTACGCCCCGGCGGGGAGCACGCTGGTGGCGGCGGGCGCCGTGGCGGCCGACGAGATGGCGGCGCTGGCGGAGCGCTTCTTCGGCGACTGGCGGGGCGAGAGCCTTCCGGCCGCCGTCCCGGCGGTGAAGCCGCGCGCGGAGCGGGCAGCCATCGTGATCGCCCACCGCCCGGGCGCGGTGCAGAGCGAAGTGCGCGTGGGGCACGTGGGGGTGGAGCGGGGCGCGCCGGACTACATCCCCCTCCTGGTGATGAACACCATCCTGGGGGGCTCGTTCTCGTCGCGGCTCAACATGAACCTGCGCGAGCGGCTCGGCTACACGTACGGGGTGAGCTCCGCCTGGAACGTGCGGCGGCAGGCGGGGAGCTTCCACGTCGCCAGCGCCGTGCAGAGCGAGGTCACGGCGCACGCGGTGGAAGAGATCCTGCGCGAGATCCGCGGGATCCGCGAGGGGGAGGTGACCGCGGACGAGCTGCGCCACGCCTGCGACTACCTGGCCGGCGTCTTCCCCCTCACCAACGAGACCACGTCCGGGGTGGCGACGCGGCTGGCGGCCATGGCCACCTACGGGCTCCCCACGGACTACTACCAGGGGCACCGCGAGCGCATCCTGTCCGTCACCGCCGGCGAGGTGCTGGAGGCGGCCCGCCGGCGTCTGCACCCGGAGCGCGCCGCCATCGTGATCGCCGGCGACGCGGACCAGGTGCGCGCCCCGCTGGAGGCGCTGGGGATCGGCCCGGTGGAGGTGGTGGACCCGGCCGAAGCGCTGCGCTGATCAGATCCAGAGCGTTTCTCTCTGTGTCTCCGTGTCTCTGTGTGAGCCCTGCTGTTCCACGTCGGTTAAGTTGTTGTTAGGGCGCCGCTCGACCGGTTGAGCGGCGCCCCGGTTTTGGGCATCTTCAACCTGCGGAAGACGATGAGCGAGGCAGAGCCGGGGCTGATCTCCCGGAAGCCGGTGCACCAGGGCCGCATCGTGGACCTGGGGGTGGACACGGTCCGCTACCCGGACGGCTCCACGGGCGAGCTGGAGATGATCCGCCACTCGGGCGCGGCGGCGGTCCTCCCGGTGCTGAGCGACCCCGCGGGGGGCGACCCCCAGGTCGTGCTGATCCGCCAGTACCGCTACGCCGCCGGCGGGTACCTGTACGAGGTACCGGCCGGGCGCCCCGACCGCCCGGGCGAGCCGTGGGACGAATGCGCGCGGCGCGAGCTGCGCGAAGAGACGGGGCTCACCGCGGGCGGCCTCCGCTTCCTCACCACCATCTGGACGACGCCCGGCTTCACGGACGAGCGCATCCACCTTTACCTGGCCACCGACCTCACGGCCGGCGAAACGGAGTTCGACCCCGACGAGTTCGTCGAGGTGGTGCCCCTCCCCATGTCCGAAGCGCTGCGCATGGTGCGCGACGGCGAGATCACCGACGGCAAGACCATCTGCACCCTCCTCTACGCCGCCGGGTTCGTGATGGGGATGTAGGCCGGGGGAGGGGAGGTGTCACAAGTGTCCAGCGGGTGTCCCCGCCAGAGGACGAGCGGAAGCGGAGGGCTCCGCGCGCCAGGGGGCAGAAACCCAGCAGACAGGCGGCTTTTCGGCGGATGACGGGCGGAGCGGCGCGGGGCACGGCCCCTGCCTTTCACTGTCGCAGCCAAGCCCACCCCAACCCGAGCAGTGCCCAAGAAGGGGGTTCCCGATATGATCGACGTTTTCGCCCGCGCACCCAAGCCCGCCGACCCGGCGTCGGCCCGCAGCGCGCTCAAGCAGCTCGACGACAGCGGCGTGGTGGCCGCTTTCCTGGACGGCGAAAAGCGCGCTTTCGGCGAGCTGGTGGAGCGCTACCAGACGCGTCTCCTCAACTTCGTGTACCGCACCACCGGCGACCGCGAGCGCGCGGAAGACCTGGTGCAGGAAACGTTCATCCGGGTATACCGGCACCTCCACCGCTTCGACCAGAGCAAGAAGTTCTCGACCTGGGTCTACACGATCGCGTCGAACCTGGCGAAGAACGAGCTGCGCAACCGCTCGCGCAACCCGCTGGTGCTGTTCCAGACCATCAAGAAGAACTGGGACGCCGACGCGCGCCCGCTGGAGTGGGAGGACAACACCTACCGCCCGGACGACCTGTTCCGGAAGCGCCACCTCAAGAGCATGGTGGAATCGGCGGTGGACCAGCTCCCGGAGCACCACCGCACGGTGTTCATCCTGCGCGAGATGGAGGGGAAGACGTACGAGGAGATCGCCGACATCACGGGCGCCAACCTGGGCACCGTGAAGAGCCGCCTGAACCGCGCGCGCAACAACTTCGCGCAGCTGATCGCGCCGCTCCTCGACTGATAGAGAAAAGCGGGCTTACACAGAGACACAGAGGCACAGAGAATGGTTCTTCTCTGTGCCTCTGTGTCTCTGTGTGAAGCCATGGGAACACCGCCGGACGTTTCGCGTACAACGGGGCTCAGGATACGGCGGCGACACGAGTGGAGGTGGAGGAGAGATGACGAGCTGCGAGCGGTTCCTGGCGGGGTATTCCGCCTTCCGGGACGACGCGCTTCCCTGGGAAGAGCGGGTCGAGTTCGAGGTGCACCTGGACGAGTGCGAGTCGTGCGCGCGGTACGACCGCGTGCTGCGCCGCGGCACCGAGGTGTACCGCGAGCTGCCGGTGCTGGAGGTGTCGGAGGACTTTTCCGCGCGGCTCCAGCACCGCATCTTCACGGAAGACCTGGAGGCCGCGCGCGCCCGCGGAGGCCGCTCGGACGGGGCCGCGCTCGCCGCGCTGGCGGTGGCCGCCGCCATCGCCGCCGCCGCGTGGGTGCCGCTGGTCCGCCAGCACACCGCCGCCGCGCTGCACCTCCCCGCGGTCGCCGTCACCTCGCCGCGCGCCGACTTCCTGGCCGCGTTCGAGCTGCCGGCCCACCGCGAGGCCGGGCGGGTGACCTCGCAGCTGGCGCGGCTGGGCGTGGCCGTGGCCGAGCTGCCCTACCACGACCTGGTGTTCAAGCACGACAACCCGCTCGTGGCCACCCTCGCCGCGTACTCCGAGGGAGGCGCCGCGGGGCAGTCCCTCGCCCGCTAGGCCCATCGTGCCCCAGATCTCCGCCGAAGCACTCCAGCGCACTCTCCGGGACCGTGTCCCGGGGGGTGTGTTCTTCCTTCACGGCGACGAAGAGTTCGCCCGCGACGAGGCGGTGGCCAGCGTGGTGGGCGCGTACCTGGACCCCGCCACCCGCGACTTCAACTTCGACCAGCTCCGCGGCTCCGACGTCACCGCCGACGAGCTCGCCTCCCTGGTCGCCACGCACCCCATGATGGCCGAGCACCGCGTGGTGGTGGTGCGCGACGCGCAGGGGCTTTCGCCCAAGGCGCGCGAGGTGGTGGAGGCCGCCGCCGCCGCGCCCCCGCCGGGGCTGATCCTGGTGGTCTCGGCGGCCATCCCGGCCGCTTCCAAGGCCCGCTTCTACGACGACCTGAAGAAGCGCGCCGTGTCCGCGGAGTTCGCCCCGCTGGACCCCAACGACGCGCCCGGGTGGCTGATGGAGTCCGCCCGCGAGGTGCACGGGGTGGAGCTGGAGGCGGACGCCGCCCGCGCCCTGGTGGCCGGCATCGGCGCGGACCAGGGGACGCTGCGCTCCGAGCTGGCCAAGCTGGTGGCCTACGCCGGCGAGCGGAAGCGGCTCACCCTGGACGACGTGCGCGCCGTGGGCGGCTCCATCCCGCGGCAGGACCGCTGGGCCTGGTTCGACCTGGTGGCCGAGCGCAGGTTCCGCGAGGCGCTGGCCGCCCTCCCCACGCTGCTGGAGGCGGGGGAGAACGCCGTGGGGCTGGTGATCGGGATGGGCGGGCAGCTCCTCAAGGTGGGGATCGCCTGCGCGGGCGGGCAGGCGGCGCTGGAGCGCGAGCTGAAGCCCTTCCAGCGCTGGATGGCGAAGCGCATCGTCCCCCAGGCCCGCCGCTGGACCCTCCCCGAGCTGGACCGGGCGCTGGGCGAGCTGCTGCGCACGGACCGGCTGCTCAAGTCCGCCTCTCTCAACGACAGGCAGGCGATGGAGGAGCTCCTCCTGCGCCTGTGGGCGATCGCGTAGAAGCGGTCTCACACAGAGACACAGAGGCACAGAGATGACTTCATCTCTGTGCCTTTTTTCGTTGTGTGCGGCCATTTTTAGCCAGCTTGCGCAAAGTACTTGTGCGCATTCCGCAAAGTGCACAGTGTGGACGCTCACCCGAACGGGGAGGCGGCCATGGGGGAGCGGAGGGCGGGGTTCACGCTGGTGGAACTGCTGGTGGTGCTGGCGCTGGTCGGGATCCTGGTGGGGCTCGCTGCGCCCTCGCTGGGGCGGGTGATGGCGCGGGCGCAGACGACGGCGGCGCTCAGCCAGTTCGCCGTGGACATGGCGTACGCGCGAATGCTGTCCGTGCGCAGCGGGAGCAGGGTGGAGGTGGCGTTCCAGGGCGGGTGCGCGGCGCCGCGCTTCGGGCGCTTCTCGGCGGACGGGTACCGCATCACCATCCGCGACCCGCGCCCGCGCGTGGTGCGGGTGGCCAGCCTGCGCAGCGACGCCAGCGGGGTGTGCCTGGAGTCCAACAACGACCGCACCCTCTCGTTCGACTCGCGCGGCCTGCTCCTGCCCTTCGAGAACCGCCGCGTCTGGTCGCGGCGGGGCACCGTGGCGGACACGGTCATCATCTCCGTGCTCGGCCGCATCCGCCGGAGCTTCTGACGGCGAGCAGACGCGGGAGGCGCGATGATCAATCCCGCCCCTGCAGTAGGCGCATCGGTCCCACCCCGTCCCACCCCGTCGCGCAGGGACAGAAGATGCGCCCCCCTCCCCCAGCAGTTTGGGGGAGGGGGGTCGGGGGGGTGAGGGCCCCGCGGTGCGCAAGGTTTGCCGGTAGGGAAAAGTATGCGCTGCCAAAAAGGGGCTTCAGGGGGGCTAAGTCGTTGTATTAGCGTGATTAAGGCTCGGGCACGGTCCTTCCCTAGGAGAACGGCATGCCTACCACGCTTTCCCTCCGTTCACGCTCCGGCTTCACGCTCGCCGAGGTTCTCGCCGCCCTGGTGATCTTCGGCATCCTGCTGGCCATCGCCGCGCCGCGCATGACGGGCATCGTCAAGAGCGCCGGGCGCAGCAGCGTGACCAACCAGCTTGCCGCGGACCTGAGCCTCACCCGCATGCGGGCCATGCGCGCCGGCAACCGCGCGCGCCTGGTGATCAACACCGCCGGCACCGGCTACACCGTGGAGCTGCGCGGCAGGGACGGCGCGCTCGTGGAGCAGGTGAAGACGGTCAGCCTCACCAGGGACTATCCGGGGCTCACGCTGAGCCCCGCGAACGATTCGGTGGTCTTCGACGGGCGCGGCCTGCGCCGCAGCGGAGCCACCACCATCGTGGCGATGCAGGGCTCCACGTCCCTCCGGGACACGCTCACGATCTCCGCACTCGGCAAGGTGAACCGTGCACGCTGATTCCGCCTCGCTCCCGCCGCGCGCCACCGCGGGGTTCACCCTCATCGAGGTGATGATCGCGCTCGTCATCCTCGCCGTGGGGCTGCTGAGCCTGGAGGCGCTGGGGATCGGCGCGGCGCGCGTGAACACGCTGGCCGAGAAGCAGAGCCGCTACACGGCCGCCGCGGTGACCGGGATGGAGGAGCTGCGCAACGCGGTGCACGCCACACCGGGCGCGCTGCCCATCTCCAGCCAGGCCAAGGTGGCGGTCTCCGGCGGCGACACGGTGCTGGTGGCGCGCAGCGCCACCCGGGCGGCCCAGCGGCAGGCGCGGCTCTCGGTGACGGTCACCCCCACCACCACGGGCAACCGGCTGGTGCGCGCGGCGCCCGTGACGCTGAACTCGTACCTCTTCCACCAGGACATCCCATGACCCGCCACGCGGAAGCACCCCGGCCCTCCACCGCCGGCTTCACCCTGGTGGAGCTGCTGGTGGCCATGGTCATCGCCGGCTTCCTGGCGGGGGTGATCATGCAGGTGGTGACCGGGCAGGCGCGCTTCACCAACGTACAGTACGCGCGCCAGGAGGTGCAGGACAACGCGCGCGGCACCCTGGAGCTGGTGGGGAGCGAGCTGCGCGGCGTTCCGCAGCCGGGCGGGCTGATCCACGCCAGCGCGGACTCCATCCGCTTCGCCGCGCCGATGATCTGGGGCGTGTACTGCGGGGCCGCGAGCGGCTCGCACTTCGCCATCTTCGACAAGGGGGCCTGGGTCAACGCCGCGTCGTCCATCCCCAGCACCCCCTCGCTCGCGGTGCAGACGTCGGAGCAGAACGCCACCGCCGGCACCGTTGCCGCTTTCCAGTTCGCGCCGGGGGTGACGCGCGGCGACACCCTGAACGCGACGCAGGCGGCCACGTCGCCCTGCGGCCCCATCACCAGCGCGCCCACGCAGACGTCGGTGATCAAGATCGACGGGGTGCCGGCGGGGGTGACGCCGGTGCCGGGGCTGGCCGTGTACCTGTACCGCACGGTGGCCTACGGGGACGGCGCGCCGGTGACCAACGGCGACCGGTGGATGACGCGCGAGAACGGTGGCCAGCCCGAGCCGCTCGCCGGCCCCATCGAGCGCGTGGCCTTCCGCTACCTGGACGCCACGGGTGCCGCCGTGGCGGCCGACAACCTGAACGCCGTGCGCAGCGTGCGCGTGGTGGTGGCGATGAAGGCGCGGAAGACGTCGCACGCGGCGTTCGTGACCAGCGAAGACTCGATCACCGTGTCGCTCCGCAACTTCCAGTAGCACCCACCCGGGACCTAATCATGAGATCGCACTTCAGGGCGCTTCGCAACGAACACGGTGTCGCACTCCCGCTGGCCATGATCGGCCTGGTGGTGGTGTCCATCCTGGTGACGGCGGCGCTGGTGAGCTCCTCCACGGAGCTGGCGGTGAGCGGGGCGCACCAGGAAGCCACCCGCGGCGTGTACAGCGCCGAGGAAGGGCTGGAGGCCTACGTCAGCAGCCTGGACGCCCAGGTGCGGGCCAACCCCCTGGTCCCCCTCGCTTCGTTCGCGGGGACCTTCGCCATCCCCAGCGGCGGCGACGCGAGCGTGACGCTGCGGCAGCTCTATCGCCGCAACCCGGTCACCACTCCGGGCGCGGTGGTGACGAACGGGCGCGCCGTGTACTGCATCACCTCCACCCCCGTGCGCAGCGGCGGGCGGACGAGCCGGATGCTGGGCGCCTTCCTCCAGTTCGACCTGACGCCCGGGGACCTGCGGCTCAACGTGAACGGCGCCGGGTCGTTCGGCGAGGACGTGGTGGTGAAGGGCAACTCCGAGATCGTGGGCCAGGCCCAGAACGTTTCCCTGTGCGGGAGCGTGGGCGCCGTACCCGCCATCGAGACCTCCAAGGACGGGACGCTGGAGACGAGCGGAAGCGTGACGCTGGAGGGGGGGAGCAGGCAGACCGAGGAAGACACCGCGCAGTTCCGCGCGCGCATCCTGGGCGGCAAGACCCCGCTGCAGGTCGCGCAGAAGGCCAACATCAAGTTCGGGCCGCTGCTCGGATCGACGCGCACCTTCAGCAACAACTTCCGGGCGCGCTCCGACGTGGCGACCAAGGACTCGGCCAACTGGGGGTGCCCCGACTCGATGGACGGCGTCACCTGCACCGCCGCCGCCGCGGACACCTCGTACTACCCCGTCGTGGGGATCGACGCCAGGGGCGGGCAGGTGGACCTGCAGGGCGAGCACGGCCAGGGGATCATCGTGGTGATCAACGGCGGGCTGCGCGTGTCCGGCAACTTCAAGTACAAGGGGATCATCATCGTCGACGGCGACCTGGACGTGACGGGCACGCTGCAGGTGGAGGGCGCGGTGATCGGCCTGAACGCGATCCAGGTGGGCCGCGACGGCACCAACCACCTGGGCGGCACCGTGAACATCACCTTCGACCCGTGCGTCAACCGGCGGGTGCAGCAGGCCTTCAACGACGACAACCCCGCGTTCACCCTCGGCCGGCCCCTGTACGGGTGGTTCGAGGTGGTGCGGTAGCAGATCGGTGGCAGAGGCCGTCCTTGACGCGGCCCCGGGGGGCGCGCTACACTGTGCGAGTCCCCTCCACATGATCCACACCGTTGCATCCGCTGCGCCGCGGTCTTCACGCCGGCGCGCCTACGGACCCTCGTTTCCCAAAGCAGCATGGTTTCCTTCCTCCGCCGCAACAAGAGCACGGTGGGCCTCGACATCGGCAGCGGCTACGTGAAGCTGGCGGTGGTGGACCACTCCGGCAGCGAGCCGGAGCTGGTGCACGTCTCCCACACCCCGCTGATGGCCGACGCCATCGTGGAGGGAGAGGTGATGGACCCGCAGATCGTGGTGCAGACCGTACAGTCGCTGCTCACGACGGCCGGGGTGAAGCCGAAGACGCTGGTGGCGTCGGTGGGCGGGCGCGACGTGATGGTGAAGAAGATCCAGATGGACCGGATGAAGGAAGCCGACGCCCGCGAGGTGATCCGCTGGGAGGCCGAGCAGTACGTTCCCTACGACATGGAGAGCGTGCAGCTGGACTTCCAGATCGTGGACCCGCTGAGCGACGGCCTGCAGATGAACGTGCTGCTGGTGGCCGCCAAGCGCGAGGTGGTGGAGCAGCGCGTGGGGCTGCTGCGCGACGCCGGCCTGGCCCCCACCGTGGTGGACGTGGACGCCTGCGCCCTGCACAACGCCTTCGAGTACAACTACCCCGAGGCCATGAACGGGGTGTGCGCCCTGGTGAACGTGGGGCACGAGATCTCGACGGTGAACGTGCTGCAGGAGGGGACGCTGGTGCTCACGCGCGACATCCCCTTCGGCTCGCGGCGCCTGCGCGAGGACCTGCGCCGCCGCCACGGGCTGACGGTGGAAGAGGCCGAGGCGGTGCTGGAAGGCCGCTCGCCGCGCGCCGCCGAGTTCCGCGAGCTCCTCACGGAAGGCAGCGAGGAGCTGGCCACGGGGATCGAGCGCGCGGTGGCCTTTTTGGCCGCCAGCGACGCGGGGGGCGGGCTTTCGCGGGTGTACCTCAGCGGCGGCTCCGCGCGCATCCCCGGCCTGGTGGACGTGGTTTCCGGGCGCCTGCGCGCCCGCACGGAGCTGGCTTCGCCGCTGCAGCGCCTCAAGGTGCGCACCGGCGCCGGCACCTTCTTCCCGGTGGACGAGCTGGCCCCCATGCTGATGCTCGCGGTGGGGCTGGCCCTCCGCGGCGCCAACTGAGCCGCCCCCGAAGTCCTTCGCCCCGCGCGCGCCGCGGGGCACCGCCGAACGCCCGAGTGCACCCTTGATCCAGATCAACCTTCTCCCCGGCGGCACGCCCAAGCGTGCCTCCGCCGCCCGTGGGGCCCGCAGGCCCTCGCTTCCCACGGCGGGTGTGGACATGCGCGTGGCCGGCGTGGGGCTGGCCGCCTTCCTGATGCTGGCGCTGGCCGGCTTCGGCTGGTGGAAGACGGGGAGCGCCCGCACCGCGCTGGAGGCCGAGGTCCAGAGCGAGACGCAGGACTCGGCGCGGCTGGCGCGCACCATCTCGCTGATGGAGACGCTGGACGCCCGCCGCGACACCATCGAGAACAAGATCGCCGTGATCCGCAGCGTGGACGGCCGCCGCTACGTGTGGCCCCACCTGCTGGACGAGGTGAGCCGGGCGGTGCCGCCCTTCACCTGGCTCACCAAGCTGGCCGCCGCCGACGAGCCGGACGCGCCCCCCGCGGCCCCGGCCGCCGCCGCCGGCGACACCGCCGCCAAGGACT